>NZ_JAWDIC010000004.1:0-300000 GCF_032464895.1 Phycicoccus sp. M110.8
AGTAGGACGCAGCCGAACATACTTTGTCAAAAGGGCCACCCCACACGGGTGGCCCTTTTGCATGTCCGCGGTCCGTCCGGGGCTGTGGGAGCGCCTCCACGAGGGCCCACCCGCAGCGTGCGACGGCCGCCGGCGCAGGGCGGACCGGGCGGTGGCGGACACCCGCCCACGACACGTCCGACGACACGCCGAAGACCGTCACCGCCCTGGCTTAGGATCGTCCCGATGTCCCCGCAGAACGCCTCCAGCACCGACTCGTTCGTCCACCTGCACGTGCACACCGAGTACTCGATGCTCGACGGTGCCGCCCGCATCGGCGACCTGTTCCACCGCGCCGCCGAGATGGGGATGCCGGCGCTGGCGACCACCGACCACGGGTACGTGTTCGGCGCGTACGAGTTCTGGAAGAAGGCCCAGGGGACGGGCGTCAAGCCGATCATCGGCGTCGAGGCGTACGTGACGCCCGGCACGCACCGCACCGACAAGACGCGCGTGCGGTGGGGCGAGGAGCACCAGGCCGGCGACGACGTGTCCGGCTCCGGCGCGTACACCCACATGATCCTGTTGGCGCGCAACAACAACGGGCTGCACAACCTGTTCCGGATGGACTCCATGGCGAGCCTGGACCAGGTCTACGCCAAGTGGCCGCGGGTCGACCGTGAGCTGCTCAGCCAGTACTCCGGCGGCCTCATCGGCACCACCGGCTGCCCCTCGGGCGAGATCCAGACGCGGCTACGGCTCGGGCAGTACCGCGAGGCGCTGCAGGCCGCGAGCGACATGCGCGACATCTTCGGCAAGGAGTTCTACTTCTGCGAGCTCATGGACCACGGGCTCGACATCGAGCGCCGGGTCCAGAAGGACCTGCTGCGCCTGGCCCGTGAGCTCGACCTGCCCCTGGTGGCGACCAACGACCTGCACTACACCAGCCCCGAGGACGCCAAGGCGCACTCGGCCCTGCTGTGCGTGCAGTCCGGCTCGACCCTCATGGACCCGAACCGGTTCAAGTTCGACGCCGACGACTTCTACCTCAAGAGCCCGGCCGAGATGCGCCACACCTGGCGCGAGCTGCCCGAGGCCTGCGACAACACGCTGCTCATCGCCGAGATGTGCGACATCTCGTTCACCGAGGGCGAGGGGCGGTTCATGCCGCGCTTCCCCTGCCCGCCCGGGGAGAACGAGGAGAGCTGGTTCGTCAAGGAGGTCGAGTCCGGCCTGCGCGAGCGGTTCCCCGGCGGCGTCCCCGAGTACGCGACGAAGCAGGCGGCCTTCGAGACCGAAGTCATCGTCTCGAAGGGGTATGCCGGCTACTTCCTCGTCGTCGCCGACTTCATCAACTGGGCCAAGCGCAACGGCATCCGCGTCGGTCCGGGGCGTGGCTCGGGTGCCGGCTCGATGTGCGCGTACGCCATGCGCATCACCGACCTCGACCCGATCCCGCACGGCCTGATCTTCGAGCGGTTCCTCAACCCCGAGCGCATGTCGATGCCCGACTTCGACGTCGACTTCGACGAGCGCCGGCGCGGTGAGGTCATCAAGTACGTCACCGAGAAGTACGGCGCCGAGCGGGTCGCGCAGATCGTCACGTACGGCACCATCAAGGCCAAGCAGGCCGTCAAGGACGCCGCCCGCGTCATGGGGCACCCGTTCTCGGTGGGGGAGCAGCTCACCAAGGCGATGCCGCCGGACGTCATGGGCAAGGGCGTCCCGCTCTCGGAGATCTACAACAAGGAGCACAAGCGCTACGGCGAGGGCGTCGAGTTCCGTGCCCTCGTCGACTCCGAGCCGCACCTGCAGGAGGTCGTCGACACCGCGAAGGGGCTCGAGGGACTGAAGCGGCAGTGGGGAGTCCACGCCGCCGGCGTCATCATGTCCAGCGAGCCGCTGATCGACGTCATCCCGATCATGCGCCGCCTGCAGGACGGGCAGGTCATCACCCAGTTCGACTACCCGAGCTGTGAGTCGCTCGGCCTGGTCAAGATGGACTTCCTCGGACTGCGCAACCTCACGATCCTCGACGACGCCATCGAGAACGTGAAGGCCAACCGCGGTGAGGACATCGACCTCGACGCCCTGTCCAAGGACACGACCGACAAGGCCACCTATCAGCTGCTCCAGCGCGGTGACACCCTCGGTGTCTTCCAGCTCGACGGCGGCGGCATGCGCACGCTGCTCAAGCTGATGCAGCCGGACAACTTCGAGGACATCTCCGCGGCCCTCGCGCTCTACCGGCCCGGGCCCATGGGCGTGAACGCCCACACCAACTTCGCGCTGCGCAAGAACGGCAAGCAGGCGCTCACGCCCCTCGACCCCCAGCTCGAGGGCAAGCTCCAGCAGGAGATGATCGACGCCCTCGGCCCGATCCTCGGCACGACCTACGGCCTGGTCATCTACCAGGAGCAGGTCATGGAGATCGCTCAGAAGCTCGCGGGCTACACCCTCGGCAACGCCGACCTGCTCCGCCGCGCCATGGGCAAGAAGAAGAAGGAGGTGCTCGACGCCGAGTACGTCCCCTTCTCCGAGGGCATGAAGGCCAAGGGGTTCAACGAGGCCTCCATCGCCGCCCTGTGGGGCGTCCTGGTCCCGTTCTCGGACTACGCCTTCAACAAGGCGCACACCGCGGCATACGGGCTGGTGTCGTACTGGACCGCCTACCTCAAGGCGAACTACCCGGCCGAGTACATGGCCGCGCTGCTCACCAGCGTCGGCGACGACAAGGACAAGTCCGCCCTCTACCTCGGCGAGTGCCGGCGCATGGGCATCAAGGTGCTGCCGCCCGACGTCAACGACTCGGTCGCGCGGTTCGCGGCCGTCGGCACCGACATCCGCTTCGGCATGCAGGCCATCCGCAACGTCGGCCACAACGTCGTCGAGGCGATCGTGCAGGCGCGCGAGGAGAAGGGCCGCTTCACCTCGTTCAAGGACTTCCTGTCCAAGTGCCCGGCCGTCGTGTGCAACAAGCGCACCATCGAGTCGCTCATCAAGGCGGGCGCGTTCGACGGGCTCGCCGAGACGCGGCAGGGGCTGCTGCGGGTGCACGAGGCGTACGTCGACAACTTCGTCGACATCAAGCGCCAGGAGGCCATCGGGCAGGACAGCCTGTTCGGCGGCTTCGGCGACGACGACTCGGGTGCCTCGGTCGACTTCTCGGTCCTGCCGCCCATCCCGGGTGTCGAGTGGGACAAGAAGACACTGCTCGGGTTCGAGCGCGAGATGCTCGGCCTCTACGTGTCGGACCACCCGCTGTTCGGCATCGAGCACGTGCTGTCCTCGCACGCCGACACCTCGATCGCCAGCCTGACGGGGGAGGACGGCAAGCCCGAGGGTGCGACCGTCACGATCGCCGGCCTCATCACCGGCCTGTCGGTCAAGCGCACCAAGAAGGGCGACCTCTGGGCGATCGTCACGGTCGAGGACCTCGAGGGCGCGATCGAGTGCCTGTTCTTCCCGTCCGCGTACGAGACGGTGCGGCACGCGCTCGTCCACGACGCCGTCGTGGTCGTCAAGGGCCGGGTCAACCGGCGCGACGACACCCCGTCGATCTACGCCTCCGACCTCACCCTGCCCGACATCTCCGAGGGTCCGCGGGGGCCGGTCGTCGTCACGATCGACACCAACCGGGCCACCCAGTCCAAGGTCGAGGAGCTCAAGGCGGTCCTGTCCTCGCACCCCGGCTCGACCGAGGTGCACGTCCGCCTGAGCCAACCCGGGCGGTCGGTGGTCATGCGGCTCGAGGACACCTACCGGGTCAACGCCACCGACGCGCTCTTCGGCGACCTCAAGGTGATCCTCGGGCCCCGCTGCCTCGCGGGGTGAGCCCACCCCGGCACGGGTGGTCTCCTAGGGTGGTCCCGTGAGTACCACCACCCCCGAGGCACCCCCCGCCGCGCGCCGGGAGAGCACCCGCGAGCACCACGGCGACGTCGTCGTCGACCCCTACGCCTGGCTCAGCGACAAGGACGACGCGCAGGTGCGCGCGCACCTCGAGGCCGAGAACGCCTATGCCGAGGCCATGACCTCCTCGCTCGAACCGCTGCGCGAGGCCATCTTCGAGGAGATCCGCTCGCGGACCCAGGAGACCGACCTGTCGGTGCCGGTCGCCAGCGGACCCTGGTGGTACTACTCGCGCAGCTTCGAGGGGTCGCAGTACTCGGTGGAGTGCCGCGCGCCCCGGGTGGAGGGGCAGCCGCGACCCTCGCTGGACGCCCGCGAGCCGGTGCCGGGCGAGCAGGTGCTCCTCGACGGCAACGCCGAGGCGAAGGGACACGACTTCTTCTCGCTGGGCGCGCTCACCGTGAGCCCGGACCACCGGCGACTGGCGTATGCCGTCGACACCGAGGGCGACGAGCGGTTCGCCCTGCGGGTCAAGGACCTGCAGACCGGTGCGGTGCTCGACGACGCCGTGTCGGGCATCGGGTACGGCGTGGTGTTCTCGCTCGACGGGCGGTTCGTCTTCTACCTGCGGGTCGACGAGCAGTGGCGGCCGCACCAGGTCTGGCGCCACGAGGTGGGCACCCCCACCGCCCAGGACGTCCTGGTCCTGCAGGAGGACGACGAGCGGTTCTGGATGGGCCTGGGCTCCTCCCGTGACGACCGCTGGCTGATGATCGGCCTGGGGTCCAAGACGACCTCCGAGGTGCACCTGCTCGACGCGGCGGACCCGCTCGGTCAGTTCCACGTCGTGGCACCGCGCCGGGACGGTGTCGAGTACGACGTGGAGCCCGCTGCCGACCGGCTGCTCATCGTCCACAACGCCGACTCGATCGACTCCGACCTGGCCTGGGCGCCCCTCGACGCGACCTCGGCAGACCAGTGGCGGCCGCTGATGCGCTCCGGCGAGGGCGAGCGCTTCCAGGGCGTGGAGGCGTTCGACGACGTCGCCGTGCTGTCGCTGCGGCGCAACGGGCTGACGGCCCTGCGGGTGCTCGACCGCGACCCGTCCAGCGAGACGGGCTTCGGCACCTGGCACGACATCGAGCTCGACGAGCCCGTGCACCACGTGTGGCTCGGTGACAACCCCCAGCCCGGGACCCGCACGCTGCAGGTGGGCTTCGAGTCGCTCGTGACCCCGAAGACGGTCTACGACTACGACGTCCGCACCCGCGAGCTGACCCTGCTCAAGCGGCAGCCCGTCCTCGGTGGCTACGACCCGTCGGCGTACGAGCAGCGCCGCGAGTGGGCCCTGGCGCCCGACGGCACCCGGGTGCCGATCTCGGTCGTGCACCGAGCCGGGGCGGTCCCGGACGGGTCGCACCCGGGTCTGGTCACGGCATACGGGTCCTATGAGCTGTCCTCGGACCCGTACTTCTCGGTGGCCCGCCTGTCCCTGCTCGAGCGCGGCTTCGTCTACGCCATCGCGCACGTCCGTGGCGGCGGTGAGATGGGTCGTGCCTGGTACGACGAGGGCAAGCTGGGGTCGAAGAAGAACACCTTCACCGACTTCGTGGCGTGTGCGCAGCACCTGGTCGACACCGGCTGGGTCGCGCCGGACCGCCTTGTCGCAGAAGGGGGTTCGGCTGGCGGCCTGCTCATCGGCGCGGCCGTCAACCTCGCGCCCGAGCTCTTCCGGGCGGTGCACGCGGCGGTGCCGTTCGTCGACGCCCTCACTACGATCCTCGACCCGAGCCTGCCGCTCACGGTCGTGGAGTGGGAGGAGTGGGGCAACCCGCTGCACGACCCCGAGGTGTACGCGTACATGAAGTCGTACTCCCCGTACGAGAACGTGCGGCGCGCGGCATACCCCGCGGTGCTCGCGACGACGTCCCTGAACGACACGCGGGTGTACTTCACCGAACCGGCGAAGTGGGTCGCCCGGCTGCGCGAGGAGACGACCAGCGACCCGGGGGAGCGGCCGGTGCTCCTGCGGACCGAGATGTCGGCCGGGCACGGCGGGAAGAGCGGCCGGTACGACAGCTGGCGGCAGGTGGCCTGGGAGTGGGCGTTCCTCGCCGACCAGGCCGGGGCCCGTGACCGCGTCGTGGACGCGCCGGCGCAAAATCGCGCGTAAGCAGCGTGTTTCGCGTGCCGGGTCCTACGCTGGGGGTGCGGTGCCGGATGGACGTCGACGTGGTCGTGGATGGGACTGTTCGTGAGTGAGGGATCGGCGTTCGCCGTGCGGAGCCTGGTGACCCGGCTGGACCGGGACCAGACCGTGCTGGGCGCCCGCGAGCAGTGGCCCGCCCGCCTGTCCGCCGCGTGGGACCTCGTCGTCGGCTGCCCGGTGCCGATGGCGCTGCTGTGCGGCCCGTCGTTCTCCCTGCTGTACAACGACGCGTTCGGCGAGCTGCTGGGGGACCGCCACCCGTCGGCCTTCGGGCGGGCGGCGGCCGACGTCGCCCCCGAGGTGTGGGGCGACCTGCTCGTCGGCCCCGAGTTCGAGGGCGTGCTGCGGGACGGGACCTCCTTCCTGCAGGAGGGTGCCCAGCTCGACCTGCCGTGGCGGTCCTCCGAACCGGGCACCGGCTACTTCATGCGCGCCGGCTCGCCCGTGCTCGACGAGGACGGGTCGGTGCTGGCCGTGCTCCACGTCGCGATCGAGACGACGTCGGCCATCGGGCGCGCGCGGGCCGTGGCCCGGCTCGCCACCTCGCTCGCCGTGGCCGTCACGGTCGACGACGTGTGCAAGGTGGTGCTGCGCCAGAGCATGGCCGCGTTCGACGCCCTCTCCGCGACGGTGTGCCTGCCCTCGCCCGGGCCCATGGGTTGGCGGATGGCGCGACGGCACCGCATCGAGAACCTGTCGCCGGACGAGGAGCGGCTCCCGCTCATCTGGTCCGAGGTGGGCGAGGACGTCCTGGAGCTCGTGCAGCGGACCGCCGAGGAGGGGGGCACCTACGTCAGCGAGCAGGGCGAGCACGTCGCGATCGCCCTGCCGGGCGGTGACATCGAGGCCGTGCTCACGTTGAGCCGCGAGTCGTCAGGGGTCCCGCAGGACGTGCTGGCAGTGGTGTCGCCGTTCCGCGAGCTCGTCGGGGAGGCTCTGCGCAGGGCGGTGGTCTACGACATGGAGCGGACGACCGCGGAGCTGCTGCAGCGGACGCTGCTGCCGCCGAACCTGCCCCAGCCGGACGAGGTGAGCATCGCGGCCCGGTACGAGCCCGTGTCCGAGGGCACCGTGGCCGGCGGCGACTTCTACGACTCGTTCTTCCTCCCCGACGGGCGGCTGGCGCTCGTCATCGGCGACGTGGCCGGGCGCGGGGTGATGGCGGCGACCGTCATGGGGCAGGTGCGCGCCGCGATCCGTGGCGCCGCCCTCACCGACTCACGGCCCGCGGCGGTGATGCAGGCACTGGACCGCGTCGTCACGGACCTCAACGCGCTGTGGCCGGCCTCGCTGCCGCTGGGGTCGAGCGGAGCCCGTCCCGGGCTGTCGTTCGGGGGCGAGCTCTTCGTGACGATGCTGTTCGGGACCATCGACCCGTCGACCGGTGACCTGGTGCTCGCGAGTGCGGGGCACCCCCTGCCGGCGCTGCTGTCGGGACGGCTGTCCCGGGCCGACGGACTGCCGCGGGCCCGGCTGCTGTCGATGCCGGTGGGACCGCCGCTGGGGATCGAGGGTGACCGGCCGGTGCACCGGCTGCGGCTCGACGTCGGCGACATCCTCCTGGGCTTCACCGACGGGCTCATCGAGCGCCGCGGGGAGGCGCTCGACGCCGGGGAGAGCAGGCTCCTGACCGTCCTGGGCGAGGTCCCGCCGGGCAGCCCGCGCAGCGTCGCGCAGCACGTCATCGACGCGATGATCGAGACGTCCGGGCAGGAGGACGACTGCGCCGTCCTCGCCGTCGGGCGGTCGCCGGCCGGGCACCGGCGGGCGTCCGTGGTCGTGCCCCCGCTGCCGGAGTCGGTCCGGGCGGCGCGCGACTGGGCGCGGGACAACCTCAGCTCGTGGGGAGTCAGCGAGGGCGACCAGCACACCGTCGTCACGGGGATCTCCGAGCTCATCACCAACTCGGTGCTGCACGCCGGCACCGAGTCGCACCTCAGCATGGACATGGAACCGGGCCTGCTCACGGTCACCGTCGCCGACAGCGGCAACCGCGGTGAGCCGCTCCTCACCGGCGGCGACCCGATGGCCGTGCGGGGCAGGGGGCTGTCGCTGGTGCGCGCGATCAGTGACGCCTTCGGCGCCCACCGCACGTCCGCGGGGACGACCGTGTGGTTCGAGGTGACGGTGGAGGCTGCCAGCATGCCGACGACGGTGCGCCTGGCATGAGGGGGCGACGCGGGTGAGCACCGGCGGCACGCACCGGGGGCCGGCCCGGCACACCGGTACGGGCGGGGGACAGGTCGCCCGAACGGTCGGCGACGGCGGACCAACGGAGGAGCCGGGAAGTTCCGACGTGCAGGCGGCGGCCTCCTGCGGGACCTTAGGAGACGCAGGCAGCGAACGACGTCGACCCCCTCGAAAGGACGGTCTGGTCCCCATGTGGCAGCGCATCCTCGACCGCATCGCCCCGGTGATGGAGGAGGACCTCTCCGAGCTCGACCGGCGTGACGGCGTCGGGGGTCCCGTCGCCGACCGACCTTCCGCGTCCGTCCCCGTGCACAGCGAGACCAGCCGCCGCTGACGACCCGCTGTACCCCGCGCCGGCGCACCAAGGGTCGGCGCACCGACGGTCGGCGCATCTACGGTCCGCGCATCCACGGTTCGCGCACCCGCACCCCGCCCCCGCCCCTCGGCCGGGGCTTTTTCCGTTGTTCGGGTCCGGTTCGGCCGGTTTGGGGGCGTCTGGCCCGAACGTGCGCAAGGATGAGTCATGCCACCGAGGCGCCCAGCCCTCGCGCGCGGGGCCCGTCTGTCCTCGACAGGCGTGCCGCGTCGCCCCGCCTCGCCCGGCAACCGTGCTCCCCTGCGAGGGAACTGGCTGCTCGCCCTGCTGCTGGTGCTGGTCGGTGTCGCGGTGCTGGGAAGTGTCGCCGTCCGTTTCGCCCCCGCCGGGTCGTCCGTGGCGGTCTGGTGGCCGGCCGCCGGTCTGACGGCCGCCTTCCTGCTCGCCACGGGGCCTGACCGTCGCCGCGCCGGCCTGGTCGTGCTGGGCGTGCTCGTCGCCACCGCCCTCGCCAACTGGTACGGCGGCCGACTCCCCGTGGCAGCCGCCTGTTTCGGCGTCGCGAACGCGGCCGAGGCCGCAGTCTTCTGGGCGTTGATGGCGGGCAGTGGCCGGCGACCGCGGCTCGCGGCGCTGGAGGACCTCGGCCGCCTGCTGCTCGCGACCGTGGCGGGCGCGGTCACCTTCGGTGTCCTGGCGGGCGCAGCCGTCGAGCTGACGTTGGCAGGGACGTTCCTGCCGACGGCATACGCCGTGGCGGCCTCGCACGCGGCCGCGGTGCTGGTCATCGCGCCGCTCGGGGTGGTCGTGCGCTCGCGACGCAGCCAGCCGCTGCGCACGGAGGACGCGCTGCAGTGGGTGGTCCTGCTCGGCGTCACGGTCGCCATCTTCGGAACGAGTCGCGCGGTGCCGCTGGCGTTCCTCCCGCTCCCCGTGCTGGTGTGGGGCGCCACCCGGCTGCACCTGCGCACCGTGGCCGCCCAGCTGCTCGTCGTGAGCGTGCTCGTCATCGTGCTCACGAACCGCGGGGAGGGGCCGTTCGCGACGGCGGCCCGCCAGAGCGGGTACCAGCCCGAGACGGTCGGTGCCCTCACGCAGGCGTTCCTGGTGACGGCCGCGGTCACGACGCTGGCCCTGGCCGTCTCCACCGTGCAGCGCAGGTCGGCCGTGGAGGCCCTGCGGAGAGAGGCGCAGTTCGCGTCCGTGGTCATCGACAGCGTCACCAGCTCGATCGTGGTGGTGGGGCCGGACGGGCGGGTGGAGCGGGTGAACTCCATGGCCGCGCGGTACCTGGGGCGCCCCGAGGGTGGGGTCGTGGGGCTCCCGGTCGACGAGGTGTTCCCGGTGGAGGCGCGGAGCAGCTCGGCCCTCCCGGGTGGCGAGGCCGGTGACGCGGGCCCCCGCGAACAGGACTGGGACGTCGAGGGCCTCGGGGTGCGCCGGATGGTGTGGTCCACGGGCTTCCTCACCGACGAGGCCGGCAGGCGCACGCACGAGGTGCGCACCGGCACCGACGTCACCGAGGAGCTCGCCTCACGGTTGTTCCTCGAGACCGTGCTCGACTCGGCTGCCGTCACGGCCATCATCGGCACCGACCGGGAGGGCGTGATCACCCTCTTCAACGCCGGGGCGACGAACCTGCTCGGCCGTGGCGCGGAGGACGTGGTCGGGAAGCTCAACTGGGTCGAGCTGCACGACCCGGCGGAGATCGAGGAGGCGGCGCGGCAGCAGGGCGTCGAACCCGGCCCCGAGGTCATCGTGCACGAGGTGCTGCGCACGGGGGAGAGCCGCAACCGCGACTGGACCTGGGTGACCAGCGACGGGCGACGCATCGTCGTGGACCACACCACGAGCCGGATCGTCGACCCCTCAGGCCGGGTCACCGGGTTCCTCACCGTGGCGGAGGACGTCACCCTGCGCCGCGAGGCGGACCTGGCCACCGCACAGGCGCTCGCGCGGGAGCGGCAGGCGGTGGAGGAGCTGACCGCCCTCGACCGCACCAAGACCGACTTCCTCTCCGCGGTCAGCCACGAGCTGCGCACACCGTTGGCGAGCGTGCTCGGCTACACCGAGCTGCTCGAGGACGACGGCGCGGGCCCGCTGTCGCCACGCCAGCGGGAGGTCGTCTCGAGGATCGACCGCAACGGTCGGCGGCTGCTGGCCCTCATCGAGGACCTGCTCGTCAACTCACGCATCGAGGCAGGCCAGCTCGACCTCGCGCGCGTGCCGTGCGACCTCGCGGCCGTGGTGGAGACCGTGTGGGAGGCGGCGGTCACCCAGGCGCAGCACCGCGCCCTCGACCTGCGGCTCGACCTGCCCGAGGAGCCCGTCGTCGTCGAGGGCGACCCTGGAGGGCTCGAGCGGGTGGTCACCAACCTGCTCTCGAACGCCGTCAAGTTCACCCCTGACGGTGGCCGGGTCGAGGTCACCCTGTCGACCGAGGCGCAGCCGGAGGCCGCTGGGTCGCACGGCGGTGAGCGGCACAGCGGTGAGCGGCACGGCGGTGAGCCGCACGGCGGTGAGCCGCACGGAGGTGGCCCGCACGGAGGCGACCCGGGCCGCGGGCCGGGCCGCGGGCCGGGCCGCGACGCCGCCGTCGCGATGGCGCGGATCACCGTGCGGGACACCGGGATCGGCATCCCCTCGACCGACCGTGGGCAGGTGTTCCGCCGGTTCTACCGCTCCGCGGCCGCGACCGACCGGGCGGTCCCCGGAGCCGGCCTGGGCCTGTCCATCGTCAAGGCCGTCGTCGACGGCCTCGGCGGCACCGTCGACGTGGAGTCGCAGGAGGGCGTGGGGTCGTCGTTCACGGTGCGGCTGCCGCTGGCGCGGTCCACAGCCCGAGCCGCGGACTGACGGTCGCCCCGCCGGCTGCGTCGGTGCCGCGTCCTCGTGCTGGCGGTCCGACCCCGCGTCCCCGGGCCGGGACACGCACGCAGGTCTACGATTCCGGCATGACCCGTCGAGCGGATGTCGCCCTCGTCACCGGCACCTCCAGCGGGATGGGGCTGCACACCGCCGTGGGACTCGCCCGCGCCGGACTCACCGTGGTGGCGACGATGCGGGACACGACCAGGGACGCCGACCTGCGCCGCGCCGCCGACGAGGCCGGGGTCGAGCTCGACGTGCGCGCTCTCGACGTCACAGACGCCCAGCAGGCCAGAGAGGCGGTCGCCGGCGTGCTCGCCGACCACGGCGGCATCGACGTCCTCGTCAACAACGCCGGCCGGGGGGCGGTGGCCACGCTCGAGCAGCTCACCGACGAGCAGCTCCAGGCCCAGCTCGACGTCAACTACCTCGGTGTCGCTCGGATGACGCGGCTCGTGCTGCCCGGCCTGCGGGCCGCCGGGCGCGGGCGCGTGGTCACGGTCACCAGCGTCGGGGGAGCGGTCGGCCAGCCGTTCGCGGACGCCTACTGCGGCGCCAAGTTCGCCGTCGAGGGGCTCATGCAGTCGCTTGCGCCGGTCGCCGCCTCCTTCGGCGTCGTCGTCAGCGTCGTGGAGCCCGGGGCGGTGGCGAGCGAGTTCACCGCCAACGTCCACCGGGCCGACGCGGACGCCGACGCCAGCGACCCGTATGCCGGGTTGCTCGCGGCATACCTGCGGCGCACGGCCGGCGCCTTCGACAACGCGCAGACCTCGCAGCAGGCGGCCGAGGTGATCGTGGAGGCGGCCACGACCGACCAGCCGAGGTTCCGGTGGCAGACCTCCGCGCAGGCGGAGCAGTTCGTGGGTCTCTCGCTCGCCGACCTCGACGGCTCCCGGGTGGTCGGGACGACTTCGACCTGGATCGCCTGAGCGCCATCACGATCCGGCCACCCTGGCGGGGGGTCCGCCACGTACCGGCCCCCCTACTGTTCGCCGTCCAGCTCGTCGGGGTCGCCTCCGGCGCCGAGAGTGTCCTCGAGCAGGCTGCTGCGGGAGTCGTTGCCGCCGCCGACGCCGTCCGCCCCGGCGGACACGTCGTCACCCTCGGCAAGGTCCGCCTCGGGTCCGGCACCCGTGTTCGCGCCGTCGTCGGCGCGATCCGCGTGAGCCTCGCGCTCCACATCGCCTGCGGGCGAGGTGCCGTCTCGCAGCTCGTCGTCCCGACCGGTCGGCGTCGTGTCCGCTGGGATCTCGCTCATGGCACTGCTCCTTGATAGACGTACACGACACGACCTTGTGCCGTGCCTCATTCCTATGCCTCACATGCCGCGGTCGCCAGCCCGGCTCGGCGCGGGGATGCGTCGGGACGCGCGCGAGCCCCGGCGGGGCGATCTGGGACCCCCGGCCGGGGCTCGGCAACACTGACGGTCAGGTCCCGTGAGGGACCCTCATGTCAGATGTCGTAGTACATCTCGAACTCGTGCGGGTGCGGGCGGAACCGGATCGGGTCGACCTCGTTCTTGCGCTTCCACTCGATCCAGGTCTCGATGAGGTCCTTGGTGAAGACGTCGCCCTCGAGCAGGAACTCGTGGTCGGCCTCCAGTGCGTCGAGCACCTCGGGCAGCGAGCCGGGGACCTGCTCGATGGCCTCGTGCTCCTCCGGCGGCAGCTCGTAGAGGTCCTTGTCGACCGGCTCCGGCGGCTCGATGCGGTTCTTGATGCCGTCGAGGCCGGCCATGAGCATCGCCGAGAACGCCAGGTAGGGGTTCGCCGACGGGTCGGGCACGCGGAACTCGATGCGCTTGGCCTTCGGGCTGTCACCGGTGATCGGGATGCGCACGCACGCCGAGCGGTTGCGGGCCGAGTAGACCAGGTTGACCGGGGCCTCGTAGCCGGGCACCAGGCGGTGGTAGGAGTTCACCGTCGGGTTGGTGAAGGCGAGCACCGCGGGGGCGTGCTTGAGCAGGCCGCCGATGTACCAGCGCGCGAGGTCCGACAGGCCGCCGTAGCCGCGCTCGTCGTAGAACAGCGGCTCGCCGTCCTTCCACAGCGACTGGTGGCTGTGCATGCCGGAGCCGTTGTCACCGAACAGCGGCTTGGGCATGAAGGTGACGGTCTTGCCGCCCTCCCAGGCCACGTTCTTGATGATGTACTTGAACTTCAGCACGTCGTCCGCGGCCTGCTTCAGGGTGTTGAAGCGGTAGTTGATCTCCTGCTGGCCCGCGGTGCCGACCTCGTGGTGGGCGCGCTCGACGGACAGCCCGGCAGCGCCCAGCGCCAGCGACATCTCGTCGCGCAGGTCGGCGAAGTGGTCGACCGGGGGGACGGGGAAGTAGCCACCCTTGTAGCGGGTCTTGTACCCCTTGTTGCCGCCCTCCTCCTCACGACCGGTGTTCCAGGCCGCCTCGACCGAGTCGATGAAGTAGTAGCCGGCGTTCTGCTTGGTCTCGAAGCGCACGTCGTCGAAGACGTAGAACTCGGCCTCGGCGCCGAAGTACGCGGTGTCGGCGATGCCGGTCGACTTCAGGTAGGCCTCGGCCTTGGCCGCGATGTTGCGCGGGTCCCGGGAGTACTCCTCGTTCGTGAACGGGTCCACGATGGAGAAGTTGAGGATGAGCGTCTTCTCCTTCCGGAACGGGTCGAGGTAGGCGCTCGTCGGGTCCGGGATGAGCTTCATGTCGGACTCGTGGATGGCCTGGAACCCGCGGATCGAGGACCCGTCGAACATCTGGCCGTTCTTCATGAAGTCCGCGTCCACGGTCTCGGCCGGCACGTTGAAGTGCTGCATGACGCCGGGCAGGTCGCAGAACCGCACATCGACGAACTTGACGTCCTCGTCCTTGATGAACTTCAGGACCTCGTCAGCGTTGCTGAACAATAGGGGCCTCCTGGTGGTGGTCCGGGCACACGTGCCCGTTGGGGTCGCCACCGACCCTAGCGGGGCAGCATTGCCCGGGCATGACCCGCATGTTTCGCCGGTGTTACGCCGTGAGAGGCTGGTTTCCGTGGTCGACCGCAAGGACATCGGCTCCTGGCTCGAGGGGCCGGGCGCACGGTCCGGCGAGCCGTCGGCGCATCCCGGTGAGCGCCTGGGTATGCCGGCCGGCGGCGCCGGTTCCGTGGGTCGCTTCGGCCGTCGCCTCATCGGCGTCCTCGTCGACTGGGCCGTCTGCCAGCTCATTGCCAGCGCGCTGTTCCACGTCCCGCTGCCGTTCCGCGGCGTGGCCACCGGGTCGGACTCGTTCGTGCTGCTGGCCGTCTTCGCCGTGGAGAACCTCCTGCTCGTCGGCACCCTGGGCAGCACCCTCGGCCACCGGCTGGTGGGGCTGCGGGTGGTGTCGCTCGACGGACGGCCCGCCCGGCCGTTCCAGGTGCTCGTGCGCACCGTCCTGCTGTGCCTCTTCCTCCCGGCGATGTTCTGGGACAAGGACGGCCGCGGCCTGCACGACAAGGCCGCCGGCACCGTCATCGTCCGCACCTGACCCGGCACCACGGCATACCCCTGACCCCGGCGGCTCACGCCCCGCCACCGCGCAGACCTGGCGTCAGCGCCGGACGAGGACCGCGCGGATCCGTTCGGACGCCTCGCCGAGGATGGCCACGATCTCCCGGCTCTGCTCCGCGGTCACCCCGTGCCGCTTCCAGGCCTCCCGCGCGTCCCGGCGCAGCTGCTGCACTGCCTTCTCCAGGTCACCGAAGGCCTGGGCGTCACTGGTGGTCCAGCTGCTCCAGGCGTCGCCACCCCCGGCCGGGGTGGCCGTGCGCCTCGCCTCCCGGGCCGCAGCCCTGAGCTCGGCGCGCAGGTCGCTGGTCTCGCCGCGCACCCGTGAGCGCACCTCTTGCGCGAGCTGGCGCACGGAGTCGTCGAGGTCGACCTGGAGGTGGGCGAGGTCGTCCTGGCGGGCGCGGACCTCGGCGCGACCCGCGTCGGTGATGCGGTAGACGGCTTTGCGTCCCTCGTCGCTGCGCTCGACGAGGCCTTCCTCCTCGAGCTTGGCCAGGCGCGGGTACACCGTGCCGGCGCTGGGGGAGTAGAGGCCGTTGAACCGCTGCTCGAGGTCCTGGATCACCTCGTAGCCGTGCCGCGGCCCGTCGTCGAGGAGGGCGAGCAGGTACAGGCGCAGCTGGCCGTGCGCGAAGACGGGGCTCACGCCGGTGCCCCGTCCCCGGCCGTGGCGGCCTGGAGCACGACCACGTTCCCGGACACGGCGCTGGCGTCGAGCCGCAGGCCGCGCCCGCCGGAGGTGAGTCGCTGACCGCTGTCCCAGCGGTGCACCTTCTGTCCGTCGATGACCACCTGCCCGGTGGCCGTGCTGGCCTTGACGTCGTACCCGTCATGCGGCGCGCGCACCGTGACATCGCCGGAGACCGAGTGCGACGCGATCCGCGACGCGGGGTTGGACAGGTCGAGCGTGACGTCCCCGCTGACGGTGTTGATGTCGACCTCGGGCAGGTCGCTGGCCTGGGCGGTGACCGCTCCCGAGACGCTGTTGACGCGCAGCGGTCCGCGAAGTTGGCCGCACTCGACCTCACCGGAGACGGTGTTGACGTCAACGGCGCCGGCGATGTCGTCGAGGGTGATCGTCCCCGAGACGGTGTTGACCCGGGCGGGGGAGCGCAGCCCGGCGAGCAGCCCGCTCGCGCTCACCGTGCCGACGGTCGCCCTGGCGTCCTCGGGCACCGAGATGCTGAGCGTCACCCGGTTGCGATCCGGGAGGGTGACCCACTGCCGGAGCTTGCCCAGCACGCCCTCGCCCTCGGAGCCATGCGTGATCTTCAGCAGGGTGCCGTCCCAGGTCACCCTCAGGGGCGTGCCCTCGATGGCGGACACCTCGACCCGGGCCGTCGGGGAGTCGCTGTGGGTGACCACGTCCACGTGGCCTCCGACGACCCCCACCTTGAGCTCGCGTACCCGCTCACCGTCGCCACCGATGTCGAGCACCCGCGGGTTCTCGACCAGCCATTCCTGCGCCATCGTCCGATCCTTCCTTTGACCAATCGCGTTATATCGCGTCGTAAACACGTTATATCGCGTATGCCGCCAACCGCAAGTCCCGAGCTCGGGGCGGCCCCCGGGCGGTCCGCGGCGTCGGCCCGGGGGATGTAAGCGCTGACAAGGTCACGAACAGGTCACGAAATGGGATCGCTCCCACGCACACTCTTGACCGCCGCACCCGGCATACGGCTCCATTCTCGGGAGCGCTCCCAGAGAGGGGGCCCGACGGAAAGGTGCAACGGTGCACATCCCCTCGCGCAGGCTGATCGGGTCAGCCGCACTTCTCGCAACGGTCGCCCTCTCCACCGCCGCGTGCGGTGGCAACGACGGGGGCGCCGGCTCCGCCGGCAAGGAGAAGATCACCCTCCGGGTGAGCACCTTCGGCAAGTTCGGCTACACCGACCTCTACAAGCAGTACATGAAGGACCACCCCAACGTGACCGTCGTCGAGACGGCAGAGGGTGACCTCGGCAAGTACAACACCCAGCTGATCCAGCGGATCGCGGCCGGCTCCGGCGCAGGGGACGTCGTCGCCCTCGAGGAGGGCCAGATCGTCAACTTCGTGCAGAGCGCGGACAAGTTCGTCAACCTGCAGGACTACGGCAGCAACGACCTCAAGGGCAACTTCCTCCCGTGGAAGTACGCCAACGCGACCACGGCCGACGGCAAGACCACGATCGGCCTCGGCACCGACGTCGGCGGCCTGGCCATGTGCTACCGCCGTGACCTGTTCCAGAAGGCGGGGCTGCCGACCGACCGCACCGAGGTGGCCAAGCTCTGGCCGACGTGGGACGACTACATCGCCACCGGCAAGCGCTACGAGGCCGGGATCAAGGACCCCAAGTCGCACTTCGTCGACAGCGCCACCAACACCTACAACTCGATCCTCATGCAGTCCTCCGACCACACCTACTTCGACCGCGACGAGAAGCTCGTCATCGACTCGAACCCCGGTGTGAAGGCGGCCTGGGACGAGAGCCTGAAGATGGTCGACTCGGGCCTGTCGGCCAAGCTCAAGTCGTTCTCCCCGGAGTGGAACGCCGGGTTCAAGAGCGGGTCGTTCGCGACGCTCGCCTGCCCCGCCTGGATGACCGGCTACATCAAGGACCAGGCCGGTGCCGAGAACAGCGGCAAGTGGGACATCACCACCGTCCCCGGCGGTGGCGGCAACTGGGGTGGCTCCTGGCTCGGCGTCCCGAAGCAGAGCAAGCACCAGAAGGAGGCCGTCGACCTCGCCAAGTTCCTCACGAGCGGGTCCAGCCAGCTCGCCGCCTTCAAGGCGGTCGGCAACCTGCCCTCGAACCCGACGCTGTACACCGACCCGGCCCTGAAGGACGCGACGAACGAGTACTTCAACAACGCGCCCGTGGGTGAGCTCTTCGTGGCCGGTGCGGCCAACCTCAAGCCGGTCTTCCTCGGCGCGAAGAACCAGCCCGTGCGCGACGCGGTCGAGAACGCCATGCGCAGCGTCGAGGGCGGCCAGCGCAGTGCCGCGGACGGCTGGAAGGAAGCCGTGTCGGCCGCCGAGAAGGCCGCGAAGTAGCCCTCCGTGACCTCGACGACTGCAGCACCCACGGCGCCACCGGGCACGGACCCGGCCCGGTGGCGCCGCTGGGCGCGTCGCGCCGACGCCGGACTGACGCCCTACGCGATGGTGTCGCCGTTCTTCATCCTGTTCGCGGTCTTCGGCCTCTTCCCGCTGCTCTACACGGCATGGGTGAGCACCCACGACTGGAGCCTGCTGGCGGGGGACCAGGGCTGGGTGGGCCTGGGCAACTACGCCGAGCTCCTGCAGGACTCGGACTTCTGGAACGCCATGCTCAACACCTTCGCGATGTTCGTCATCGCGACGGTGCCGCAGCTGGTGCTGGCCATGGTCCTGGCCCAGATGCTGAACTCGCGGCTGCGGGCGGCGACGTTATGGCGGATGGGGATCCTGCTGCCCAACGTCACGTCGGTGGCCGCCGTCGGGATCATCTTCACGCTGATGTTCAGCCGTGACTTCGGCCTGTTCAACTGGCTGCTCGGGCACGTCGGCGTCGACCCCATCGCCTGGCAGGACCACCGCTGGTCGAGCTGGATCGCGATCTCCACGATGGTCGACTGGCGCTGGACCGGCTACAACGCCCTGATCCTGCTCGCTGCGCTGCAGTCGGTGCCCACCGAGATCTACGAGGCGGCGCGCATCGACGGGGCGAACGGCTGGCGCACGTTCTGGTCGATCACCGTGCCGATGCTGCGACCGACCCTCATCTTCGTCACGATCGTCGCCACCATCGGCGGGACCCAGCTGTTCACCGAGCCCCTGCTCTTCAACCCCGGGGCGAACTCGATCAACGGCGGCACGACCGGCCAGTTCCAGACCGCCGCGATGTACCTCGTGCAGAACGCCTTCACCGGCCAGCGCTTCGGGTACGCCGCGACGATCGCGTGGGTGCTGTTCCTGTTCATCGCCGCCTTCTCGGCAGTCAACGTGCTGCTGCTGCGACGCATCCGGTCGGCGGAGTGAGGACACCATGACCCAGACCCAGGTCCCCGCCGTGGTGCCCGCCGCGAGCGGAACCGAGCCCACGGCACACCAGGCCCGCGCAGGCCTGCGGCGCCGCAGGGGCCTGCGCCCGCCGAGGTCTCTCGGCGCTGCCGCCTCGCGCAGCACCGGTGCGACGCCGGCGAGCCGGCTCGTCTACCTCTGCCTCGCGGTGTCGGTGCTGCTGTCGGCCGGGCCGCTCTACTACATGGTCGTCATGGCGTCGCGGCCCAACAGCGACATCTCCTCGATCCCGCCGCCGCTGACGCCGGGCGGCGAGCTCGGCACCAACATCTCGCGCGTCTTCGCCAACCAGGACGTGCTGTTCGGCCGAGCCATGCTCAACTCGTTGCTGGTGGCCGGTGCCGCGACCGTGTCGGTCGTCGTGCTGTCCTCGCTCGCCGGGTTCGCGTTCGCCAAGCTGCAGTTCCGGGGCCGGAACGCGCTGCTGCTCGTCGTCGTGGCGACGATGATGGTGCCGGTCCAGCTCGGCCTGGTCCCGCTCTACATGCTCATGTCGAAGCTCGGCCTCGCCGGGACACTGTGGTCTGCGCTGCTGCCGTTCCTCGTCAGCGGGTTCGGCGTGTTCATGATGCGGCAGTACGCCGCCCAGTCGATCCCCACCGAGCTCATCGAGGCGGCGCGGGTCGACGGCGCGTCGACGACGCGGATCTTCTTCTCCGTCGTCTTCCCGGTGCTGCGACCTGCGGCCGCGGTGCTCGGCCTGCTGACGTTCATGGAGCGGTGGAACGACTTCCTGTGGCCCTACCTGACCCTCGACGCGGACCACCCCACGGTGCAGGTGGCGCTCTCGCGGCTCTCGGGTGGCTACTACACCGACCAGGCGCTCGTCATGGCCGGGACCCTGCTGGGGACCCTGCCGCTCGTCGTGGTCTTCATCGTTTTCGGCCGCCAGATCATCGGCGGCATCATGCAGGGCGGAGTCAAAGGATGACCATGACCGGACAGGACCCCTCGAAGCGAACCCCACTGATGCGCAACGCATTCCCCACGGACTTCACGTGGGGCGTGGCGACGTCGAGCTACCAGATCGAGGGCGGCACGAAGGAGGACGGCCGCGGCCCATCGATCTGGGACACCTTCTCCGGCACCCCCGGACGTGTGGTCGACGGGGACACCGGCGAGGTGGCCGTCGAGCACTTCCACCGGTACGAGGAGGACGTCGCGCTCATGGCCGACCTCGGCGTCGAGGCCTACCGGTTCTCGGTGGCGTGGCCGCGCGTGCAGCCGACCGGCTCGGGCCCGGTGAACGTCGCGGGGCTGGACTTCTACGACCGCCTCGTCGACGCGCTCCTCGCCCGCGGCATCGCCCCGTGGGCGACGCTCTACCACTGGGACCTGCCGCAGCCGCTCGAGGACGCGGGGGGCTGGCCGGTGCGTGACACGGCCGAGCGGTTCGCCGAGTATGCCGGGCACGTCGCCCGGGCGCTGGGGGACCGGGTGGGCCACTTCATCACCCTCAACGAGCCGTGGTGCTCGGCCTTCCTCGGCTACGGCAGCGGCCGGCACGCCCCCGGCCGGTCGGACCCCGCCGACGCCCTGGCGGCCTCGCACCACCTGCTGCTCGGCCACGGGCTGGCGGTCCAGGCGATCCGGGCCGCGGCCCCCGAGGCGCAGGTCGGCGTCACCCTCAACCTCTACCCGGTCGACGGCGCCCACGACGGCCACGGGGTGGCGGATGCCGTGCGCCGGGTCGACGGCCTCGCCAACCGCTGGTTCCTCGACCCGGTGCTGCGCGGCGCATACCCGAAGGACGTCGTCGAGGACGTGCGGCACCTGAGCGACCTCGCCTTCGTCCGCGACGGCGACCTCGACGTCGTCTCGGCGCCCCTGGACTTCCTCGGCGTCAACTACTACACCCGCCACGTGGTGGCTCCCGGCGCCTTCCCCGGCACCGTGGACGTCGACTTCCAGGGGCGCGGCATGCCGACCACGGCCATGGGCTGGGAGGTCGACCCCGACGGGCTGTTCGACATCCTCACCCGGGTGACGCGCGACTACGGCGACCTGCCCCTGGTCCTGACGGAGAACGGTGCGGCGTTCGAGGACGTCCTCGTCGACGGGCGCGTGCACGACGAGCAGCGCGTGGAGTTCCTGCGCGGTCACCTCGACGCCGGCCGCCGGGCCGTCGAGGCCGGGGTCCCACTGGCGGGGTACTTCGCCTGGTCGCTCATGGACAACTTCGAGTGGGCGGAGGGGTACGCCAAGCGTTTCGGGCTGGTGCACGTCGACTTCCGCACGCAGGAGCGCACGGTCAAGGACAGCGGACGGTGGTACTCGGAGTTCCTGACCGGCACGCCATACTGACGCCCATGAGCAGTGCGCACGGTGGCCAGCCCACCCTCGAGGAGGTCGCCACCCGTGCGGGGGTGGGCCGGGGCACCGTTTCGCGCGTCATCAACGGGTCACCGCAGGTCTCCGAGCGCACCCGCGCCCGCGTGATGCAGGCGGTGAGCGACCTCGGCTACGTGCCCAACATGGCTGCCCGGGCCCTCGTCACGCGCAGGACGGGTGCGATCGCGCTGGTGATCTCCGAGCCGGAGGAGCGCATCTTCGGCGAGCCGTTCTTCGCCGGGGTGGTGCGGGGCATCACGACGGTCGTGGGGGAGTCCTCCCGCCAGCTCGTGCTCGCCCTCGTGCAGAACCGCGACCAGGCCGAGCGGCTCGACAGCTACCTCACGCCGCAGCACGTCGACGGCGTCCTCGTGCTGTCTGCCCACGACAGCGACACGCTCCCGGGGCGGATCCAGGGGCGGGGTCTGCCGATCGTCCTGTGTGGCCGGCCGACGACCGAGCAGGGCCTCAGCTGGGTCGACGTCGACAACGTCGGCGGGGCGCGGGCCGCGGTCGCGCACCTGCTGGCCGAAGGGCGCCGCACCGTGGGGCTGATCGCCGGGCCGCAGGACATGATCGCCGGGCGCGACCGCCTCGAGGGCTACCAGCAGGCGCTGCGCGACGCCGGCGTCGGTGTCGACGACGGCCTCGTCGAGACCGGTGACTTCACCGAGGCCAGCGGGGCCACCGCGATGCGGGCGCTGCTGGCGCGCCACCCCGAGGTCGACGCCGTGTTCGCGGCGAGCGACCTCATGGCGCTCGGTGCCATCCGGGTGCTGCGGGAGGCGGGACGCTCGGTGCCGGGGGACGTGGCGGTGGTCGGGTTCGACGACGGCCCCGTCGCCGCGGTCGCCGAGCCGGCGCTCACGACGGTGCACCAGCCGATGGAGCAGCTCGGGCGCGAGATGGCGACGATGCTGCTGTCGCGGATCAACGGCGGCGGGGACACAGGCCCCTCACACGTCGTGCTCGACACGCATCTGGTCACCCGCGCCTCCGCCTGAGCGCGCGTGGGGGATGCCGGCCTCCTCCAGCCCTTCACGGACTCGTGGCCACATGGCCGCGAGGTGAGGCACCCGGTGCGGGGCTCGGTGGCCCGAAGTCGGGGAGACCCAGCGACTCGTGGCCACACGGCCGCGGTCCCGGGGTCACGGTCCGGGGTGCAGTGGCCCGAAGTCGGCCGGCGCAGGGTCAGCGGCCGCGCATGGCCTTGCGGTCGACGCGGGCACGCATGGGGTCCATGCCGGCGGGGATGGGCGGGCGGACGCCACCGAGGGCCTTGAGCCGCTTGTTGACGGCGGCCGCCTCCTCCTTGGTGAGGACCGGCTTCATCCGCGTCATCCTGGCGCTGACCTTGCGGACCGGCACCTGGTCGGCCTCGTCACCGACGACCAGGGTCGTCACCGGGACGCCGGGCGCGACGCGCTCGACCTTCTTGCGCTCCTGGGCGATGAGCTTGGAGCGGCGGGCGTTCGGGCCCTCGGCCACGAGCACCACGCCCGGGCGGCCGACCGCGCGGTAGACGAACGCCGCGCCGGCCATGTCCTCGGGGCGCGTGCCCCGGGCCCCGTCGACGGCCACCGGCTGCTGGTCGTAGTACCAGCCGCGGCGCAGGGCGCCGAGAGCGGCACCGGCGGCGCCGGGCTGGCCCTCGATGCTGCGGAACGCGGCCCGCTCGGCCTTGCGGCTGAGGACGAGCACGGCGGCGAGCAGGCCGAGCGGGATCGACAGGACGAGCGCGTAGACCCAGTGACCGAGGAGGGCGCCGATGCCGACGCCGACGACGAGCACCGCGAGGAACGCCAGCAGCATCCACCACGGGATGGTCCGGTCGACCTGACGCGCCGCCGTGTAGACCTGGCGGACCTGCGCGAGGCGACCCGGCTCCTTGGGCGTGCCGGACTGCTGCTTCTCCTTGCGGGCCATGGGGTCGAGGATACCGTCAGGCGGAGGTGCCGAGCGCCGCCGGCGTGCGCGCGGCGACGAGCGAGGCGGCCTCCTGGCGGGCCGGGTCACCGGCCGCGTCGGCGAGGTGCTGCAGGTGCTCGGGGATGGGGCGGCCCCACTTCGTCATGGCCGTCGCCCACAGCCGGCCGGCGCGGTAGGACGAGCGCACGAGCGGCCCGGCCATGACGCCCTTGAAGCCGATCTCCTCGGCGACCTGGCTCCAGTGCACGAACTCCTCGGGCTTGACCCACCGGTCGATCGGGTGGTGCAGCTTCGAGGGACGCAGGTACTGGGTGATCGTGAGGATGTCGCAGCCCGCGTCGTGCAGGTCGCGGATGGCCTGCTCGACCTCGTGGTCCTCCTCGCCCATGCCGAGGATGAGGTTGGACTTGGTCACCAGCTCGGCGTCGCGGGCCATCGACAGGACCTTGAGCGACTTCTCGTAGGTGAACGCGGGACGGATCTGCTTGAAGATCCGCGGCACGGTCTCGAGGTTGTGCGCGAACACCTCGGGACGGGCGTCGAAGACCTGGCCGACGAGCTCGGGCTTGGCGCCGAAGTCGGGCGGCAGGATCTCCACGCCGGTGTTGGGGTTCTTCTCGTGGATCTGCCGGATCGTCTCGGCGTACAGCCACGCGGCGCCGTCGGGCTGGTCGTCGCGGGCCACGCCCGTCACGGTCGAGTAGCGCAGGCCCATCTGGGCGACCGACTCGGCCACGCGGCGCGGCTCGTCGAGGTCGAGGGCCAGCGGGCGGCCGGAGGCGATGTCGCAGAAGTCGCACCGGCGGGTGCAGATGTCACCGCCGATGAGGAAGGTGGCCTCGCGGTCCTCCCAGCACTCGAAGATGTTGGGGCAGCCCGCCTCCTGGCAGACCGTGTGCAGGCCCTCGGTCTTCACCATCGAGTGCAGCTTGGTGTACTCCGGACCCATCTTGGCGGTCGTCCGGATCCACTCGGGCTTGCGCTCGATCGGCGTCTCGGCGTTGCGTGCCTCGACACGCAGCAGCCGGCGGCCCTCGGGTGCGACGGTCACGAAGACTCCCTTGCCTTGCGTTGTGCGTCCGGCGCGCCACCACCAGCCGGTATGCCGTGGGGCACGGGGGCGCCCGGAGGTTCCCGGGCGTCCTCCAAGACTACGCCTGCGCACCGTGGCGTATTCCTCGGGCCGGGTGGCGGTGGCCCTGTGGACGACGGGCCGGCTGCTCGTCCCACAACCCTACGGTGGGGTGATGGGGGAGCAGGGGTATGCCGGTTTCGACGAGCGGGTGGTCGGCCTGAGGGTGGTGGTGCTGAACCGCCCGTGGCGGTTGAGGTCGCCGCAGCCGGTCGCGCAGGCGCTGGCAGAGGTGTCGGGGCTCGGGCAGGAGGTGGCGGACAACGCCCGGTCGCGGCGGTACCGCGGTAGCCCAGAGCTCCGGGAAGGGCGGGCGCAGGGCCTGCAGGCGGGTCTGGTGCTCCTCCTGGTAGCGGCCGTCCTGTGCCTGTTGCCCGCCGTGGTCGAGGTGGCGGCGCTGGTGCTCGTGTGGCCGTTCTGGGTCCTCGCGCTGCGGCTCGTCCCGAGGATGCCCCGGACCGTCGAGGTGCGCCGCGGGCGTCGTGTCGTCCACACCGTGCGGGCGCGTGACGAGGCCGACGCGGTCGCTGTGGCAGCGGACCTCCGGAGGCGGCTGGCTGCCGGCCAGCCGTTGGACCCTGAACCCACCGACTTCAGCGACCTGCTGGTCCGACCTCGCCGGCGCAGGCGCTGATGCACTCGGGAGCGGGTGCCGATGCCATGGCCACGCCGGGGCGGGGTGCCGTCAGCTGCCGAAGGGGAAGGTGACGTCGGGGAAATACGTCATCCGGACCGCGTCGGCGAAGACGTAGACCATGATGAGGGCGGCGGCGGCGTTGAGGACCAGGGCAGCCCAGGCACCGGCGCGGCCGCCGCGTCGCAAGGCCGTCCGCGCCAGCCCGATGCCGAGTGCGGGCACCGCGATGGCGACGAGGAACAGCAGCGTCTCGACCGTCCACCCGGCCAGGTCACGGGCCATCAGGGGCAGGTCGCCCTCCTGCAGTCCCAGGAGCGGCAGCATCAGGAAGGTCCCGATCACGTCGGTGAGCCAGAAGACGAGCAGGAACGCTGGCAGCATCAGCAGCGACCACCGGGTCAGCTGCCGGTGCGTGCGGACGGGGTGTCCCGCTGCCCGGGGTGGCGTGAGGGTCGACATGGGGTCCTCCTTCTGCGGGGTCCACCCCCATCCCAGCGGGAGGGGGCGGTGCCCAGCAGGGACGGAGGTCCCGGGGCCCGGGCGCTAGGCGGAGGCGAGGACCTCGGCCAGGTGCTTCTCGGCATACGGGAGCACGTCCTGCACGGTGACCACGCGCCCGGCCTCGCGGCTGATCGAGCTCACCCCGGCGTCCTCGATGCCACAGGCGACGATGTTGTCCGCCCACGAGAGGTCGGCGTCGCAGTTCAGCGCGAAACCGTGCATGGTCACCTGCCTGCTGACGCGAACGCCGATGGCGCCGAGCTTGCGGTCGGGGCCGCGCTCGTCCGCCAGGACCCAGACGCCGGACCGGCCCTCGACCCGCACGGTCGCCACGCCGAACTCGCGACAGGTGCGGATCATGACCTCCTCGAGCCGGCGCACGTGCGCGACCACGTCGATCGGGACGCCGTGCAGCCGTACGATGGGGTAGCCGACGAGCTGGCCGGGGCCGTGCCACGTGATGAGGCCGCCGCGGTCGACGTCGACGACCGGGGTGCCGTCCTTGGGCCGCTGGTGCTCCTCGGTGCGCTTGCCGGCGGTGTAGACGGCGGCGTGCTCGAGCAGGAGCACGGTGTCCTCGCCGCCCTCCACCACCGACGCGTGCACCTCGCGCTGGTGCGCCCAGCCGGCCTGGTAGTCGACGAAGTCGGGCGCGAAGCCCACGTGCTCGAACCGCATGTGCACCACGGTACGCCGCGGCCCGGGCGGGTCAGGGAGTGGGCAGCCGGCGCGGCTCGAGGCGCTCCTCACGGGCCTCGTCGCCGTCCCGGGTCACGATGTAGGCGCCCTTGCCGTCGGCCTCCGTGACCGCCTCGACGAGCTCGGTGCCTCGGTACACCAGGCCGACCCCGTCGTCGGTGCAGTGGGTGGTCGGCAGGGTGCCGTCGGCGACGAGCCGGTGGACGAGGGGGCGCCGGCGGCCCTCGGAGTCGTAGTGGACCCCGTTGCCGTAGGGCAGGAAGCCCAGGCCGTTGGTCACGGCGCGCAGCTCGGGGCCGAAGGAGTCGGTCGTCCCACCGAGGTACCAGCAGATCGAGCCGGCCGAGACGCCGGAGAGGACGACACCGGCCTCCCACACCCGGCGGAAAACGGCGTCGAGCTCGTGCACCCGCCAGACGGCGAGGAGGTTCGCCACCGAGCCGCCGTTGACCCAGACCACGTCCTGCTCGAGCAGGTGGCCCTCGACGTCGTCGAGGTTGGGCATCGGGAACAGGTGCAGGTTGGTGAGGTCGAAACCCGCCACGCGACCCGCCTCGTGCAGGTCGTCGGCGAACGCGCGCTGGTCGCCGCTCGCGGTGCCGAGCACCGTCACGCGGGGCCGCCGCCCGGTCACGCCGGACAGCTCGACCGCGTGGTGCACGAGGCCGTCGAACTCGAAGCGGGTGCGGTCGGCGAAGCGGTAGCCGCCGGACGTCGCGAGGATCGTGGGCTGGTCGGTGGGCATGGACCGGACCCTATGCCGGGCTGTGGACAACGGCGGCGGCGCCCCCTCAGGGCGGCAGACTCGAGGGCATGGAGGGGCATGAAGACGGGTTCGGCGACAACGGGTTCGGCGACAACGGGTTCGGCGACGACGGGTTCGGCGACACGTTCGGCTGGCCGGGGGCCGCGCCCTCGGCGGCCGGGGTGCCGGGTACCGGGGTCGACAGGGGTGACCTGCACGGGAGCGCCGTACCGCCGGAGGTGCCCGGGTACGACGTGGGTGAGCTGATCGGGCGGGGGAGCTCGGGAGCAGTGTGGGCGGCGAGCCGCTGCGCCGACGGCGCGGCGGTGGCCGTCAAGGTGGTGCCGGTCGGTACCGGAGCGCAGGCAGCCGACGCGGCCCGTGAGCTCTCCGTGCTGGCGCGTGTGGACGTCGAGGGACTGGTGCGGTTCCGAGAGGCGGTCGGCCTCGGCGGCGAGCGTCCGGCGGTCGCGGTGGTCCTCGACCGGGTGCGTGGCGGCTCGCTGGCGGGAGTCGTCGCGGCCCGAGGCCACCTCAGCGCGGGGGAGACCGTCACGGTGCTCGCGCCGGTCGCCCGGGCGCTCGCGGGCCTGCACGCCGCCGGGGTCGTGCACGGCGACGTCAGCCCGGGCAACGTCCTGCTCGAGCTCAACGGCCGGCCGCTGCTCGCCGACCTCGGGGTCGCCAGGGTGGCCGGTGCCGGTCCCGACGACCTCTGGGGCACCCAGGGCTTCGTCGCGCCCGAGGTCCTCGACGGACAGCGGCCGGGACCGGCGGCCGACGTGTATGCCGTGGGTGCGCTCGCGTGGTGGTGCGCCACGGGCGAGCCCCCCGGCCCGGGTGCCCTGCGGGCCCCGGTCGACGAGGTCCTCCCCGACCTGCCCGAGGCGTGGCGCCGGCTGACGGCCAGGGCCCTGGCCGGCGACCCGGACGCCCGGCCGAGCGCCGCCGAGCTGGCGCTGGGCTACTTCGACGCCGTGCCGTGCGAACCCTTGCGGATGACCGTCGGGACGGACGAGACCTCGCTGCTGACCCAGCGCATCCGCGACGCGGGTCGCACGCCCCAGGCTGCGGCACCTGCCGGCCCCACCCCGCGCCGTCCGGGGCCCGGGGGAGCGGTCGCCGGCGTCGTGCGTGCGGTGCTCGGCCGCCTGCCTCGCCTGTCCGCGTCCCACCTGTCCGCGTCCCGGCTGTCCGGGTCCCACCTGCCCCCGACGCGGCCGTCCACGTCACGGCCCACCCCGACCCGGCTGTCCACGCCACGGCCCACCCCGTCCGGGCTGTCCGTGCCGAGGGTGCCGCGCGGTCGCCTGGCCACCACGGTGCTGCTGCTGGCCGTCACCGCCGCGGTCCTCGTGCCCACCGGGGCGGTCGTGGCCGGCGGGGTGTCGGCCCCGGGCTGGCTGCCCGGTGACGCGCAGAGCGCGGCAGCCCCAGGGCCCACGGCCTCCGCACCGTCGACCCCTCGGGACCCGCTCACGGACCGTCACGCGCCCCAGCGCGATCCGCGTGGGCTGGTCCAGGCGCTCGCCGACGCGCGTGCGGGCCTGGTGGTGGCCGGCGACCCGACTCGGCTCGACGCCCTCGACGTGCCGGGTTCGCAGGCGCTGCGCCAGGACGCCGCGGCCCTGCGCGACCTGGCGGACCGGCACCAGCGGTACGAAGGGGTGCGCCTTACCGCGCGCACCGCCCGGCTTGTGACGGTCTCGCCCACCACGGCGACGATCGAGGCCTCGGTCGACACCGCGGCATACCAGGTGGTCGGTGCGGGGCGCGTCGAGCACCGTCCCGCCACGACGGGCCAGCCGTTGCGCCTCGCCCTGGCGTGGAACGACGGGAGGTGGAAGGTCGACTCCGTGCTCGACCCCTCAGCCGGTTGAGCGGGGCGGCGCGGGCTCAGGAATTCTGGAGCACCCAGCGCAGGGCCGAGGCGACGTCCCCGTCGGTGTGCGTGAAGCCGCTGTCGGTGAGGCGACCGGGGACGACCCGCTTGCTGTGCAGGACCTCGTCGGCGAACCCGCCCAGGACGAGCCGGATCCCGAAGGCGGGCGCGGGCAGCACGGCCGGGCGGTGCAGCTGCCGGCCGAGCTCGCGGGCCACCTCGACCTGGCGGTCCGGGTGCGGCCCGACGAGGTTGACCGGGCCGGTGACCTCGGGGTGGTCGACCAGGTGGACCAGGCCGGCGACGGTGTCGCGCAGCGAGATCCAGGGCCACCACTGGCGGCCGTTGCCGAGCGGCCCGTTGATGCCGGCCTTGGCGAGCGGCAGCATCTTGGCCATGGCCCCGCCACCGGGCGCGAGCACCAGGCCGGTGCGGGGGTGGACGACCGAGAGCCCGCCGTCGCGGGCGGGGTCGGCGGCGCCCTCCCAGGCGCGCACCACGTCGCTGAGGAAGGTGTCGCCGGGAGCCGACTCCTCGGTGAGCACCTCCTCGCCCCGGTCGCCGTAGTAGCCGACCGCGGACGCCGAGACCAGGCGGACCGGCGCTCCGAGCTCGACCAGCGCCCGGGCGACGGTGGCGGTCGAGTCGACCCGCGAGCTGAGGATGAGCTGCTGGTACGACGGGGTCCAGCGCTTGTCGCCCACGCCGGCTCCCGCGAGGTTCACGACCGCGGTGACCCCCGCGAGCGCGCCGGGGTCGAGGCGGCGGGCGGCGGGGTCCCACTCCACCTCGTCGGCGGCCGAGGGAGCGCGACGGACGAGCCGGACGACCTGGTCCCCGCGCTCGCGCAGGGCGGCCGACAGCGCGCTGCCGATCAGTCCGGTCGAACCCGTGATGGCTACGCGCTGTGGCATGGGGTCTCCTGCGGGTCGGGGCGGTCAGCTCGCCGGGAAGGCGGCCGGGTTGGGAGGGGTGGGAAGGGTGGGGGAACGGGGTCGGGCACGGCCCGGGCAGAGCCCGGGCCGTGCCCGATCGTGCTGGGTCGGCTGGTGCCGGCTCAGACCTCGAAGTTGCCCTCCTCGAGGCGCGACTTCATGGTGCTGAGGAACCGGGCGGCGTCCGCGCCGTCGACGACCCGGTGGTCGTACGACAGGGCGAGGTAGACCATCGAGCGCACGGCGATCGTCTCGCCACCGTCGGCGTCGGTCACGACCACGGGTCGCTTGACGACCGCGCCGGTGCCGAGGATCCCGACGTTCGGCTGGTTGATGATCGGCGTGTCGAAGAGCGCCCCGCGGCTGCCGGTGTTGGTCAGCGTGAAGGTCCCGCCCGACAGCTCGTCCGGCATGATCTTGTTGTTGCGGGTGCGGTCGGCCAGGTCCGCGATGCCGCGGGCCAGACCGGCGATGTTGAGGTCACCGGCGTTCTTGATGACCGGGACGAGCAGCCCGCGCTCGGTGTCGACGGCGACACCGAGGTTCTCCTGGCCGTGGTAGGTGATCTGGTCACCCTCGACACTCGAGTTGACCTGCGGGTACTCCTTGAGGGCCTCCACCGCTGCCAGCGCGAAGAACGGCAGGAAGCTGAGCTTGGTGCCCTCGCGCCGCTCGAAGTCGGCCTTGGCCCGCGCACGGAGCCGGGCGATCTTGGTGACGTCGACCTCGACCACGGTCGTGAGCTGGGCCGAGACCTGCAGCGACTCGACCATGCGCTTGGCGATGGTCTGCCGCAGCCGCGACATCTTCTCGGTGGTGCCGCGCTTCGGCGAGACCGAGCCGGTGGTGGACGGTGCGCTCGGCGCGGCGGTGGGAGCCGCCGCTGCCGGTGCCGCGGCGGGCGCGGGCGCCGGGGCCGCAGCAGCCTCCTGGGCAGCCTTGGCGGCGTCGAGGACGTCCTGCTTGCGGACGCGACCGCCGACGCCGGTGCCCTTGATGCTGGCGAGGTCGACGTTGTTCTCCGCGGCGAGCTTGCGCACCAGCGGGGTGACGTATGCCGAGGCGTCCGCGGCCTCGCCAGACGTCGCCTGGGCGGGGGCCTGGGACGGGGCGGGCGCCTGCGCCGGAGCCGGGGCCTCGGTGCGCTCGGCCTGCTCGGCGGGCGAGGAGCCGGCCGGCTGGTTCGCGGCGGTCTCGGCGGCGGCCTGCGCGGTGTCGGCCTGCGCCTGGGCAGGGGCCTGCTCCTGCTGTGGCTGGGCCGGCTGCTGCTGCGGCGCCTCCTGCTGCGGGGCGGACTGCTGCGCGGGCTGCTCCTGCTGCGGAGCGGCCTGCTCGCCCGCGCCGCCGCCGGACCCGCCGATGACGGCCAGCTCGCCGCCGACCGGCACGGTGTCGTCCTCCTGGACGAGGATCTTGGTGACCACGCCGGCGACCGGCGAGGGGATCTCGGTGTCGACCTTGTCGGTCGAGACCTCGAGCAGCGGCTCGTCGACCTCGACGGTGTCGCCCTCGGCCTTGAGCCAGCGGGTGACGGTGCCCTCGGTCACGGACTCTCCGAGCGCCGGCATGGTGACCGTCTCGCCGCCACCGCTGCCGCCCGACTGCTGGCCGCCCTGGTCGCCACCGGACTGCTGCGGCTGCTCCGCCTGCTGCTGCTCGGGCTCGGAGGTCGCCGGCTGCGGCTCCTGCGCGGTCGAGGGCGCCTCGGCCGCGGGGGCCTCCTGGGCCTGCTCCTGCTGGCCGGACTCCTGCTGGCCCGCGTCCTGCGAACCCGCGTCGGACCCGCCCTCCGAGCTGCCGTCGCCGATGACGGCGAGGTCGGCGCCCACCGGCACGGTGTCGTCCTCGCCCGCCAGGATCTCCTGCAGCACACCCGCCACGGGGGAGGGGATCTCGGTGTCGACCTTGTCGGTCGAGACCTCGAGGAGCGGCTCGTCGACCGCGACGGTGTCGCCGACGTTCTTCAGCCAGCGCGTCACCGTGCCCTCGGTGACGGACTCACCCAGAGCCGGCATGGTCACGCGTTCGGACATCTGATCGTTCTCCTCTTGGTTGGAAATGTGCTGCGTTTCAGTTGTGGGCGTGCAGGGGCTTGCCGGCCAGGGCCAGGTGGGCCTCGCCGAGGGCTTCGTTCTGCGTGGGGTGCGCGTGGATGAGGCCGGCCACGTCCTCGGGCAGGGCCTCCCAGTTGTAGACGAGCTGGGCCTCGCCGGCCTGCTCGCCCATCCGGGCGCCGATCATGTGGACGCCGACGACGGGTCCGTCCTTCTCGCGGACGAGCTTGACGAAGCCCTGCGTCTGCAGGATCTGGGACTTGCCGTTGCCGCCGAGGTTGTACTCGTAGGTCTCGACCTCGCCGTACTTCTCCCGGGCCTGGGCCTCGGTGAGGCCGACCGACGTGATCTCGGGGTCGCAGTACGTGACGCGGGGGATGCCGGCCTCGTCGACGACGGCCGGCGACTGCCCGGCGATCTCCTCGGCCACGAAGATGCCCTGGGCGAACCCGCGGTGCGCGAGCTGCAGGCCCGGCACGATGTCGCCCACGGCGTACACGCCCTCGGCGCCGGTGCGCAGGCGCTCGTCGGTGACGACGTAGCCGCGGTCGAGGGTGACGCCTGCCTCGGCATACCCCAGGCCGTCGGTGACCGGGCCGCGGCCGACGGCCACGAGCAGCAGGTCCGCCTCGATGGTGTCGCCACCCTCGAGCGAGACGGCGACGGTGTCGCCGGACTGGGTGGCGCCCTCGAACCGCACGCCGGTGCGGAAGGCAATGCCGCGCTTGCGGAACGAGCGCTCGAGCGTCTTGGAGACCGCCTCGTCCTCCGCGGCCACGAGCCGGGGGAGTGCCTCGACGATCGTGACCTCGGAGCCGAAGGAGCGGAAGACCGACGCGAACTCGACGCCGATGACGCCGCCACCGAGGACGACGACGCGCGGCGGCACGAAGTCGAGCGACAGGGCCTGCTCGCTGGTCATGATGCGGCCGCCGATCTCCAGGCCCGGCAGCGACTTCGCGTAGGAGCCGGTCGCGAGGACGACATTGCGTCCCGTGATGCGCCGGCCGGCGACCTCGACGGTGGAGCGGTCGACGAGGCGCCCCTCGCCCTCGACGAGCTCGATCTTGTGCGCCTTGGCCAGGCCCTGCAGGCCCTTGTACAGGCGGGCGACGACGCCGTCCTTGTACGCGTTGACGCCGGACATGTCGACCGACTCGAAGGTCGTCTTCACACCGAACCGGGAGCCCTCGCGCGCGGTGTCGGCGACCTCGGCGGCGTGCAGCAGCGCCTTGGTCGGGATGCAGCCGACGTGCAGGCAGGTGCCGCCCAGCTTGCCCTTCTCGACGAGGGCGACGCTCAGGCCGAGCTCGGCCGCGCGGAAGGCGCAGGCGTAGCCGCCGCTGCCACCACCCAGGATGAGGACATCGAAGGTGGTCTCGGCCTCAGCCGGCATGCTCGCTCCCTTGCGTCGTGGGCATCGGACGGTCGCGCCGAGCCTGCGACAGGACCAGGTCGTGGCCGGGCGCGGATCGACACAGTGCATCTTGTCACTGTTTGCAGGAGGGGGCGCAAGCAGGTCTCGCGGTTGCGGACGCAGGGCCGCCGGAGCGTGTCCGGTGCACGGGAACGGCGGTGTCCTGCCCGTATCGTTGGTGCATGGCGTGGTGGAGACGGGGCGGCAGGAAGGCTCGCCGGGGTCCCTCGGACGGGCCCAACATGGCGGTCGACCAGCAGGCGGTGCGCCGGCACCTGTCGGAGTTCGCCTCCTCGCGCCGCGGCGTGGAGGCCTACGTCGAGCCGCCCACGAACGTGACCGCGACGACCGTCATCCTCATCGCGCACGACGGGGAGTGGACCCGCCGCGCCGCCGGCTCGCGCCAGGCCGCGTTCGAGCTCGCGGCCGGGCTCGGGGTACCCGTCTACGACGTGCTGCAGACCGGCTACCCGAGCCGGATGCGCGAGTGGAACTCGCGCCAGCGCGGCAAGGGCTGACCCGCTAGCGGGAGCCGACGCGCGACGAGGCGGCCCCCACCGGGGCAGCGCCGATACCCACTGGTGACCGCCCGGCCGGGGTGCAAGGCTGGGGGCGACCCGCACACCACGAGCCACAGGAGGCGGCATGTCTGGCAGGTCCGGATCGCAGGGGCCCAGCGAGGACGTCAAGCGCAAGTTCCGCGAGGCCCTGGAGAAGAAGCAGGCGCATGCCGGCCGCGACGTCTCCGACGACCACGAGCACGGCAAGGTCGACCACGCCCAGAACGCGGCGACCAGCGCCACCCAGCAGATGTTCCGCCGCAAGAGCGGCTGAGCGCCCTACCCAGTGCGACGAGGCCCGCCCGGGTGTTCCCGGGCGGGCCTCCTCACGCCTGCGACGCGGACGACTCGCGCCACGCCTCGGCGCCGCGGCGCTCGCGAGTCGTCAGCCGGCATACCCCTCGACGAGGCGCAGCAGCGTGCCGACGCCGTAGCCGGTCGCGCCCTTGGGCGTGTATCCCCACGCGGCGCCCTCGTTGAAGGACGGGCCGGCGATGTCGACGTGCGCCCACGGGGTGCCCTCGGGCACGAACTCCTGCAGGAACAGCCCGGCGGTCAGCATGCCGCCCCAGCGCTCGCCCTTGTGCGCCAGGTCGGCCACCGCGGAGTCGAGCTGCGCGCGCAGGTCGGTCGGCAGGGGCATGGGCCAGGCCGCCTCGCCCGAGGCGTCCGCGGCCGCGCGGACCCGGTCGCGGAACGCGTCGTCGTTCGCCATGATCCCGGCGACGCGCGCCCCCAGGGCGACCATCTGCGCGCCGGTGAGGGTCGCGATGTCGACGATCGCGTCGGGGGTGGACTCGCCGGCCAGGCAGATGCCGTCGCCGAGCACCATGCGACCCTCGGCGTCGGTGTCGAGGATCTCGACGGTGGTGCCGTTGCGCATCGTCACGACGTCGCTGGGTCGCTGGGCGCTGCCGCTGGGCATGTTCTCCGCCAGGCAGAGGTAACCGGTCACCGTCACGGGGACGCCCAGCTCGGCTGCCGCGAACACCGTCGCGGCGACGGCGGCCGCGCCCGCCATGTCGGACTTCATCGAGAGCATCGAGGCCGGGGGCTTGATGCACAGGCCGCCGGAGTCGAACGTGATGCCCTTGCCCACGAGGGCGACCGAACCGCGCGCCTTCGGCGGGTTCCACGTCAGGGTGACGATGCGGGGCGGGTTGACCGAGCCCTGGCCGACACCCACGATGCCGCCGAAGCCGCCCTTGACGAGCGCCTTCTCGTCGAGCACCGAGACCTTCACCTTCGCCGAGGCCGCGCCCGCACGCTCCTTGACCGACTCGGCGAAGGACTGCGGGAACAGCTTGTTCGGCGGGGTGTTCACGAGGTCGCGGGCGTATGCCTTGGCGTCGGCGAGCACCGTGGCGCGCGTCGCGGCGTCCTTGGCCGCCTTGGTGCGGCCCTCCGGCGTGACGACCGTGATGGTCGCGACAGGCTCGGAGGCCTTGGCGTCCTTGCCCTTCGGCGCGGGGCCGCGCACCCCGGCATACCGGTAGGCGCCGAGCGCAGCGCCCTCGGCGACCGCGGCGACCGACTCGACGCCCGTGGCGGGCAGGGCGACGGCGACCTTGCTCGACTTCCTCACCGAGCGCAGGGCGGAGCCGGCGGCGCGGCGCAGCACCTCGTGGCCGAAGCTCGTCGTGGTCGCGCCGGCCTTGCCCAGCCCCACGAGGACCACGACGGGGGCGGCGACACCGGGCACGCCCGCGACCGTGAGCACCTCGTCGGCCGAGCCTGTCGCGTGCAGCGCGGACAGCTGCGTCGCGAGGTGGCTCGCGGCACCGCGGGGCAGTCCGTGACCGGGGGCGAGGGCGGCCTCGCCGTCCTGGCCGATCGTGCCGAGGACGAGGACGTCGGCCTTGACGTCGTGGGCGGAACGGTCGGTCACGTTGACGGTCGTCACGGTGCTCTCTTTCTCGTGGACAAGGTCGCGACGGGCGTGGCAGCCCTGGGCTGGTGGCCCTGCTCGCCGCAGGATAGCCCGGCCCGTGCCGCGTCCCCGTGCTCGGGCGGTAGCGTTCGCGCCATGAGCGACGCCGCCCTGAAGACCTCGCCCCTGCACGACCGCCACGTCGCCCTCGGCGCGAAGATGGCCGACTTCGGTGGGTGGGAGATGCCGATCGAGTACCCGGGAGGGGGCGTGGTCCGCGAGCACACGGCGGTCCGCACGTCGGTCGGAATCTTCGACGTCTCGCACCTGGGCAAGGCCCGGGTCTCGGGGCCGGGCGCGCGCGACTTCGTGAACCGCTGCCTCGCGAACGACCTCGGTCGCATCACCGAGGGCAAGGCGCAGTACACGCTGTGCTGCAACGAGTCCGGCGGGGTCGTCGACGACCTCATCGCCTACCTGCGCAGCGACGAGGACGTGTTCCTCATCCCCAACGCCGCCAACACCGCGGAGGTCGTGCGGATGCTGGCAGCGGCGGCGCCCGAGGGCATCACGGTCGAGGACCTGCACGAGTCGTACGGCGTCATCGCGGTCCAGGGCACGAAGTCCGACGAGGTGCTGCAGGCGCTGGGGCTCCCGTCCGGCCACGAGTACATGTCGTTCGTCGAGACCGACTGGCACGGGCACCCGGTCATCGTCTGCCGCACCGGGTACACGGGTGAGCGCGGCTACGAGCTGGTCCCGGCGTGGGAGGTCGCCGGCGAGCTGTGGGACGCGCTGGCCGAGGCGGTCGCGCCGTTCGACGGCCTGCCGTGCGGGCTCGGTGCCCGCGACACCCTGCGCACGGAGATGGGCTACGCCCTGCACGGCAACGAGCTCTCCGTCGACATCACGCCGGTGCAGGCTCGGGTCGGCTGGGCCGTCGGCTGGAAGAAGGAACAGTTCTGGGGGCGGGACGCCCTGGTGGCGGAGAAGGAGGCGGGGCCGCGTCGCGTCGCGTGGGGCCTGCTCGCGACCGGCCGCGGCATCCCGCGCGCGCACTGCGAGGTCAAGCGCGGTGGCGAGGTCGTCGGCGAGGTCACGTCGGGGACGTTCAGCCCGACCCTGAAGAACGGGATCGCGCTGGCGCTGCTGTCGCCCGACGTCGCCGCCGGTGACGAGGTCGTCATCGACGTGCGTGGCCGCGAGGTGCCCGCGACGGTCGTGCGGCCGCCGTTCGTCGAGGTCGACGTCCGCGAGGGCTGAGACAGGTCGTCGGCGCGCCGGCCGTGGCGCCGGTCGCGTGGGCCGATCGCGTGGGAGGAGCAGGTATGCCGTCTGGTGCCGACCACCGGTACCGCGCGCAGGTGCGCTGGGCCGGGTCGACGGGGGCCGGGTACCGGGCGTACCCGAGGGCGCACTCGGCGTGGGTGCCGCCCGCGCCCGAGGGGTTCGACCTGTCGGCGGACCCGCACTTCCGCGGTGACGCCGACCTGCCCAACCCCGAGCAGCTGCTCGTCCTGGCCGCCTCGTCGTGCCAGCTGCTGTCGTTCCTCGCGGTGGCGGCACGGGCCGGGGTCGACGTCGTCGGCTACGAGGACGACGCCGAGGGCGAGATGCCGCACGACGCCGTGCCGCTGCGGATCACCCGGATCGTGCTGCGCCCGCGGGTCACGGTGGCTGCCGGGACCGAGGCCGGCGTCGTCGAGCGGCTGCTGCACCAGGCGCACGACGAGTGCTACATCGCGAGCTCCCTCACGACCGACGTGGTGCTCGAGCCCGTCGTGGTCGAGCAGCCCAGCGACTGATCGCGGGTCTGCGCACAGACGTCCGTGTGACTGCGCGCGGATCTGCTCCCTGCGCAGTGGGACGCGGGTCTGCGCACAGACGTCCGTCAGCGGGGTCGGGTGTCGGTGGTCGCGCCTAGGGTCCGGTCATGCGCTACGGATTCGTGGTCCCGTTCGCCGACGCCCGCCAGTTCGCCGAGCTCGCGGCGCTCGGTGAGGAGCGGGGCTGGGACGGTGTCTTCACCTGGGAGTCGCTGTACGGCGAGCACGCCTGGGTCGTGCTGGGCGCGGCCGCGATGACGACCTCGCGCATCCGGCTCGGCACGCTCCTCACGCCCGCGTCACGGCACCGGCCCTGGGACCTCGCGTCGATGGTCTCCACGGTCGACCGCCTCAGCGGCGGACGCGTCGTCATGTCGGTCGGGCTCGGGGCGCTGCACCCGGGGTGGACGCGGTTCGAGCCCGACGAGGGCCGCCGGGCCCGGGCCGAGAAGCTCGAGGAGGGGTTGGCGGTGCTCGCCGGCCTCCTCGCCGACGAGGGGTTCACCTTCGACGGGCGCCACTACCCGGTGCGAGCGATGGGCGAGGGGGCGCCGCCGGGACCGCCGCCACCTGCGCAGCGGCCGCACCCACCGGTCTGGGTCGTCGGGGCCTGGCGCCGCGGCCGCACCCGGCAGCCGTCGCTGGAACGGGCGTCCCGCTGGGACGGCCTGCTCGTGTCGGTGGTCGGGGACGAGCCGCTGGAGCCCGGAACGGCGTACGACCTGCAGACCTACGGGGAGGTGGTCCGGACGGTTCGCGGGATGCGGGAACGGGCCGGCCTGCCGTGGGACGGCTACGACGTCGTGGTGGAGGCCGACAGCACGGGGCAGTTCGTCCGCCTCGAGGGGACGCCGGCGGACTGGGCCGGTGTCGGTGCGACGTGGTGGGTCGAGAGCTGGTGGGCCGTCGACCCGGGACCGGAGGGCCTGGCCGAGGTGCGCCGCCGGATCGAGGCCGGCCCGCCCTCCTGATCGCGGGTCTGCGCACAGACGTCCGTGTGCCTGCGCCCGGATCCGATCCGTGCGCACGGGGACGCAGGTGTGCGCGCAGAGCAGAGGTGACTGCGCGGTCAGTCGTCGCGGAGGACGAGGGCGGCGAGCACCTCGTCGACCGTGAGATGGGGGAGCGGTGCGACGACCTTGGCGACCTGGGGTGCGAACGCCGGGGACGCGGCGAGCACCTCGCGGGCGGGGCCGTCGGCGACGACCTCGCCCTCGGCCAGGACGACGACCCGCGAGGCCACCTCGGCCGCCAGCTCGACGTCGTGCGTGGCCACGACCACGGCACCGCCGAGGGACGCCACCTCCCCGAGCACGGACGCCAGCGCGTGCTTGGCCCGGTAGTCCAGCCCGCGCGTCGGCTCGTCGAGCAGCAGGAGGCCCGGGGCGGGCTCGTCGCCGGGCCGGCCGAGCATGGACGCCAGCGCCAGGGCCATCCGCTGTCCCTGCGAGAGCCCGTCCGTCGGGACCTCGTCGGCCAGTCCGGGGGCCAGCAGGTCCAGCAGCTCGCGTCCGCGCGCCGGGTCGGTCGCGCTCGCGAGCTGCCCGGCCACCGTGGGCTCGGTGAGGACGGCCGAGGGGTCCTGCGGGGTCAGCACCGTCTCGCCCGCCACCTCCACCCGACCACGGCTCGGGGCCAGTCGGCCGGCGAGCGTCGTCAGCAGTGTGGTCTTGCCGGACCCGTTGCGGCCGAGGAGGGCCAGGACGTCGCCGGGTGCGACGTCCAGGTCGACCGACCGCAACGCCACGACGTCGTCGCGCACGACGCCCAGGCCCCTGACCCGGCTCGCGGCCGCACCGTGCCCCGGGCTGACGGCTGCCGCGCGGGCTGCAGGGTCGGCCGACTGCTCGAGCCGTCGACGCACGTCGCCGCCTGCCCGCCTCGCCTGGCGCACCGACAGCGGCAGCGGGTCCCACCGCACCGCGCGGCCCAGGGTCACGAGCGGGGGACAGACGGGGGAGTCCCGCATCGCCTCCGCAGGGTCGAGCAGGCCCGTCGCCACGCCGCCGGTGACCAGCACGATCGAGTCGGCGTGGTGCACGACGCGCTCGAGCCGGTGCTCGGCGAGCACGACCGTGGTGCCGACGTCGTGCACGAGGCGGTGCAGGATCGCGAGCACCTCCTCGGCGGCGACGGGGTCGAGCGCCGAGGTCGGCTCGTCCAGCACCAGGACGCGCGGGCCCGCCGCGAGGGCCGCGGCGATGGCGACGCGCTGCTGCTGGCCGCCGGACAGCCGGGCCACGGCCCGGTCCCGTAGGCTCGCCAGGTCGAGCAGGTCGAGGGTCTCCTCGAGGCGCCGGCCGGAGCCTGTGCGGGTGCCCCGGTGCAGCGCGAGTCCGCGGCGCACCTCGTCCTCGACGGTCGGGCCGAGCGGTGCGGGGTCCTGCCGGACGTACCCGACGAGCCGCGCGCGCTCGTCCGCCGCGAGACGGCGCAGCTGCGTCCCGTCGACCACGACGGCCCCCTGCACGCTCGCCGGCAGGCCGGGGTCCCCGAGCACCCGCAGCAGCGAGGTCTTGCCGGACCCGGTCGGCCCGGCGACCAGCACGAGCTCACCCTCGGGCACCGACAGACCAGGCACGGACAGGGCGGGCGCGCCGGTGGGCTCCGCGGCATACCGGACCCGCACCCGGTCGAGCTCGATCACGGGCGGCAACCTCGCACCGGCCCACCGCCACCGTCAACGGACGGCAGCGCCGCCACGCCTAGAGTGGGCGCATGAGCGACGCCTGGACCTGGACCTACCTCGACGCCGACGGCCGCGAGATGACCGGCGAGGGGCTGGTGACGACGGCGTTCCCGTCGCAGTCCGACGCCGAGAACTGGTTCGGCGAGAGCTGGCACGAGCTCGGCGCCCACGGTGTCGACGCGGTCAACCTGTGGCACGAGGGGCAGCTCGTCTACGGCCCGATGAGCCTGCGCGCGGCCGAGTAGACCGAGTAGACCCGGCCCGCTGCCGCTCAGGACGGGTAGTTCCCGCGGTCGACGAGCGGCCGCGGCATCCGCGAGCGGCGGATCTGGAAGCCGCGCATGACGGCGTACATGGCCAGGCCGCGGCCCACCTTGTCCTCGCCGAACTTCGCGACCAGCCGCTTCTTGAGCTTGCGCCACATGAGGAACCCGTCGACCGCGGCGATCAGGATGAGCGCGTAGACGCCGATCGACACCGCGGCGAACACCCACGGGATGCGCACGAACGACAGCGCCAGCACGACCAGCATGACCGGCAGCATGAACTCGCCGAGGTTCCACCGGGCGTCGACGTAGTCGCGGATGTAGCGGCGGACCGGGCCCTTGTCGCGGGCGGGCAGGTGCGCGTCGTCACCGGTGACCATCGCCTGGCGCTGCTTGAGCTGGGCCTCGCGGCGGGCCAGGCGGTCACGGTCGCGGGCGGCCTTGCGGTCGGTTTCGACGAGGGGACGCCGGCGGGCAGCCTCCTGGTCGCGCCGCTTGGGCGTCGGCCGGTTCTTGGCCCCCTCGCGCTCCGGGCGCGCGACGGTGTCGGCCTGCTGCTCGTTGAGGGTCTTGCCACGTCCAAACACGACGCAACTGTATGCCGTGCGGCTGCCCCCACCCGAATCGCGCCCGCCGACGGCGGCGCGGGCCGAGCCACTAGGCTCGCCGCCGTGACCGACGACGTGCTCACCCAGGACCAGATCGACGACCTCCGGACCACCGTGGCGGGCCTGATGCCCGGCGTGCGCTCCGACCTCGAGGCGCTCACCCGAATCCCCAGTGTCAGCCTCGACGCGTTCGACCAGGCGCACGTGGAGGCGAGCGCCGAGGCGACCGCCGAGCTGCTGCGGGCCGAGGGGCTCGAGGTCGAGATCGTGCGCGAGGGCGGCCGGCCCGCGGTGATCGGGCACGTGGACGGGCCCGAGGGGGCGCCCACGGTGCTGCTCTACGCGCACCACGACGTGCAGCCGCCCGGGGACGACGCCGACTGGGACAGCGCGCCGTTCGAGCCGACCGAGCGCGACGGCCGCCTCTACGGCCGCGGCGCCGCAGACGACAAGGCCGGGATCATGGCGCACGTGGCGGCACTGCGTGCGCACGCCGGCCGGCTGCCCGTCGGCGTGACGATCTTCGTCGAGGGGGAGGAGGAGATCGGCTCGGACTCCCTGCCCACCATCCTCGAGCGCCACGGCGACAAGCTGCGCGCCGACGCGATCGTCCTCGCCGACTCGACCAACTGGGCGCTCGGCGAGCCCGCCCTCACGACGACCCTGCGCGGCCTCATCCGCGTGGTCGTCACCGTGACCACGCTCGACCACGGCATCCACTCGGGCATGTTCGGCGGCGCCGTGCCGGACGCCGTCACCACGCTGGTCCGGCTGCTCGCGACGTTCCACGACGACGCGGGCGACGTCGCCGTCGCCGGCCTGAAGTCGGGCAAGGCCAGCGACCTGGACTTCGACGAGGCCAGGCTGCGCGAGGAGTCGGGGCTGCTCGACGGCGTCGAGGTCATCGGCACCGGCAGCCTGCTCGACCGCATCTGGGCCAAGCCCACGGCCACCGTCATCGGCTTCGACGCCCCGTCCGTGGCGAAGTCGTCCAACACCCTCGTGCCGACCGCGAGCGCCAAGGTGTCCATCCGCCTGGCCCCCAACGAGGACCCGATGGAGGCGTATGCCGCGGTGCAGCGCCACGTCGAGGCCCACACCCGCTGGGGCGCGAAGGTCGAGGTCCGCCTCGACGACCAGGGCGCCGGGTTCGCCGCCGACGCGGACGGCCCCGTCTACGACCAGGCGCGTGCCGCCTTCACCGACGCGTGGGGCGTCGAGCCGGTGGACATCGGCGTCGGCGGCTCCATCCCGTTCGTCGCCTCGTTCGCCGAGAAGTTCCCCGACGCGGCCATCCTGGTGACCGGGGTGGAGGACCCCGACACCCGGGCGCACGGTGCGAACGAGTCGCTGCACCTCGAGGAGTTCGAGAAGGTCTGCGTCGCCGAGGCGGTGCTGCTCGCCCGGCTCGGGGCGATGCCGCGATGACCGACTCCCCGACGAGCAACGCCGCGCAGTCGGCCGCGCCCGCTGAGCCGGCAGGCGGCTTCCCCGAGCTGCCGCAGGGCTTCCTCTTCGGCGTGGCCTCGGCCTCCTACCAGGTCGAGGGCGCGGTCGACGAGGACGGCCGCGGCCGCTCGGTCTGGGACACCTTCTGCGACCGGCCGGGCGCGATCGCGAACGGCGACACGGGCGCGGTCGCCTGCGACCACTACCACCGGTACCGCGAGGACGTCGCGCTGCTCAAGGACCTCGGCGTCGACAGCTACCGGTTCTCCATCGCCTGGCCCCGGGTGCTGCCGGCCGGCACCGGTGAGGTCAACGCCGCCGGGCTCGACTTCTACGACCGCCTCGTCGACGAGCTGCTCGCGGCGGGGATCCAGCCCGCGGCGACCCTGTTCCACTGGGACACCCCGCAGGCGCTCGAGGACGTGGGCGGGTGGGCGAGCCGGGACACCGCGGAGCACTTCGCGGCATACGCCTCGGTGGTCGGCGAGCGGCTCGGCGACCGGGTCGCGCGCTGGATGACGCTCAACGAGCCCAACGTCGTCACCATGCTCGGGTACGCCCTTGGCGTGCACGCCCCGGGACGGTCCATGGGCTTCGAGGCGCTGCCCGTGGCCCACCACCTGCTGCTCGGACACGGGCTGGCCGCCCAGGCGCTGCGGGCGGCCGGGTGCTCCAACCTGGGCATCGCCAGCAACCACGCACCCGTGTGGCCGGCGTCGGACAGCCCGGAGGACCGGCAGGCCGCCGAGGTCTACGACAACCTGTGGAACTGGATGTTCGCCGACCCGGTGCTGCTGGGCCGGTACCCGGTCGAGGGCACCGAGCAGGGCTTCCCGACCTACCGCGACGGCGACCTGGAGACCATCCGCCAGCCGCTGGACTGGTTCGGCATCAACTACTACAACCCGGCCCGGATCGGCGCCCCCGGCAGCGCGCCGGCGGGCGATGCTGCCACGGGTCAGGCGCCGGCCGCCGGCGAGGTCGTTGCGGACGGGCCGCCCATGCCCGAGGGGCTGCCGTTCGAGAGCCGGCGGATCGAGGGCTACGAGCGCACCGACTTCGACTGGCCGATCGTGCCCGAGGGCCTGGCGCAGGTCGTGCGGCAGTTCCGCGACCGGTACGGAGACGCGCTGCCGCCCGTCTACATCACCGAGAGCGGCTGCTCGTTCTCCGACGGCCCGGTCGACGGCCGCGTCGCGGACGACCGCCGGATCGCCTACCACGACGCACACCTGAGGGCCCTGGCCGGCGAGATCGCGGGCGGCGCCGACGTGCGCGGCTACTTCGCGTGGTCGGCCACGGACAACTTCGAGTGGGCCGAGGGGTACCGCCAGCGGTTCGGGCTCGTGCACGTCGACTACGACACCCAGGTGCGCACGCCGAAGGACTCCTACCACTGGTACCGCGACCTCATCGCGCACACGCGCGACCGCTGAGCTCCCGGCCGCACCGCTGCGGTGGGGAGCCGGCGTCCCACCGCGCACGCGCGGCCGGTGAGGTCGGGCCCGCACCGGTAGGTTCGCGGTATGGCTGAGGGCACCAAGGGCAAGGGCTACGTCGAGCCGTCGTTCGAGCGCGACACGCGCTACATCAACGACCGCATCACCACCCGCGGCGACGGGGAGGGGGAGTGGCCGGTGGAGGCCGGGCGCTACCGGCTGGTCGCCGCGCGCGCCTGCCCGTGGGCCAACCGCGCCATCATCGTGCGCCGCCTGCTCGGGCTCGAGGACGCGCTGTCCATGGGGCTGTGCGGACCCACGCACGACGAGGACAGCTGGACCTTCGACCTCGACCCCGGTGGCGTCGACCCGGTGCTCGGGATCCCGCGCCTCAAGGACGCCTACGAGAAGCGGCAGCCCGGCTACCCGCGCGGCATCACCGTCCCCGCGATCGTCGACGTCCCCACCGGGCAGGTCGTCACCAACGACTTCGCACCCCTGACCCTCGACCTGTCGACGCAGTGGACCGCGTTCCACCGCGACGGTGCGCCGGACCTGTACCCCGAGGCGCTGCGCGAGGAGATGGACGAGGTCATGCAGCGCGTCTACACCGAGGTCAACAACGGCGTGTACCGCTGCGGGTTCGCCGGCGAGCAGGACGCGTACGACGCGGCATACGACCGGCTCTTCACGGCGCTCGACTGGCTCGAGGAGCGGCTAGCCACGCGGCGGTTCCTCATGGGCGACACCATCACCGAGGCCGACGTGCGGCTCTTCACCACGCTCGTGCGGTTCGACCCGGTCTACCACGGCCACTTCAAGTGCAACCGGTCCAAGCTGAGCGAGATGCCGGTGCTGTGGGCCTACGCCCGCGACCTGTTCCAGACGCCGGGTTTCGGCGACACCGTCGACTTCGTGCAGATCAAGCGGCACTACTACGTGGTCCACCACGACATCAACCCGACCGGCATCGTCCCCAAGGGGCCGGACCTCAGCGGCTGGCTCACGGCCCACGGACGCGAGGAGCTCGGCGGCCGGCCCTTCGGCGACGGCACTCCGCCCGGTCCCGTGCGCGAGGACGAGCGCGTCCCCGCGGAGCACCGGCCGTGAGCGCCGCGGCAGGCGCGGGCGCCCGCGAGCACGACCTCGTCGTCTACGGCGCCACGGGGTTCGTCGGGAAGCTGCTGGCCGGCCACCTCGCGCGGCACGCGCCCGCGGGGACGCGGATCGCCCTCGCCGGGCGCTCGCGCGAGCGGCTCGAGGCGGTCCGATCCGGCCTCCCGGGCGCCGCGCGGGACTGGCCGGTCCTCGTGGCCGACGCCGCCGACGAGGCGTCCCTGGCGGACCTCGCCGCCTCGACGACGGCCGTCGTGACCACGGTGGGCCCCTACCTGCGGTACGGCCTGCCGCTGGCCCGCGCCTGCGCTGAGGCCGGGACCCACTACGCCGACCTCACCGGCGAGGTGCTGTTCGTCCGACGGCTCGCCGACGAGGTGCACCGCACCGCCCTGACGACCGGTGCCCGCGTCGTCACCGCCTGCGGCTACGACTCCGTGCCCTCGGACCTGGCGGTGCTGGTGCTGCACGAGCGGGCCGAGCGCGACGGCGCCGGCGACCTGCTCGACACCACGCTGCTCGCCCGGATGAAGGGCGGGTTCTCCGGCGGCACCATAGACTCCGCCCGGGCCCAGCTCGAGGCCGTGGGGTCCGACCCCTCACTCACGAAGGTGCTGCGCGATCCCTACGCGCTCAGCCCGGACCGCGCCTCAGAGCCGGACCTGGGACCCGAGCGCGACCCGCGGTCGGTGTTCGTCGAGCGGGAGACCGGCCAGTGGGTGGGTCCCTTCGTGATGGCCGACTTCAACACCAGGATCGTCCGGCGCAGCAACGCCCTGCTCGGCCACGCGTACGGCCGGCGCTTCCGCTACCGCGAGCTCAGCGGCTACGGGCCCGGTCTCGCCGGCCGGCGGCGTGCCACGCTCGTCACCGCCGGCCTGGGCCTGGCGATGACCGGGATGGCGAACCCGCGGACGCGCCCGCTCGTCGACCGCCTCGCGCCCAAGCCCGGCGAGGGCCCCGGCGAGCAGGCGCGCGAGTCGGGCTGGTTCCGCATGCAGGTGCGCACCACCACGAGGGGTGGGCGGCGCTACCTCGCCACCGTGGCCGCGCAGGGGGACCCCGGGTATGCCGCGACGGCCGTCATGCTCGGCGAGGCCGCGCTGGCGCTGGCCCTCGACGGCGACCGGCTGCCACCGGCAGCCGGTGTGCTCACCCCGGCGACGGCCATCGGCGACCGGCTCGTCGAGCGGCTGCGCGACCGCGAGTTCACCATCGAGGTCGAGGAGCTGCCGGGCCGCTGACCGGCCGGGCCGTTGACCGGTCGAGGCCGGTCGAGGCCGGTGTCAGTCGCGGCTCGTGGGCCCCGGCAGGGCGAGCATCTGGTCGAGGGCCACCCGGGCCCAGTGCGCCACGTCCGGGTCGACCCGGATCGGGTTCACGACGCGGCCCTGCACGAGGGACTCCAGCGCCCAGACCAGGTGCGGCAGGTCGATCCGGTTCATCGTCGAGCAGTAGCAGACGTTCTTCTCCAGGAAGGCGATCCGCTGCTCGGGGAACTGCTCGGCCAGCCGCCGCACGAGGTTGAGCTCGGTGCCGACGACCCACGACGTTCCGGCCGGTGCGGCCGCGATCGTGGCGATGATCTTCTCGGTCGAGCCGACCTCGTCGGCCGCCTCGACGACCTCGTGGCGGCACTCGGGGTGGACGATCACCTTGACCCCGGGGATGTCGCGCCGGGCCTGCTCGACCGCCTCGAGGGTGAACCGGCCGTGGACGGAGCAGTGGCCGCGCCACAGGACCATCGTGGCCGCGTCGAGCTGCTCGCGGGTCAGGCCGCCGTTCGGCTTGTGCGGGTCCCAGATCACGCAGTCGTCGAGCGCCCCGCCGAGGTCGCGCACGTAGGTGTTGCGGCCGAGGTGCTGGTCGGGCAGGAACAGCACCTTGCCGCCCTCGCCGGCCTGCTCCAGCGCCCACGACAGCGCCGTGCGGGCGTTGGAGGACGTGCAGACCGTGCCGCCGTGCCGCCCGGTGAAGGCCTTGATGGCGGCCGAGGAGTTCATGTACGTGACCGGCACGGTGCGGTCGACGACGCCCGCGGCGACGAGGTCCTCCCACGCGTCCTCGACCTGCTGGATCGCGGCCATGTCCGCCATGGAGCACCCGGCGGCGAGGTCGGGCAGGATCACCGTCTGCTCGTCGCTGGTCAGGATGTCGGCCGACTCGGCCATGAAGTGCACGCCGCAGAACACGATGTACGGGGCGTCCGGGCGCGCCGCGGCGTCCTTGGCCAGCTTGAACGAGTCGCCCGTGACGTCGGCGAACTCGATGACCTCGTCGCGCTGGTAGTGGTGGCCGAGCACGAACACCCGGTCCCCGAGCGCCGCCTTCGCCGCGCGCGCCCGCTCGACCAGTCCGGGGTCGGAGGGTGCCGGCAGGTCGCCGGGGCACTCGACCCCTCGCTCGGTGTGCAGGTCGGTGCCGTGGCCCAGGACGAGCAGGGGGAGCGGGGCGTTGCGCGGCGTCGCGGTGGTGGTGCTCACGCCCGCATCGTATGCCGTGTGCGACCGCGGTCGATCAGTGCGCAGTCCTCAGCAAGGTCCCAGCCGACGCACAGCACGCTCCGAGTGATCCAGCGCAGGATGAGTCTGTGCGGAGAGCGATCACGGGCCGACCGGCCACGTCCAGCGGTTTGGGCGCCCGGATCAGCGAAACGGATAATCCATGTCCCTGACTGGTAACACGCTTCCCACCCTGCTGGCGCTGCTGGCCGTGGCCCTGTTCGTCGTCCTCGCTGCCGGCTTACCGGTGGTCCGCCGCCGGTGGGTAGCCGTGACGACGCGAGCCGGGGGCATCGCCGCCCTCAACGTAGTGGTGCTGTGTCTCGTGGGAGTGATAGCCAACGACCACTTTGGTTTCTACGTGAGCTGGAACGACCTTGCCGGGGCTCGCTCACCCGTCACGATCACCCACCACGGAGGGACCACGCGGTTGGCGTTGAGCCACCGCCTTCGCGGTGGCCTGACCCCGCCCCCGTCCGTGCTCCCCGCGCTGAAGGCGTCCGGTCGCCTGCAGACCTTTCAGGTCAGGGGAAGCACAAGCGGGCTCTCGGGCGAGGTGCTGGTCCTGCTGCCACCCGGGTACGACCCCAGCTCGTCGCGGCGCTACCCGGTCATCGAAGCCCTGCACGGCATCCCGGGCAACGCAACCTCGTGGTTGAGGGGAATGAACCTGCAGCAGTCGCTCGACGCCGAGGTGGCGGCCCGGAAGATTGCCCCGAGCCTCGTGGTCCTGCCCCAGGACAACTTTCCCCTCTCCCTCGACGGAGAGTGCGTCAACGGCCCCAGTGGCACGCCGCAGACGGAGACGTGGCTGGCCCAGGACGTGCCACGGTTCGTCACGTCCCATTTCCGAGTGGCGACCGATCGGGGCTCATGGGCGGTGGCCGGATACTCCGAGGGTGGATGGTGCGCCGCCATGGTCGGCATGTTGCACCCCAACATCTTCGGTGGCGACCTGGTCTTCAGCGGTACCTTCAGGCCCGAGTTCACCCCGACATACCGGCCCTTCGGACATGCTCTGCCGGCGCGCTACGACCTGATACGGCTGGCCGCGAAGAACCCGCCAGCGATGGCGATGTGGGTACAGTCCAGCAAGAGGGACGGCTACTCCTACCCTCCCACCGCGCTCTTCCTCAAAAGCGTGAGAGCGCCCCTTTCGGTGACGACGGACTTGCTCAAGACGGGCGGACACCGCGTCATGCTGTGGGCCTCTGAGGTTCCATCAGCGTTGCAGTGGCTGGGCCAGGGCCTGCCGGGCTTCGCGCCGCACTGACGGCCCGCCCGGCTCGCGGACCCGGTCTCAGAGCAGGTGGATCTTCGGGCTGCTCCGGGCGACGCTGACGTGCTGGTCGCCAAAGCGGACCACGACGCGGTCGTCGTCGAGCTTGACCACCGAACCGAGGCCGTGGCGGTCGTGCGAGACCCGGTCACCGACGGCGAAGGTGGGGTGCACCACCGGCTCGGTGTCGCGGTTGAACGGGCTGTTCTGCAGGTGGGCGCGTTTGCTCGGGGGGCGAGTGGACATGCCTCCCAGTGTCCACCCATTCGGGGCCGCTCGCGTGCGCCACCCCCCTCCGTGTCGGGGCCGGGCCTCGTCGGCGGGTAGACTGGACGCGTCGCCCGGACAGTTTCGCCACGGGCGGATCGTGTGACGCCCCTCCCGTGAGCTGCGGCCAGTGACGGCCAGCGCCCGGCGGAACACCTCTCCCAACCTCTGGAGCACCTTCCTGTGTCTGTCGACACCACCTTCGCGCGCCTCGGCGTGCCCACCGCCTTCGTCGACCTGCTGGCCGAGCGCGGCATCACCACACCCACCCCGATCCAGGCCGCGACCCTGCCGGACTCCCTCGCCGGGCGCGACGTGCTCGGCCGGGGCCGCACCGGTTCCGGCAAGACCTACGCCTTCCTCCTGCCCCTGCTGACGCGGCTCGCGGCCAGCGGCACGCCCCGCCGGCCCGGCCGACCCCGCGCCCTGGTCCTGGCACCGACCCGCGAGCTCGTCCTGCAGATCGAGGCCGCCATGGCGCCCCTGGCCTCGGCCCTGGGCCTGCGCAGCCAGACCGTCTTCGGCGGCGTGGGGCAGAACCCGCAGGTCCGCGGCCTCAAGGCCGGCGTCGACGTCGTCCTGGCCTGCCCCGGCCGGCTGGAGGACCTCATCGGGCAGGGTCACGTGAGCCTGGACGCCGTCGAGGTCACCGTCCTCGACGAGGCCGACCACATGGCCGACCTCGGCTTCCTGCCCGCCGTCCGCCGCCTGCTCGACGCGACCCCTGCCGGGGGCCAGCGCCTGCTCTTCTCGGCGACGCTCGACAGCGGCGTCAACGTCCTCGTCAAGCGCTACCTCAGCTCGCCGGTGACGCACGAGGCGGACTCCGCCCAGTCGCCGGTCGCGCAGATGACGCACCACGTCTTCCACCTGCGCCCGGACGCCCACTTCCCGGTGCTGCTCGACCTGGCCGCGGCCCCGGGCCGCACGGTCGTCTTCACCCGCACCAAGCACCGCGCCAAGAAGCTGGCCCGCCAGCTCAACTCGTCGGGGGTCCCGGCGGTCGAGCTGCACGGCAACCTCGGCCAGAACGCCCGCACCCGCAACCTCGAGGCGTTCCACGACGGCAGCGCCACGACGCTCGTGGCGACCGACATCGCGGCCCGCGGCATCCACGTCGACGACGTCGGCCTGGTGATCCACGCCGACCCGCCGGTCGAGCACAAGGCGTACCTGCACCGCTCGGGCCGCACCGCCCGCGCCGGCTCGAGCGGCACCGTCGTCACGCTCATGACCGACGAGCAGGTCCGCGACGTGCGTGACCTCACCCGCAAGGCGGGCATCAACCCGACGACCACCCGCGTGCACCTGGGCCACCCGCTGCTCGCCGAGGTGGCGCAGGGGGAGCGGACCTTCGCGGGCGCGTTCCAGCCCGCGGCCACCACGAACGGCTCCGGCAGCGCGAGCGCTCCGGCGGGCCAGGGCAACAGCGGCTCGGGTCGACGACGTGGCCGCGGCACCAGCGGCGGCACGAGCTCCCGCGGCACGAGCTCCCGCGGTACGGGCGGTGGCCAGCGGGGCGGGCAGCGCTCGGGGAGCAGCCCGGCGCAGCCCGGCGACGGCCGCGGCGCGAGCCGCGGCGGGGGAGCCCGACGCGGTGGTGCCCAGGGCTCCGGTGCGGGGCGCTCCTCCTCGGGCCGGTCCGGCGGGTCCACCACGGCCTACTCCACCTCGACGCCCGGCTCCGGCGGCGCTGCGGCCTTCTCGGCCGGCAGCCGCGCCGGGTCGCGCCGCGGTCGCTGACCGACCGTACGCATCCTGCCGTCGCGCCGAGGTCCGGGACCTCGGCGCAGCGGCGCGGTCGGAGCGCCGAGGTCTGGGACTTCGGCGCAGCGGCGCGGTCGGAGCGCCGAGGTCTGGGACTTCGGCGCAGCGGCGGGGTCGGAGCGCCGAGGTCTGGGACCTCGGCGCAGCGGCGGGGTCGGAGCGCCGAGGTCTGGGACCTCGACGCACCAGCAGGGGCGCTGACCGAGCAGGCCGACCGGTGCCGGGGGAGCGCCCCGCGCCGGTAGCCTCGTCGCGTGCACGTCGTCATCGCCCCTGACTGCTTCACCGGCACCCTGACCGCCCAGCAGGCGGCCGAGGCCATGGCCCAGGGCTGGCGCGAGTCCGCACCCCACGACCTGCTCACGCTGGTCCCGCTGTCGGACGGTGGCCCGGGCTTCATCGACGTCCTCGCCAGCGCGCGTCCGGAGGCCCAGACGGTCGTCGTCACGGTGGCCGACCCGCTCGGCCGGGAGGTCCCTGCAGGGGTGCTGCTCGTCGACGCCGGCGGCGCCCGCACGGCATACCTCGAGTCCGCCCAGGCAGCCGGCCTGCACCTGCTCGCCGCGGACGAGCGCAACCCTGCCGTCACGAGCACCTGGGGCGTCGGGCAGCTGCTCGACGCCGCCCTCGAGGCCGGTGCCACGCGCATCGTCGTCGGCCTCGGTGGCAGCGGCACCAACGACGCCGGCGCCGGCATGCTCGCGGCCCTCGGTGTCGGGGCCGCGGAGGAGCTGGCCCGGGGTGGCCTGGCGCTCGCCGACATCGGCGACGACGCGCTCGGCGGCCTCGACGCGGCACGCGGCCGGTTCGCCGGGGTGGAGCTGGTGCTCGCCAGCGACGTGGAGTCGCCGCTGCTCGGCCTGCAGGGCGCCTCGGCGGTCTTCGGGCCGCAGAAGGGTGCCTCCCCGGAGCTGGCCCAGGCCCTCGAGGGGGCGCTCGGGAGGTTCGTCGAGGTCGTCCGCCGCACCGTGCCCGAGCAGACCGACCTGCTCAGCGGCAAGCCGCGGCGGCTGGACAAGGAGCCGGGCGCGGGCGCGGCCGGCGGGCTGGGCTACGGGCTCTACCTGCTCGGCGCCACCCGCGTCAGCGGCGTTGCCGAGGTGCTGCAGGCCGTGGGGCTGCGCGAGCTGCTCGCCGCCGCCGACCTCGTGGTCACGGGGGAGGGCAGCTTCGACTGGCAGAGCCTGCAGGGCAAGGTCGTGGCCGGGGTGGCGGGCCTCGCGCTCGAGACCGCGACCCCGAGCGTGGTCCTCGCGGGACAGACCCTCGTGGGACGCCGCGAGGCGATGACGCTCGGGTTGTCGGGGACGTATGCCGTGGCCGAGACGGCGGAGCAGGTGGAGGCCGCCATGGCCGACCCCGTGGGCACGCTGGCCCGCCGTGCCGCCCGCGTCGCGGCCACCTGGTCACCCCAGCGCTGAGGACGACGTACAGTGGAAGCGGTGCGGGAACAATCCGCACCGACCGTGGGTTGGCCCCAGTGGCCCACCTCCACCGACCATGAAGGACGCATCACCATGAGTGTTCAGGACCAGACCGCTCCGGCCGCGACCGAGACGCCCGCCGAGGCCACGCACGGCGTGCTGCTCACCGACGTCGCCGCGGGCAAGGTCAAGTCCCTGCTCGAGCAGGAGGGTCGCGACGACCTGCGCCTGCGTGTGGGCGTGCAGCCCGGTGGCTGCTCCGGCCTCATCTACCAGCTCTACTTCGACGAGCGCACCCTCGACGGTGACCTGGTGCGCGACTTCGACGGTGTCGGGGTCGTCGTCGACCGGATGAGCGCCCCGTACCTCGAGGGGGCGACGATCGACTTCGCCGACACGATCGAGAAGCAGGGCTTCACCATCGACAACCCCAACGCGGGCAGCTCGTGTGCCTGCGGTGACAGCTTCAGCTGACCCGACCTGACCCGGGCGACCGGGTCGGCCGTCACGAAGGGCCCCGCACCAGCAGGTGCGGGGCCCTTCGTCGTGCGCGGGACGCGGTGGGTGTCCCGGCCCGCCGTGCGCCCGCTCAGGCCGCGGCAGGGCGGGGGCGGCGCCTGTGCACCAGGGGCCGCCACGGCCCCGCGGCGAGCACGAACGCGACCAGGGCGACGACCAGCACCGACAGGGGCAGCACGCCGGCCATGGCGACCGGCTCGCCGGCCGTGCCGAACTCGGCGGACGCCTGCGACACCAGCGGAGGCACGGACCCGGTGACCGGTCGCCCGGTCACCCCGCTGGCCCGTACGCCCTCGACGAACCCGAGGACCGAGAACGTCCACAGCAGCTGGAGCACCACCCACGTGGCCAGCGCGACGTACCCGCCGAACGCCCACCGGGGTCGGCCCCGGTAGATCTCGGCCACGGCATACGCCATCGCCCTCGGGGAGCCGATCGCGAGGAGCGCGCTCGTCGTGCCCTCGCGCGCGGCGGCCTCGTCGAGGTTGGCACGCAGCTCGGTGCGCAGCTGCTTGCGGCGGCGCCCGGGCACCCCGCGGTAGTCCATCCAGAAGTCGTACCCGGCCACGGCCCCCGCGATGCGGGCACGGTCGAGGATGCTCATGCGGACTTCCCTTCGTTGCCGGGCGGTGCGGCGCCCGTGACGGTGTCGACGGCCGCGACGAGCGACCGCCAGGCGCGGCCCCGGGCGGCGAGCTCGGCCACTCCCGCCGGGGTCGTGCGGTAGTACTTCCGAGCAGGGCCCGAGGCCGACAGCTCCAGGTGGGACTGCAGCAGGCCGGCCGACTCCAGGCGGGCCAGGGCCGGGTAGACCGTCCCCTCGGCGAGGTCCTCGAACCCCGCGGCCTTGAGCCGGGTGACGATGCCGTAGCCGTACCCCGGCTCCTCGCGCAGCACGCTCAGCAGGAGCAGCGAGAGCACTCCCTTGAGCATCTGCGGGTCATGGGCCATGGAGGAAAGGTATGCCAGGTACCTGACTTTGCCAAGTACCGCCCGCGCGTCGTTACGTGGAGTGCGTCGCGGCGCCTCAGCGGTACTCGGGGTTGGGGGAGTCGAAGCGGTCGCCGGCGTCCCACGCCACTCGCTGGTTGCCACCGACGGGGAAGCCGCCGGCCACCGTGAACATCGCCGCGAGGTGCATGAGGTTGTAGGTCATGAACGTGGTGTTCCGCCGGGTGAACTCGTTCTCGGGGCCGCCGCTGCCCTCGTCGAGGTACGACGGACCCGGCCCGGCCTCGCCGATCCAGCCGGCGTCCGCGCCGGGCGGGATGGTGAAGCCGATGTGCTGCAGGCTGTAGAGGATGTTGGAGGCGCAGTGCTTGATGCCGTCCTCGTTGCCGGTGATGATCGCGCCGCCGACCTTGCCGTAGTAGACGTACTGCCCGGCCGCATTGGTCATCGACGAGCCGCCGTAGAGCCGCTCGATGACGCGCTTGGTGACGCTGGAGTTATCGCCGAGCCAGATCGGGCCGGCGACGACGAGGATGTCCGACTCGAGGATCTCGGCGAAGATCGTCGGCCACTCGTCGCGGTCCCAGCCGTGCTCGGTCATGTCCACGTACACGCCGGTCGCGATGTCGTGGTCGACGGCGCGGAACTCGCGCACGTCGACCCCGTGGTCGCGCATGATCCCGGCGCTGACGTCGATCAGCCCCTGCGTGTGGCTGCGCTCGGGCGAGCGCTTCAGCGTGCAGTTGACGAAGGTCGCCCGCAGCCCCCCGAAGTCCAGCTCCCGCATCGCCTCCGTCGCCGTCCGCGTCCCCGGCTCTGCACCCGTCGTCCCCGGCTGTGCGCCCTGTCCTGCCCCCGTGTCGGTCATGGAGCGACTGTCCCCCGCGGCGCTGCCGACCGCAACGGCAACGGGTAGGTTTCCGGTGTGCGAATAGCCGTCACCGGGTCCATTGCCACCGACCACCTCATGACCTTCAAGGGGAGGTTCCGCGACTCCCTCGTCGTCGAGCAGCTCGACAAGGTCTCGCTGTCCTTCCTCGCCGACGACCTCGAGGTCCGGCGTGGGGGAGTGGCCGCCAACATCGCCTTCGGGATGGCCAACCTCGGGCAGCGGCCGATCCTCGTCGGCGCCGTGGGCGAGGACTTCGCCGACTACCGCAGCTGGTTGGAGCGCCACGGCGTCGACTGCACGTCCGTGCACGTGTCGGAGTCGCGGCACACAGCCCGGTTCGTGTGCACGACCGACGAGGACATGGCCCAGATCGCCACCTTCTACGCCGGTGCCATGAGCGAGGCGCGGGCGATCGAGCTCGGCCCCATCGCCGAGCGCGTCGGTGGCCTGGACCTCGTCGTCGTCGGCGCCAACGACCCCGAGGCCATGCTGCGCCACACGCGGGAGTGCCGTTCGCGGGGCATCCCGTTCGCGGCCGACCCGAGCCAGCAGCTGGCCTTCGCCGACGGCGAGACGATCCGCCAGCTCATCGACGGCGCCGACTACCTGCTCACCAACGAGTACGAGGCCGCCCTCACCGAGCAGAAGACCGGCTGGTCCTCCGACGAGATCGCGGCCCGGGTCAACACCCGGGTCGTCACCAAGGGTAAGGACGGCGTCACCATCGAGCGCAAGGGCGAGGACCCCGTCCACGTCTCGGTCGCCCGCGAGGTGCGCCGCGCCGACCCGACGGGGGTCGGCGACGCGTTCCGCGCCGGCTTCCTCACCGGCCTGGCCGCCGACCTGGGCCTGCGGCACGCGGCGGAGCTCGGCTCGATGCTGGCGACCTACGTCATCGAGACCGTCGGGACCCAGGAGTACACCCTCGGCAAGTCCACCTTCCTCGCCCGGCTCGCCGAGGCGTACGGGCAGGACTCCGCCGACGCGATCGAGCCGCACATCGCCTGCGTGGCCCCCTGACCGGTGGTCGCCCCCGAGCCCGTCGAACCCCTGCCGAGCGGCTGGGCCTTCGACCTGTCCGGGGTCGACGACGGCGAGGACCTCGTCGCCGTCGGGGGTGACCTGCGCGCGGGGACGATCCTCGAGGCGTACCGCACGGGCGTCTTCCCCATGGGCCTCGGGGACCACGGGGCCCGGCCGCTCGGGTGGTGGTCGCCCGACCCGCGCGGGGTCCTGCTGCCCGGCGGCGTGCACGCCAGCCGGTCGCTGCGGCGCTCGCTGCGACGGTTCGAGATCCGGGTCGACACCGCGTTCCGCGAGGTCGTCGCCGCGTGCGCGGACCCCTCGCGCGAGGGCCGCTGGATCACCACCGAGATCGCCGACGCGTACACCCAGCTGCACGCGCTCGGCTGGGCGCACAGCATCGAGACGTGGCAGGACGGCGAGCTCGTCGGCGGCCTCTACGGCCTGTGCGTCGGCGGCCTGTTCGCGGGCGAGTCGATGTTCCACCACGTCACCGACGCGTCCAAGGCCGCCGTCGTCGCGATGGCCGGCCACGTCTTCGCCGACGGCGACCCGCGCCGCATCATCGACGTGCAGTGGGCGACCGACCACCTGCGCACCCTCGGCATCGTGAGCATCCCGCGGGCGGAGTACCTGCGCCGGCTCGGCGACGCGATCCACCTGGAGCCGCCCGCCTTCGCGGTCAGCTAGCGGGCGCCTCGGGGCCGCCGACACGGACCCGGTATGCCGCGTGGTCGCCGTCGTCGCGGGCCCCGAGGAACGCGTGACCCCTCATCCGGCACCACGCCGGGACGTCCGCGGCGGCGGCCGGGTCCGTCGACCACACCTCGAGCTCGGTCCCCGGGGCGGCGTCGCGGGCCCGCTGCGCCAGGCGGATGACCGGCAGCGGGCAGCGCAGGCCGCGTGCGTCGACGACGTCGTCCCCGCTCACAGCCGCCGTGCCCCCAGCTCCTCGCGCACCCGCTCGACGGCACCGGGGAGCGCGCGCACGAAGGCCGCCACGCCGGCTGCCCGGTCCGGCGCCACCGCGGAGAGGGGCAGCGTGACCCGCACGTTGCCGTGGGTCAGCGCCCCCATGGCGGCAAGGACGTGGCTGGGCTCCAGCGTGCTCGCGGTGCAGGCCGAGCCCGACGCCACGGCGAAGCCCGCCCGGTCGAGCTCGCGGACGAGCGCCTCGCCGTCGGCATACAGCGCGGAGAAGGTGAGGACGTGCGGCAGGCGGCCCTCGGGTTCGCCGACCACGTCGACGTCGGGGAGCCGGCCCGCCGCCTCGCGCAGCCCCCGGACCAGGGCGAAGGCCTCGGCCGCGTCCTGCTCGCGGGCCGCCTCGGTCTGCTGCCACGCCTCGGCCGCCGCGAGGGCCAGGGGCACCCACGGGGTGTGGCGCGAGGCCCCGTGGAGGGCGGCGTCCGGGTCGGTGGCCCCGGGCAGCAGCCACCGGGTGCCCTCGGGCACGACGAGGACCCCCAGCCCGCCCGGGCCACCCCAGGACTGCGCGTCGCCCGCGAGCACGTCGTATGCCGTGGGCGCAGGGACCCGCCCCAGCGACGCCTGGGCGTCGACGGCGAGCGGGACGCCCGCCGCGCGGCAGGTGGCGTGGGCCTCCTCGAGCGGTTGCAGGGTGCCGACCTCGCCGTTGGCGTGCTGGAGGGCGGCCGCCACCGTGCCCGGCACGGACAGGGCCTCCCTCCACGCGTCGAGGTCCACGCGTCCCAGCCGGTCGACGGCCACCTCGCCCAGGCGGCCGGCGTCACCCGACAGGTCCGCCTCGTGCCTGGCCGGGACGAGGACGGCCGAGTGCTCGACGGCCGAGGCCACCGTGCGGGCGCCGCGGCGGCGCGCGGCGTGCCGCAGCCCGTCGAGCATCCACCGGACGGCGGTCGGGCCGTCGGGGGCGAAGGTCACCTCGGCCGGGCGGACACCGAGCCCGGCAGCGAGCACCTCCCGCGCCTGGTCGAGCAGGCGACGCGCCGTTCGCGCCTCGGCGTGCAGCCGCCGGGGGTCGGCCCAGCCGGCGTCGACGGCGGCCACCAGGGTCGCCCGCGCGGCGGGGTGCACCGGTCCCGGGGCGGCGTCGAGGAGGACGCGCTCGACAGGGGGATTCGCCACACCCCGACGGTAGCCGTACCCCGACCCGACACCACCTCCCGGCTGGAGTAGGGTTTGGCGCGAATGGCCCATCACTGCTTCGAAGAAGGTGCACCGTTGCGTCAGCACGACGTCCCTGCGCCGCGCCCCCCGCGCCGGCGGACAGTTCTCCGCAGGTCCACCGTGGGTGCCGTGGCCTCCCTGCTGGCGGTCGCCCTCTCGGGCTGCGCCGGTCGCGTCCAGGACGGCTTCCTGCCGCGCGCCGCCACCCAGGGTGGCGAGCGCGTCACGACCCTGTGGAACGGCGCCTGGATCGCGGCCCTCGCGGTCGGCGTCCTCGTCTGGGGCCTCATCCTCTGGTGCGTCGTGGCATACCGCCGGCGCAAGGACGACACCGAGCTCCCGGTGCAGCTGCGCTACAACGTGCCGATGGAGATCCTCTACACCGTCGTGCCGGTGTTCATGATCGCCGTGCTCTTCTACTACACCCAGCGTGACGAGTCGGCGCTGCTGGACACCAGCAAGAACCCCGACGTCGTCGTCAACGTCATCGGGAAGAAGTGGTCCTGGGACTTCAACTACGTCAACGAGGACACCTACGAGAGCGGCACGCAGGCCGAGCTCACCGGCAAGGAGGGCGCCGAGGCGTCCCTGCCGACCCTCTACCTCCCGGTGGGCAAGCGCACCGAGTTCGTCCTGACCTCGCGCGACGTCATCCACTCGTTCTGGGTGCCGGCCTTCCTGCAGAAGCTCGACATGATCCCGGGCCGGGTCAACAAGTTCCAGGTCGTCCCGACCGAGACCGGTGACTTCAAGGGCAAGTGCGCCGAGCTCTGCGGTGCCTACCACTCGCAGATGCTGTTCAACGTCAAGGTCGTCGACCAGGCCACCTACGACGCCCACATCGCCGAGCTCAAGGCCAAGGGCAACACCGGTCAGCTCGACAACAGCCTCAACTCCGAGCGGATCATGAACAACCAGCAGAACCTCGTCCCGAGCACTGGGAGCAAGTGATGGCAGCGGCGACCGAATCCACGGCGGGGACCTACCTGCGCTCGACGCAGGGCACCTCGACCCGCCGGCTCACCAAGGGCCAGACCGTCGTGAAGTGGATGACGACGACCGACCACAAGGTCATCGGCAACCTCTACTTCATCACCTCCTTCATCTTCTTCATGTTCGGTGGTGTGCTCGCGCTGCTCATCCGCGCCGAGCTCTTCGAGCCGGGCCTGCAGGTCGTGGACAACCCCGAGCAGTACAACCAGCTCTTCACCATGCACGGCACGATCATGCTGCTGCTGTTCGCGACGCCGCTGTTCGCCGGCTTCGCCAACGCGCTGATGCCACTGCAGATCGGTGCCCCCGACGTGGCGTTCCCGCGCCTGAACATGTTCGCCTACTGGCTGTACCTGTTCGGTGGCCTCATCGCCTCGGCTGGCTTCCTCACGCCCCAGGGCGCGGCGTCGTTCGGCTGGTTCGCGTACGCCCCGCTCTCGGACGCCTCCAACAGCCCCGGCCTCGGCGGTGACCTGTGGGTCTTCGGCCTCGCGCTCGGTGGTTTCGGCACCATCCTCGGTGCGGTCAACTTCATCACCACGATCATCTGCATGCGCGCCCCCGGCATGACCATGTTCCGGATGCCGATCTTCACCTGGACGGTGCTGATCACCTCGCTCCTCGTGCTGATGGCCTTCCCGGTCCTGGCCTCCGCGCTGCTGGCCCTGGGCGCCGACCGCAAGTTCGGGGCACAGGTGTTCCAGCCCGAGAACGGTGGGCCCATGCTGTGGCAGCACCTGTTCTGGTTCTTCGGGCACCCAGAGGTCTACATCATCGCCCTGCCGTTCTTCGGCATCATCAGCGAGATCCTGCCGGTGTTCTCCCGCAAGCCGATCTTCGGCTACAAGACCCTGGTCTTCGCCACCATCGGCATCGCCGCGCTGTCCGTGACGGTCTGGGCGCACCACATGTACGCGACCGGCCAGGTGCTGCTGCCGTTCTTCGCGGTCATGACGATGCTCATCGCCGTGCCGACAGGCGTGAAGTTCTTCAACTGGATCGGCACGATGTGGGGCGGCAAGCTCTCCTTCGAGACGCCGATGCTGTGGTCGATCGGCTTCCTCGTGACGTTCCTCTTCGGCGGCCTGACCGGCATCATCCTGTCCAGCCCGGCCCTCGACTTCCACCTGTCCGACAGCTACTTCGTGGTGGCCCACTTCCACTACGTCGTCTTCGGCACGGTCGTGTTCGCGATGTTCGCGGGCTTCTACTTCTGGTGGCCCAAGCTCACCGGCCGGATGCTCGACGAGACCCTCGGCAAGATCCACTTCTGGATGCTGTTCGTCGGGTTCCACACCACCTTCCTCATCCAGCACGTGCTCGGTGTCGACGGGATGCCCCGCCGCTACGCCGACTACCTGCCCGAGGACGGGTTCACCTGGATGAACCAGGTCTCGACGTACGGCTCGTTCCTGCTCGGCGCCTCCACGCTGCCTTTCCTCTACAACGTGTGGAAGACCTGGCGGACGGCTCCGCTGGTGGAGACCGACGACCCGTGGGGCTACGGCGCCTCGCTGGAGTGGGCCACCTCCTGCCCGCCGCCGCGGCACAACTTCGACGTGATCCCGCGGATCCGGTCCGAGCGCCCCGCCTTCGACCTGCACCACCCGGAGGCCGCCCCGTTCGCGACCCTGCCGGCCGACCCCGACACCCTGACCCGGATCATCGGCGGCCCGGACGGCAACGGCCCGCACTCGCACCACACCGGTGAGCTGGACCACGACCTCAACCCCCGATTCCACGAGGAGCGCGACTGAGCATGAAGATCGAGTTCAAGCTCTTCGTCATCCTGGCGGTCTTCTTCGCCCCCGTCGGGCTCCTCTACGGCATCTTCACCCACTGGCGCGAGCCGGTCGGCCCGGCAGGGCTGTTCCTGTCGGCCGGACTGGGCGCGATGATCGCCTTCTACCTCTGGGCCACCGGGCGACGCCTGCCCGAGCGCCCGGAGGACAACCCTGCCGGTGAGATCGACGAGCAGGAGGGTGAGTACGGCTTCTTCAGCCCCCACTCCTGGTGGCCGCTCCCGCTGGCCGGGGCCGCCGCGATCTGCTTCCTCGGCCTCGCGGTCGGGTGGTGGCTGTTCATCATCGGTGCCGCCTTCGGCGTCGTGGCCCTCGTGGGGTGGACGTTCGAGTACTTCAAGGGTCCGCACGCGGTCTGACCTGCGCGGACACCGCGAGAGGCGGTGTGCCACCCGGCCGGGCGGCACACCGCCTCTCTGCTGTTCCGGGGGCGGTCCCGACCGTCGGGCGGCGCGGCCGACGTACCTCGCCACGCATCTCGCCACGCGCGTTGCGGGGCCGTCGCGGGCGCCGAGGTACCATGGAGCGACGGTCCGCGCCAGCGGGCCGTCCCCATGGGGGCCTGACGCGGTCGAACCGCCTGGCCGATCACGGGCGCCGACAGCCAACCGGACGGGGCCGTACGGCGTCTGAGGGGGTGGACCGCGGCGCCCTGCGCCCGGCCGGCCGAGACAGGACACGAACGCGAGGAACGCGCCCGAGGGTGCGAGCACAGGAGCAGCAGTGGTGGGTAGGACTCTTCGGGCACGCCGACAGCTCGTCGCCGCGGCGACCCTGGTCACGGCAGCCGTGCTCGTCGCCGGGTGCTCCGGTACGGCGACTGGCCAGTCGACCGGGAACGTCGCCGGCAGCCCCTCCTCCTCGTCCTCCTCCAGCTCCAGCAGCGCCCCGGTCGTGCCGGCAGACCTCTCGGTCACGCCCGCCGACGGTGCGAGCGGCGTCCTGCCGAGCTCGCCGGTCGTGGTCGAGGCCAAGTCCGGGACGCTGAAGTCGGTGACCGTCAAGGACGCGGACGGCCACGCGCTGCAGGGCTCGCTCGAGAACGGCACCTGGACCTCCACGGGCCGCCTCGCCCCCGACAGCACCTACACCGTGTCGATGACCGCCGCCGGGTCCGACGACACCCCCAGCACCAGCACGTCGACGTTCCGCACGCTCAAGCCGGCCGTGACGGCGACCTACGGCATCCTCTACGCCGGCCAGACGGTCGGGATCGGCATGCCGGCCTCGATCCAGTTCGACTCTCCTGTCGTGACGCCCGAGCAGCGCGCCCAGGTGGAGAAGCTGGTGACCGTGACGACGTCGCCGAAGGTCGAGGGGCACTGGGGCTGGCTCGACAGCCGCCAGCTCATGTGGCGGCCGAAGACCTACTGGAAGCCGGGCACCAAGGTCACCGTCAACGCGCCGCTGAGCGGGGTGCAGACCGGCCCGGGCAAGTGGATCGCCAACGACGACAGCGCCAGCTTCACGGTGGGCTCGGCGATGATCTCCACGGTCGACATCAAGCGCCACGTCATGACCGTCACCCAGGGCGGCACGGTCCTGCGCACCATCCCGATCAGCGCCGGCCGCCCGGGCCCCAAGACCGAGACCCGCTCCGGCATCAAGGTCATCATCCGCAAGGAGGGGACCGTGGTGATGGACTCGACGACAATCGGGATCAAGAAGGGCCAGCCCGGCTACTACAAGATCAAGACCGAGTCGGCGATGCGCGTCACCTGGACGGGGGAGTACCTGCACTCCGCCCCGTGGTCGGTCGGGTCGCAGGGCAGCTCGAACGTGAGCCACGGCTGCGTCAACATGTCGCCGAGCGAGGCCGCGTGGATGTACTCGATCTCCAAGGCCGGTGACGTGGTCGTGTTCACCGGGTCCAGCCGGGTGTTCCAGCCGACCGAGGGCATCGGGGTCTGGCAGTACTCCTACGCCAACTGGGTCAAGCAGAGCGCCCTCGCCTGAGGCGACCGCCGTGAGCCGCCCTGACGGTCGCAGGGCCACGACCTGCGCCGCCCGGCGCGGCGCGGTTCCCGGCTCCATCCTCGGGGCGGCGCTGGCCGCCCTGGTGGCCCTGGGCGCGGGCTGCTCGAGCGGTTCACCCGGCCACCCCACCTCGGTGGCGTCCACGACCGGGTCGTCCCCGGCCTCGTCGGCGCCGGCGTCGACGGGTGCGGGCCCGGGCCGGTCGACCGCGACGACGTCCGCGGGCGCGACCGGGTCCGCTGCCACGAGCGCATCCGGCGGCCCGGCAGCAGTGGGGCCAACCAAGCTGCTCGTCGTCGTCATGGAGAACCACTCGCTCGCGCAGATGCGGGCGCAGATGCCGTACACCGAGTCCCTGGCGCAGCGGTACGGCTACGCCACCGCCTGGTCGGCGGTGCGGCACCCGTCGCTGCCGAACTACCTGGCCATCGCGTCGGGGAGCACCCACGGGGTCACCGACGACGCGGCTCCTGCCCAGCACCCCCTTCCGGGCGCCACGGTCTTCGGCCGCGCCCTGGCCGCCGGCTCGACGGCAGCGGTCTACGCCGAGGGCATGGCCCGGCCGTGCCAGCAGGAACCCGAGGGCCGGTATGCCGTCAAGCACAACCCGTGGGCGTACTTCCCCGCGGAACGAGCAGCCTGTGAGCGTCACGACCTGCCGCTCGACGCCCTGCAGGAGGCCGTTGCGGCCGGGACGCTCCCGGCCGCCGGCATGGTGGTCCCCGACCTGTGCCACGACGCGCACGACTGCGGGCTCGGCGTCGCCGACGACTGGTTCCGCACGTGGATGACGCGCATCCAGACCGGCCCCGACTGGCGCTCGGGCCGGCTCGTCGTCGTGCTGACCGCGGACGAGGACGACCACTCGTCCGGCAACCGCGTGCTCACCGTGGTGGCGCACCCGTCCCTGCACCACGTGGTCGTGACGGCTCCGCTCGACCACTACTCGCTCACCCGGCTCTACGCCGAGGTGACGCGCACCGCCCCTCTCGGGCGGGCGGCGGGAGCCACCTCGGTGGCCGCGGCGTTCGGCCTGCCCCTGCCGCGCTGACGGCGCTCGGCGGCCGGCGGGGGAGGAGCGCCTGCGGCGCGGGGGCGGGACGGAGGCGGGACGGGTGCGGAACGTCCACGGAGGTGGGAGGTCAGCCCCAGCCCAGCTCGTGCAGCCGGTCGTCGTCGATGCCGAAGTGGTGGGCGATCTCGTGCACGACGGTCACGGCGATCTCCTCGACCAGCTCGTCGGTGGTGTCGCACATGCGGGTCAGCGGCCCCCGGAAGACCGTGATCCGGTCGGGGAGGGCTCCTGCCGCCCACGCCTCACCGCGCTCGGTCAGCGGCACACCCTCGTAGATCCCGAGGAGGTCGGGCTCGTCCGCCGGGGGCTCGTCCTGCAGGAAGATGACCACGTTGTCCATCAGGCCCAGCAGCTCGGCCGGCACCCCGTCGAGGGCGGCGTCCACGGCCTGCTCGAACTCCGCGCGCCCCATCTCCACCACGGTCCCAGCCTGCCATGCCCCCGCCCGCGGGACGGGACACCGAGGGCCCTGTGCCGCGGGACGGGCCCCAGGACGCCGTATGCCGCCCGCTCGAGGTGAGCGGGCGGCACACGGCGGTGGTGGGCCTGTGCGGGCGTCAGGGACGCTGCGGGGGCTCCCGGCGAGCGGCCTCGAGCCCGGGACGGGCCTCCTGCTCCTGCGGAGCGGCCTCGATCGCCTCGTGGCCGTGGCCGTCGTGGTGCGCGGCGGCGAGCTCGGCCGGGGTGACCGGGTCGATGCGGTCGGTGAAGTAGAACCGCGACAGGGCGGCACGGGCCTTGTCCTTGCGCGCGGTGGGGGAGGCCACCCCGTGCTCGTCGGTCGCGGCCTCGAGCTGCAGGACCTCGTGGGGGTCGTGCTGGACGAGGTTCCACCGGGTGTACTCGTCGAGCGGCTCGTGCTGCTCGAAGAACTGCCCGTCCGCCGTGCGGATGATGCGCCCGGTCTCGCGGCCGTGCAGGACCAGGTCGCGGTCGCGGCGCTGCAGCGACAGGCAGATCCGCTTGGTCACCCAGAACACGATGACCGGGGCGATGAAGAACGCCGCCCGCAGGATGTGGGTGATGTCGTTGATCGACAGGTGCAGCTTGATGGCCATGATGTCGTTGCCGGCGGCGAACATGAGCACGCCGTACATCGTCATGGCCGCCATGCCCAGGGCCGTGCGGGTCGGGTTGTTGCGCGGGCGGTCGAGCAGGTGGTGCTCGCGCTTGTCACCGGTGACCCAGGACTCCAGGAACGGGTAGGCAGCCATGAGCCCGTACATCACGGGGATGAGCAGGATGGCGCCGATCATGACGTTGAAGCTGAACGTGAACCCGAAGGCGGTGAACTCCAGCCAGCCGGGCAGCAGGCGCAGGGCGCCGTCGGCGAAGCCCATGTACCAGTCCGGCTGGGACCCGGCCGTCACCGGTGAGGGGTCGTAGGGGCCGTACGCCCAGATCGGGTTGATCGTCACGACCGCCGAGATGAGGGCGACGACGCCGAAGACGATGAAGAAGAAGCCACCGGCCTTCGCGGCGTACACCGGCATCACGGGGTAGCCCACGACGTTGTCGTTGGTGCGGCCCGGGCCGGGGTACTGCGTGTGCTTGTGCACGAACACGAGCCCGATGTGGGCGGTGAACAGGCCGACCAGGATCGCCGGCAGGAGCAGCACGTGGACGGCGTACAGGCGGGGGATGATCGCCTCGCCGGGGAACGGGCCGTCGAAGACGAAGTACGACAGGTACGAGCCGATGACCGGCACCGAGCGCATGAAGCCCTCGGCGGCACGCAGGCCGGTGCCGGACAGCAGGTCGTCCGGCAGCGAGTAGCCGGCGAAGCCCTCGACCAGCGCGAGCATCGACAGGATGCAGCCGATGACCCAGTTGATCTCACGCGGCTTGCGGAACGCGCCCGTGAAGAACACGCGCAGCATGTGCACCGACAGCGCGACGATGAACATCAGCGCGGCCCAGTGGTGGATCTGCCGGATGAGCAGGCCACCGCGGATGTCGAAGGAGATGTCGACGGTCGAGCGGTACGCCTCGGACATCGTGATGCCCTTGAGCGGCAGGTACGAGCCGTCGTACACGACCTGGCCGGCGCTCGGCACGAACCAGAACGTGAGGAACGTGCCCGAGAGCAGGCAGATGATCATCGAGTACATGGCGACTTCGCCGAGCATGAACGACCAGTGGTCCGGGAAGACCTTCTTCAGCAGGTAGCCGAAGGGCTTCGCCGCACCCGTGCGGTCGTCGAGCCAGCCCGCGACACCACCGACGGCCTTGGCGCCGGGGGAGTGGGGAGCCTCGTGCTTCGGGTCGTCAGCGCGGAGCCGGTCGGCGCCGCGAGCGGTTGATGTGGTGCTCATGCGTGTCCACGCTCCCAGAAGCTCGGGCCGACAGCCTCGTGGAACGGGGCGTCGGCCACCAGGTATCCCTCAGAGTCCACTGTAATCTGCAGCTGCGGCAGCGGCCGCTTGGCCGGTCCGAAGATGACCTTGCAGTCGTTGGTGACGTCGAACGTCGACTGGTGGCACGGGCACAGCAGGTGGTGCGTCTGCTGCTCGTAGAGCCCGACCGGGCAACCGACGTGGGTGCAGATCTTGGAGTAGGCCACGATGCCCTCGTGGCCCCAGTCGCGCTCCTTCTGCACCTTGATGTCCTCGGGGTTGAGGCGCATGAGCAGGACCGCGGCCTTGGCCTTGTCCTCGAGCACGTGCTGGGAGTCCTTGATCGACTCCGGCAGGACGTGGAAGACCGAGCCGATGGTGACCTGGTCGGCGCGGATCGGCGTGCGCTCGGGGTCGCGGACCAGCCGGTCGCCCTTCTTCCACATCGTCTTGGACAGCTCGTCCTTGGGGAGCGGGCCGAGGCCGCCGACGAGCGGCAGCAGCAGCGCGATCGGCGGCAGCGCCAGCGCGCCCGCGAGGGAGAACTTGATCAGGGGGCGACGACCGATCTGGGACTTGCCGCCCTCGACCACGAAGTTGTCGACCGCGCGCTTGCGGTCGGCGTCGCTGGCCCGCTGCGGGTGGCGCTCCTCGACCATCTCGGTGTCGGGCATGAGCGTCTTGGCCCAGTGGACGGCACCCACGCCGACGCCGAGGAGGGCGAGGGCCAGGCAGACGCCGAGGACGACGTTGTAGAGGTTCGCCTTGCCGATGCCGGGCAGGAACGCGACCTGCTCCGGGTCGATGGCGAAGTAGGCGACGACGAACAGGACCGTCGCGAGACTGGAGAGCCCGAAGAGGGTCGCGACCTGCTTCTCGGCCCGCTTGGCGGCCTTCTCGTCGAGGTCGCTCATGCGGGCGACGTGCGGCGGCAGGCCCGGGTTGTCGAAGCGGGCGGGGAGGCCGCCGGTGCCCTCGATGTGGCCCTGGTCCAGCCGGACGGCGCCTGCGCCGTAGCCGTTGCCGTCGCTGGGGACGACCTCGCCGTGGGGCGTGTCGTGTTCGCTCATCGTGTCGTCGATCCCGTCGTGTTGCTGGAGTGGGGTGCGAGGTGGGGCCGGGCGGCCGGGGTGGGCGTCATGCGGCCTTCTTCCCGAGCCAGACCGCGAACGCCACCATGATGCCGAGGCCGAAGACCCAGGCGAACAGGCCCTCGGAGACCGGGCCGAGGTTGCCGAGGTTCATGCCGCCGACGTTCTCCTCCTTGTCGACCGCGTGGAGGTAGGCCACGATGTCGTTCTTGCTCTCGGGGGAGATGTTCTGGTCGTTGAAGACCGGCATCGACTGCGGGCCGGTGACCATGGCCTCGTAGATGTGCTTGCCCTCGACGTTGCGCAGGCTAGGGGCGTACTTGCCCCGGGTGAGCGCACCGCCGGAGCCGGCGAAGTTGTGGCACATGGCGCAGTTCACGCGGAAGAGCTGGGCGCCCTTGGCGACGTCGCCGCCCTCACCGCTGGAGTACTGCGCGTCCGGGACGGCCGGCCCGGGGGCCAGCGAGGCGACGTACGCGGCCATGGCCGAGATCTCGTCCTGGTTGAACCTGACCACCGCGCGGGGCGCCTGCACGTTCGGGGCAGCCATCGGCATACGACCCGTGCCCACCTGGAAGTCGACGGCAGCCGCACCGACACCGGCGAGCGACGGGCCCGCCTTGGTGCCCTGGGCCTGCAGCCCGTGGCAGGTGGCGCAGTTGGCGAGGAAGAGCTTCTTGCCCTGCTCGACCTGGTCGGCGGAGGCCGTGGCGGCGCTGGCCGGCTTGGGGGCGAAGGCCGAGTAGGCGAGGCCGGTCACGACCAGCCCCAGGAGGATCAGCAGGGCGATGGCGGCCGGGTGGCGGCGACGGGCGGCCAGTGCGTTCACGGTGCGGTCCTGTCGGTGGTGGCGGGAGCGGCGAGGGGCATGAGGGGGTTCGGAGTCACTTCAGCAGGTAGATGGTCGCGAACAGCGCGATCCAGACCACGTCGACGAAGTGCCAGTAGTACGAGGTCACGACCGCGCCCGCTGCCTGGGCGTGGCTGTAGTGCCGGGTCGTGAAGGTGCGGCCGATGATGAGCAGGAAGGCCAGGAGACCGCCGGTCACGTGCAGGGCGTGGAAGCCGGTGGTCAGGTAGAAGACCGAGCCGTACGCGCTGGAGGAGAGCGTGATGTTCTCGTGGACGAGCTCGGAGTACTCGAGCACCTGGCCGGAGACGAAGATCGCGCCGAAGACGTACGTGAGGACGTACCACTCGCGCATGCCCCAGGCCTTGAGGTCGAGCAGCTTGGCGTCGCCGCGGTGGGCCTTGCCGTGCTCGGCCGCGTGGACGCCGAGCTGGCACCACACCGAGGAGATGACGAGGATCAGCGTGTTGATGCTCGCGTAGGGCACGTTGAGCACGCTGGTCGAGGTGCGCCACAGCTCCGGCTCCACCGAGCGGATCGTGAAGTACATCGCGAACAGGCCGGCGAAGAACATCAGCTCGCTGGCCAGCCACACGATCGTGCCGACCGACACCATGTTGGGCCGGGAGACGGGGCCGTGTCCGGGGATGCTCGCCGGGCGCGAGGGTTCTGAAGTCACTGCGGATGCTGTCGCCACGTGCGCCATTATTGCCACATTCGCATCGCGGCACACCGGCGGCCCCCCGTGAGGTGCGCCTCGCGCGTGGGGCGGGCGCCCGCGGGGTGCCGGACACCGCACCGGTAGCATCGGGCGCATGACCGCTCCGCACGCCCCCGCCGCCGACCCGGCGACCTCGTCGGCCTCCTCGGCCCGCCAGATCTCGGTGCTGCTCTACAGCGACGACCGCACCACTCGCGACGCCGTGCGCGTCACCGTGGGACGGCGTCCGGCCCGGGACGTGGAGGTCACGTCCTGGCTCGAGTGCGCCACCGCCGCGGCGGTCATCGAGGCGGTGGAGAACACCCGGTTCGACGTGCTGGTCCTCGACGGCGAGGCGGCCCCCACGGGCGGGCTGGGCCTGTGCCGCCAGCTCAAGAGCGAGATCTTCAACTGCCCCCCGATCCTGGTGCTGACCGGTCGGCCGCAGGACGGCTGGCTGGCCACCTGGTCGCTGGCCGACCTGGCCGTGCCGCACCCGCTGGACCCGGTCGCGCTGGCGAACGCCGTCGCGCAGCTGGGGCGCGGCGGGCGCCCGACCGCCGGCTGACCGTGGACGCCACGGCTCCGGCCGCCTTCACGTGGCCGGACCTGCTCACCGAGCTGATCGCGGGCCGCGACCTCACCACCGACCAGGCCGCGTGGGCGATGGGTGAGGTGATGCGCGGCGAGGCGTCGCCGGTCCAGCTCGCCGGGTTCCTCGTGGCCCTGCGTGCCAAGGGCGAGACCGTCGACGAGCTGCGCGGCCTCGCCGACATGATGCTCGAGCACGCGAACCGCATCGACGTGCCGGGGCCCAGCCTCGACATCGTCGGCACCGGTGGCGACCGCTCGCACACGGTGAACATCTCCACGATGTCCTCCGTCGTCATCGCGGCGAGCGGGGTGCGTGTCGTCAAGCACGGCAACCGTGCCGCCTCGTCGTCCTCCGGCTCGGCCGACGTGCTGGAGGCCCTCGGCGTCGACCTCACCCTGTCGCCCGAGCGGGTGGCCGAGGTCGCGCACGAGGCCGGGATCACCTTCTGCTTCGCCCAGACCTTCCACCCCGCCATGCGGCACGCCGCCGCGGCTCGTGGCGGGCTGGGCGTCGCCACGGCCTTCAACGCCCTCGGCCCGCTCACCAACCCGGCCCGTCCGACGTATGCCGCGGTGGGCGTCGCCAACGCGGCCCAGGCGCCGCTCATGGCCGGCGTCTTCGCCGGGCGCGGCACTGATGCCGCCGTCTTCCGCGGCGACGACGGCCTCGACGAGCTCACCCTGGCGACCACCTCGCACGTGTGGTGGGTGCGCAGCGGTCGCGTCGTGGAGCGCACGGTCGACCCCGAGCAGCTCGGCCTCGCCCTGCAGCCGGTCGAGGCGCTGCGTGGCGCCGACGCGGTGCACAACGCCCAGGTCGCGCGCGACGTCTTCGCCGGTGCGCACGGTGCGCCCCGTGACGCGGTGGTCCTCAACGCCGGGCTCGCACTGGCCCTCACCGAGCCGGACCGCGGGACGTCCGACGCCGACTTCACGGCGCAGGTCCGCACGGGCATGGACCGGGCCGAGCACGCGCTCGACTCCGGTGCTGCCCAGCAGCGGCTCGAGGCCTGGGCAGCGGCCACCCGTCGCTGACCCGCGGCGCCGCGGGTGGGACCGGTCGCGGCGGGCGACGGGCCGGCGGTCAGGCCGTCGCCGCGGCTGCCCGCAGGATCGCCGCCACCGACTGGTCGACGTCGTCGGTCGTCGTGGTGGCGTTCGAGACCGAGACGCGCATCAACCGTCGTCCGTGCCACGTCGTGCCGCCCAGCCAGCACGTGCCGTCGGCCTGGACCGCCTCGACCACGCGGTCGGTGCGCGCGTCGTCGCCGAAGGACACCAGCACCTGGTTGAGGACGACGTCGTTGACGACCTCGGCCCCGCCGGCCGCCAGGCCGTCGGCGAACCGGCGGGCGTGGGCGCAGCAGCGGTCGACGAGGTCGGCGAGGCCGGTGCGCCCCAGCTCGCGCAGGGCCGCCCAGACCGCGAAGCCTCGAGCCCGGCGGGACGACTCCGGGACGACGTCGCCCAGCAGCGGGGTCGTGCCCGAGTGCCCGGTGAGGTATGCCGCGGTGTACGACAGCGTCGCGGCGGCGACGTCCGGGTGGGCCGTGATCGCCAGCCCCACGTCGTAGGGGACGTTGAGCCACTTGTGGGCGTCGCACGACCACGAGTCGGCGAGCTCCACCCCGTCGAGCTGCCCCGCCGTCGCCGGCGACGCCGCTCCCCAGAGGCCGAACGCACCGTCCACGTGCACCCACGCGTCGTGGGCGCGGGCGACCGCGGTCGCCGCCCGCAGGTCGTCGGTCGCTCCGGTGTTGACGTTCCCGGCCTGCAGGCACACGATCACCGGCCCGCTGCCTCGCCCCAGGACCTCCGCGAGGGCGGTCGTGTCCATCGCGCCGTTCGGACCGGCGGACACCTCCTGCACGCAGGACGTGCCCAGTCCCAGCAGGCGCAGGCTGCGGTCGATGGTGGCGTGCCGTTCCTCGCTGGCGACCACGCGCACCGCCGGGGCGCCCAGGAGGCCGTCGCGCTCGACGTCCCAGCCCGCCCGCGACAGCACGTGGTGGCGCCCGGCGGCGAGCCCCGCCGTGTTGGCCCCCTGGGCCCCCGTCACGAAACCCACCGAGGCGCGGGCCGGGAGGCCGAGCACCTCGGTGACCCAGCGGCCGGCGACCTGCTCGGCGGCCGCGGCCGCCGGTGACAGGGTGGCGTTGAACGCGCACTGGTCCCAGCCGGCGGCCACCATGTCGGCGGCCGTCGCGGCAGGGGTCGCCCCGCCGATGACGTACCCGAAGAAGCGGGGGCCGACGCTGCCGGTCACGCCCGGGCCGAAGCCGGTGACGAGCTCGTCGAGCACCCGGTCGGCGGCGCGCGGCTCGTCCTGGAGCGTCGTGTCGAGCGTGGCGAGCAGGTCCGGCAGCGTCGCCGGGGCCGGCACGGGCCGCGAGCCGACAGCGGCGCGGTGGTCGGCGGCGACGTCGGCGGCCCGGTGGAACAGGGCGTGCATCGAGTCCATGGCCAGACGCTACGCGCGCACGGCGCCGCCGGGATCGGCCCGGCGGACGACCGTGCCCGCCGTGGTGACCCTGCGGCGCCGGTCGCCGCCGACGTGCCGACCGAGCCGGGCCGCCCTCCTGGTCAGCTCAGGGAGGCCAGCCAGCTGATGGCGTGCCGTGCGTCCTCGCGCCGCTGCTCGTACCGCGCCCCGATGGCCAGGAGCGCCACACCGAGCGTGCCCAGGGTGAGGAACCTCGGCAGGTGCACGGCATACGGGCCGAGCTGGGTGACCGCCACGACGACCGCGGCGGCGGCGCCGACGACCACGAGCGCCTGCCAGCGGCGCCACGCCCCCGCGGCGAGCACGACCACGGCGACGGTGACGGCCAGCAGCGGTCTCAGGAGCCCGTCGTCGACCGCGGTGAACAGGGCGGAGGGGAGGAGCCCGACCGCCAGGCCCGGTCCGGCGACCAGCCACGAACGGCGACCCAGGAGCTGCGCGGACCACAGGCCGGCGGCCAGGAGGAGGGCAGCGGGCGGGAGCGTGTATGCCTCGAGCGTCGTCACGTCGGCGTGCAGCAGCTCGACCCAGGTGGCCGTGGTGGCGGCGACGACGGCGACCAGCACCACCGGACGCCGGCTCGCCGGCACCGAGATGCCCAGGGCGGCGAGGGCGTAGAGGAACGCGGCCGCCGCCGTGGAATGGGGGAGCCCGCGGTCCAGGCCGAGAGCGAGGGCGCCCACGCCGATCGCGACCGCGAAGCCGCCGAGGACGGGCTCCTCGGGCCGGTGGCGCCGCCACGCCGTCAGGCCTGCGAGGACGAGGGCCGTGAGCGCCAACGAGGCCCACTCGGCGTACGAGGAGACGAGCAGGCCCACCTCGCGGGCCAGCGCCGTGCCCGTGACCACGGCGACCGCGGTGGTCGCCGGACGCAGGCCCGGGCGCAGCACCGCGGTGGCGACCCCGGCGACCGTGGCGCACGCGAGGACGGCGACGACGACGGGTCGGTCGAGTCCCTGGCCGAGGGCACCGGCCAGTGCGGCCACCAGGGCCACGGCGCCGACCGCGCCCAGCGGCACCTCCTCGGCCCGTCGGGGCCGCGCGAGTGCCCCGCCCACGAGCGCGAGGCCGGCCACGGCGACCGCCAGGACGGCCGCGGTCGGGCTCGCGAGGTCGGCGGTGAGCCAGGTGGTGCCGACCGCGCAGACCGCGGCGACGGCGGACGCCGGGGAACGCCAGGAGTGGCGCATGACGGCGACGGCTGCCGCGGCGACCGCAGCGCCGGCGAGGACGCAGGCCTGCGCCGGCTGTGAGGCGTGGACGACGGTCGCCAGGAAGGTGGCGACCACGGCTGCAGCGGCCTCGGTCTCCAGCCACAGCTGCCCGACCCGGCTGCGCAGGGGCCGCACCGCCACCACGGCGACGACGGCCGCGGCGAGGAGCATGCCCAGCGCGGCTGCCGCCACCGGCGGCAGCTGGACCGACAGCCCCAGGACCGCGAGCGGGGCGGTCCCGCTGGCGACGGCGGCGAGGACGCCGACCGCACGCCAGTCGCCGGAGAACCACCGGTCCGTCCAGTCGGCCCGGACCGCTGCCCGTGAGCCGAGCCGCGCGGACCGCGCCCGGACCACCCGGGCGACGACGAGGGCACCGAGCACGGCGACGAGCAGCAGCAGCCCGTCGGCCACGAGGGCCTGCGCCCGGAGGTCTCCGGGCTCCACGTCGGCCGCGACCCCGGCCGCGATCGCGGCCCCGACGACGAGCCAGCCCGCTGCCGGCCCGGTGGCGGCCCGGCGCACGACCCCGAGCGTGGCGGGCAGGGCGAGGTGCAGCGGCGCGAACAGGGCGGCGCCGAGCAGCGCCAGCACCGCGGCGGGTACCGCCCGCTCCGGCGCCGTGACGACCGCCCCCCACGCGACCGAGGCGGCGGTGAGCGAGAGCACCCCGAAGGCCGCGACCCGCCGGTCCCGCTGGTGCAGGGCGGCGAGGACGAGCGCCACGAGGAGGCCGGACACGGCGGTGTAGGCGTGGACGTCGACGCCGTCGAGACCGGCGAGCCCGAAGCGTCGCGCGGCGGACGCGTCGAGCAGGAGCAGGCCGCCGGCGACGACGGCGAGGGCCTCGGCGCTGCTGGGCAGGCGGCGCCGCGACAGCACCAGCGAGGCCTGGCAGGCGAGGGCCGTGAGCCCACCCATCACGAGCACCTGGCCCCAGCGCCCGATGACGAACCACGCCACGGCCAGGGCGATCGACCCGGCCACGAGGACCAGCAGGACACCGACCGCGAGCAGCGTCTGCTGCGTCGTCCACGAACGGTGCTGCGGGCGGGGTGCCTCGGCTCCGGGGACGGGCGCGGGACCGGGAGCTGCTCCCGAGGGCACGGCGCCCGGCGTCGCTGCGGTGGGACCCGTGGTCGCGACGACCGGGGCTGCCCCGGTGGTGGCGACTCCAGTGGGGGCGACTCCGGTGGTGGCGACTCCGGTGGTGGCGACCCCGGCGGGGGCGACTCCGGTGGCGGTCGTCGCGGGCGCCGACAGCACGGCGAGGAGCGCGCGGCGCTCGCTGGAGAGCCGGGCCAGCGCCTGGTCGACCTCCCACAGCCGGACGGCGTCAGGGCCGATGAGACGGACGCCGCAGCGCGGGCACTGCTGCGGGCTGGGTGGCAGGTCGGCGCCGCAGGAGGGGCAGGGGATCGCAGCCATCGGTCCTTCTCGAGCCGGTGGCGCACCGGATGGCGCGCCCTCGGCAGCGAGTGTGCTCGCGGTGGGCCGTGAGCGGATGGGGCGTTGTACCCAAGTCGAGCCGTTCGGCGGACTAGTCCCCGTCGAGCCCCAGGCTGAAGGCAGCCTCGAGGTCGTGGCGCGAGTACGTGCGGAAGGCGATGTGGGTGTTGGTGCCGATGACGCCCTGCACCTTGTTGAGCCGGCCGGCGATCACGTCGTTGAGCTCCTCGTGCTCGCGCACCCGCACCATGGCGATGAGGTCGGCGTCGCCGGCCACGGAGTAGACCTCCGACACCCCGTCGAGCTCGGCGATGGCCTGGGCCACCTCGGGGATGCGGTCGACGTCGGCGTTGACGAGAACGATGGCGGTGATCACGCGCCCACTGTATCGGCGCCGTGCGCGCCGCTGGCTAGGACGCCGCGACGAACCCCGGGACGGCGCGGCGCGCCACGGCGTCGGGCTCGAGGGCTGCGCGGGCGCCGCCGGCTCCGCCGACGGGACAGGTCCACTCGCCGTCGAGGTCGACGAGGCGGACCCCGGGGGCCTCCAGCCAGCGCAGGATCTTCTCCGTCTCCTCGGGGATCGCAGCGGGCGCGGGCCACGGAGCGGGCAGGACCATCTCCGCGCTGGCCCGGGCGGCGTCGATGTAGGGCATGGGGTCGGCGCCGCGCGGCGCGACGGTGCTCGCGGCGAGGCGCCCGTGGCGGACGACGACGACCTCCCAGCCGCCGGCCGGCGCGGGCCGCGCGGCCACGATCTCGGGGCTCGCGGCCAGGGGTGCGATGCGCTGGGCGCGGGCGATGCCGCGCACGAGGGCGAGCAGGCGGTCCCTGACCTCCCCGGCGTCCTCGTAGCGCTCCTGGTCGGCGAGGGTGCCCATGCGCGAGCGCAGGGCCGTGACCACCCGGCGGGAGTCGCCGACGAGGGCGTGCACGGCGTCGCGCACGACGACGGCATACTCCTCGACGCTCTGGGCTCCGGTGCACGGTGCGCCGCAGCGCCCCATGGCGGCCAGCGCGCACGAGCCGACCCGGCGCGTGGGGGAGAGGCGCTGGACGCACTGCCGCAGGGGGATGACCTCGTGCACGGCGGCGACGGCCGCCTCGGCGGAGGCGCGGCTGCCGAACGGGCCGATGTACTTGGCGCCGTCGCCGCGCACCTCGCGGACGATCGACAACCGGGGGAACGCCTCGACCGTGAGCTTGACCCAGGTCGCGCGCTCGGGGGACTTGGAGCGGCGGTTGTAGCGGGGCTTGTGCTCGGCGATGAGCCGCAGCTCGCGCACCTCGGCCTCGAGGGTGGTGGCGCAGACGATGGGCGTGACGCTCTCGGCGATCCGCACCATCTCGGCCATGCGCGTGCGCTGCTCGGAGCCGGTGAAGTAGCTGCGGACGCGGGTGCGGATGTTGACCGAGGTGCCGACGTAGAGGACCCGGCCCTGGCCGTCCTTGAACTGGTAGACGCCCGGGGCGTCGGGCAGGCCGTCGGCGAGCCAGCGCTTGCGGCGCTGGGCCGGGCTCACGCGCGAGCTGTAGGAGGACAGCTCCTCGAGGGTGCGCACACCGAGGTTGCCGACGCGCTCGATGAGGCCGTGCAGGACGTCGACGGTCGCGCGGGCGTCGTGCAGCGCGCGGTGGTCGGGGACGGTGGAGGCGCCGAACAGGGCCGCGAGCGAGGACAGCTTGTGGTTGCGCGCCTCGTCGCGGGTGACCAGCTGGCGGGCCAGGTGCACGGTGTCGACGACCGCGTGCCGGGGCCACTCGATGCCCTGCTGGCGCGCTGCCGCCTTGAGGAAGCCGACGTCGAAGCCGGCGTTGTGCGCCACCAGCACCGCGCCCCGCGCGAACTCGAGGAAGGCCGGGAGCGCCACCTCGATGCGGGGGGCGTCGGCGACCATCGCGGTCGTGATGCCGGTGAGCGCCTGGATGAACGGGGGGATCGGCAGGTGCGGGTTGACCAGGGTCTGGAACTCGCCCAGCACCTGCCCGCCGCGGACCTTGACCGCGCCGATCTCGGTGATGGCGCTGTCGTTCGGGTTGCCGCCGGTGGTCTCGAGGTCGACGACGACGAACGTGACATCGGCCAGAGCCGTGCCCAAGTCGTCGAAGGTGCCCTGGACCATCTGCATGGACCTGACGGTAGGACGGCGCGGTGACAGCCCTGTGCAGGCGCGCCACCGGACCGCCCGTGGACGTCCGCGACAAGCCCTTCACGGTGCCGGTCGGTGGCCTGCCGGCGTGCCCGTCGGTATGCCGGCACGGGGCGTTGTCGGTGGTGGCACCTAGCGTCGTGGGCAGGTGGACGACCGCCGCCGCGGCCGTCCCGAGGACCGGCCCAACGACAGGACCCGACGAGAGAGAGGTGATCGACGTGATCATCGACTGCCAGACCTGCCCCGTGCGGGACCTGCACTGCGCCGACTGCATGGTGCCCGCCCTGCTGGCCTTCCAGGACGCCCAGCTCCCGCTCGACGCGGCCGAGCGCGCCGCCGTGACCCGGTTCGTCGAGGCCGGCCTCGTGTCGGTGCCGGAGGCCGCGTCCGTGCACGCGCGCCGTGAGCCGTGGGGGGCGCACACCCGCGCAGTGGGCTGACCTGCGGGAACCCGGCGGTCGCGACCTACGATGACCGCATGCGAGCCAAGCGGGTGGGGGCGGCCCTGGTGGCCGCCTGCCTCGCCCTGGCGGGCTGCTCGGGCGGCGGGACGGCGCCGCAGCCCTCCACCTCCGCGAGGCCCGCCACCACGACCCAGCAGGACTCGGCCCAGCCGTCGGTCGCCCGCGAGGAGGCGCTCAGCGCGCTCCTGGCCCGGCGGGCCGCCGCGGTCCGCAGCAGGGACCGCACGGCGTTCGCCGCCACCCTGGCCAGCACGACCTCGGGGTTCGGGTTGCGCCAGCTCGCCCAGCTCGACGCCCTCGACCAGCTCCCGATCGGGCGGTTCGAGTACGGCACGCCCGAGGCCGCGCCCGCCCTCGGCCCCGACCGGATCGCCCAGCTCGGGCCGGACGCCTGGGTGGCCCGGGTCGAGGGCCGGTACAGCCTCACCGGCTGCGACACCGCCACCCGCGGCTTCGAGTCCTACTTCACCGTCGTGCGCCGCGACGGTCGCTGGCTGCTCGCCGACGACACCGACGGCGGGACCCAGACCCAGGCGTGGGACCTGCCCGACTTCACGGTGGTCGAGGGCGACGGGGCCCTCGTGCTCGGCAGCGGGCCCGCGAGCCGGCTGCGGCCCTACCTCACCCTCGGTGAGCACGCGGTCGGCCAGGTGCGCGACGTCTGGAGCGGCTCGACCTGGAACGGCCGCCTCGTGCTGGTCGTCCCCCGCACCCCGGCCCAGATGGCCGAACTCGTCGGCCAGCAGGCCGACTCGGTCAGGCAGGTGGCCGCCGTCACCGACGGGCCGTTCGACCCCTCCGGCCGCGCCGGTGCCGACCGGGTGGTGGTCAACCCGACCGCCTTCGCCGGCCTGCAGCGCCGGGGCCAGCAGGTCGTCGTCACCCACGAGGCGACCCACGTCGCCATCCGTGCCACGACGACGCGTCCGGTCCCGCTCTGGCTGTCCGAGGGCATGGCCGACTACGTCGGGTACCGCGACGTCGACGCCACCGAGCAGCAGGTGGCGGCCGCCCTCTTCGCCCAGGTGCGGGCGGGTCGTGGACCCACGGCGCTACCCCGCGCCGAGGAGTTCGACCCGGCCCACACGACGATCGGCCCCACCTACAACGCGGCGTGGCTGGCCGTGCGCCAGGTCGCCGAGCGGTACGGCACGTCCACCCTCGTGCGGTTCTACCGCGCCGCCGCCTCGGCGCCCTCCGCCGACGCGAGCGCCTCCGAGGTCGACGCCGCCACCGCGCACGCGTTCCAGGACGTCCTGCACACGACGGTGGCGGCGTTCACCCGGCAGTGGCTCTCGGCGATCCGTGCGGCGGCAGCCGGATGAGCGAGGTCCTGCGCCGCCGGGCGGTGCGCGTGCTCGTCGTCGAGCCGGGTGGGACCGTCCTGATGATCCACGGGTTCGACCCGCACGACCCCGGCACGACCTACTGGTACACGATCGGCGGCGGCGTGGACCCGGGGGAGTCCGCCCTCGAGGCCGCGGTGCGAGAGGTGTGGGAGGAGACCGGACTGCGCGTCGACCCTGCCCGGCTGGTCGGACCGGTGCACGCCGACGACGTCGTGTTCCCCTTCGAGGGGCGGACCGTCGTCCAGCAGCAGGTCTACTACCTGCTGGAGGTGCCTCGGTATGCCGCGCGGCCGGTGGCCTTCGAGGAGACCGAGGTCCGCTCGACCCTCGAGGTGGCCTGGGTGGACCCGCAGGAGCGTCAGCGGCGAGGCGAGACGGTGTACCCCGAAGGGCTCGTCGAGCTGCTCGGGCGCGACACGGGAACTGCGAGCGAGAGCACCACCAGCGCCCCGACGAGCCAGAACTGGTTGTAGAACGCCTGCTTGTTGACGAGGTTCGCGACGAGCAGGACGAGGGCGAGCCACCGCAGCAGCGACGCGAGGTCGGGCTGTCGCCGCCACACGGTGAGGCAGACGGCCGCCAGCGTGCCGAGGACGACCAGGCCGGTCACCGCGAAGGGCAGCGTGACCCCGAAGGTGTTGAGCGCCAACAGGTACAGCGTGTTGGCGAACTTGATCGGGTGGAACGTCACGAGCAGGCTCACCGTGTCGTGCACGAAGTCTGCGGGGCTGGCCAGGAACCACGGCGCGATGAGCACCCCGGTCAGCGCCCCGGTGGCCACGGTCCGTTGCCAGCCGAACGGACGCCACAGGAGCAGCACCGGGAGCAGCAGCGCGAGGTGCTGCTTGCTCGCACAGGCCATCGCCAGTGGGACGACTGCCCACCAGGCGTGGCCGCGACGGACGAGGACCGCCCACCACGCGATGCCGGCGAGGAGCAGCGGCTCGGTCCATGCCTGGTCGAGCTGGGTGAGGGTGCCGGGCGCCAGCAGGAGCAGGGACACGACCACGGCCGCGGTCCACCAGCGACGAGGTGCGTCGTCCTCCGCGGCGGCCGCAGTCGCACCGGGGACCTGACCAGCGGCCGCAGTCCCACCGGCCACCTGACCGGCGGCTGCAGTCCCACCGGTCACCCGACAAGCGGCCGCGTCCGCGGTGGCGGAGCTGCGGTCCGCTGCCGCACCACGGGTCAGCAGCACGGCGGCCAGGGCCGCGAGCAGGGTCCACACGGCCAGCGCCCAGCGGACGTCACCGGCGAGCCACCGGCCCGGCGCCAGCAGCACCACCGTCCAGGGGAGGTAGGTGAAGGCGTCCTGGATGCCGGGGGACCCCGTCCACGTCATCGCGTAGAAGTTCTCGAGGCGGGCGAGCCCGTCCGAGGCCTGCTGGAGGGTGACCCACACGTCGATGCGCGGTCGCGGCGAGGACACGACGGCGGTCGCCGCCGCCACGGCATACCCGGCGACGGCGGCACCGAGGGCGATCGTCGCGCCGCGCCGGCGGCCCGACCACAGGGCGACCGCGCAGGCGAGCGGCGCCGCGACGAGCGCGGTGGTCGCCACCGCCAAGCCCGTCGGTGCCAGGTAGCTGAAGAGCGGGACGGCGGCCGTGGCGAGCGCCGAGCCGGCCAGCATCAGCACCACCGCGCCGCGGCTGGGGACGACCCGCCAGCCGCGCCACTGCCACAGGGCCAGGCCGACGGCGGCCAGGGTGAGGACGGCGACGATCGGGATGCGGTAGCGCACCACGCTCCACTGCAGCGCGGCGAAGTACGCGAGCCAGGCCACCGCGAGGACGATCCCTCCCGCACCCGGCACACGCGAGCGCCACCGGGCACGGACGACGGGCCGGTGGCGCTCGGGCATGGGCAGGACCCTACGGGGGTCCACCGCTCACTTCGCGGGGGCCCCTGCGTACAGCCCCTCGACCTGGTCCTGGAAGTCGCGCATCACGATGTTGCGCTTGAGCTTCAGGCTCGGCGTGAGGTAGCCGTTCTCCTCGGTGAAGTCGCCCTCGAGCACGGCGAACTTGCGGATCGACTCGGCCTTGGAGACCGACTTGTTGGCGTCGTCGACGGCCTTCTGCAGCTCGGCCAGGACGACCTCGTTGCTGCCCGCCTGGGAGAACGGGACGCCGTCGATGCCGTTGTTCTTCGCCCAGGTCGGGTACATCTCCTCGTCGAGGGTGATCAGCGCCGCGATGAACGGCTTCTGGTCGCCGACGACGATGCACTGCGACACCAGCGGGTGCGCCCGCAGCCGGTCCTCGAGCCCCGCGGGGGCGACGTTCTTGCCGCCGGCGGTGACGAGCAGCTCCTTCTTGCGCCCGGTGATCTTGAGGTAGCCGTCCTCGTCGAGCTCGCCGATGTCGCCGGTGTGGAACCAGCCGTCGCGGACCGCGTCCGAGGTCGCGTCGTCGTTGTTGTGGTAGCCGGCGAAGACGTTGTTGCCGCGGATGAGGATCTCGCCGTCGTCGGCGATGCGGATCCCGACGCCGGGCAGTGGTGCGCCGACCGTGCCGATCTTGACGCGGTCGGGCACGTTGACGGTGGCCGGTGCGGTCGTCTCGGTCAGGCCGTAGCCCTCGAGCACGGTGACCCCGATGCCACGGAAGAAGTGGCCGAGCCGGGTGCCGAGCGGCGCCCCGCCGGACACGGCATACATGACCTGCCCACCCATCGCCGCCCGGAGCTTGGAGTAGACGAGCCGGTCGAACAGCGCGTGCCGCACCCGCAGGCCGATCCCGGCGCCCCCGGTGTCCTGCGCGCTCGACCACGCGATCGCGGTGTCGGCCGCGGTGGCGAAGATCTTGCCCTTGCCCTCGGAGGTCGCCTTGGCCTCGGCCGAGTTGTAGATCTTCTCGAAGACGCGAGGCACCGACAGGATGAACGTCGGCTTGAACGCGGCGAAGTCGTCGAGCAGGTTCTTGATGTCGGCGCTGTGGCCCATCTTCGCCTCACCGGCGACGCACAGGACCTGGATGAAGCGCGCGAACACGTGGGCCAGCGGCAGGAAGAGCAGCGTCGACGCGCCCTCGGCCTGCACGACCGCCTTGAGCTTGGTGATGGCGTTGTCGGCCAGGGCCAGGAAGTTGTCGTGGGTGAGCTGGACGCCCTTGGGGCGGCCGGTGGTGCCCGAGGTGTAGATGATCGTCGCGGTGCTGCTGCGGTCGATGCCGGCCGTGGCCGCCGCGAGGTCCTCGTCGCTGACGGAGGCGCCCGCTGCGGTGAGCTCGTCGATGGCGCCGGCGTCGATCTGCCACACGTGCTCCACGCTGCCCAGCTGGTCGCGGACCTCGTCGAGCCCCGCCTCGTGCGCGGGCGTCTCGAGCATGATCGCCTTCGCGCCCGAGTCCGACAGGATCCACGCCACCTGCTCCGCCGAGGAGGTCTCGTAGATCGGCACCGTGACCGCACCCGCGGTCCAGATCGCGAAGTCGGTCAGGGTCCACTCGTACCGGGTCTTGCTCATGATGGCGACCCGGTCGCCGGGGCGGATGCCGGCGGCCACGAGGCCCTTGGCCAGGGCGCGCACGTCCTCGTTGAACTGCCGTGCCGTCACGTCGACCCAGCGGCCGTCCTCCTTGCGCGCGAAGGCGACGGCGGAGGGGTTGGACGCGGCGTTGCGCGCGGGAAGGTCGGCGAGGCTGCCCTCGGTCGTCGGGGGGACGAGCGGGGGCGCGACGTGTTCCTGCACGGAGTCTCCTTTGACGGCTCGACCGGTGGGATCGCCGTGGCACCCACGGTGGTGTCGGCGCGGCACCGGTCCTCGTGCGGTCAGACTACCGACCGGTAGGGCCCTGCGGGGAGGTGCGTCCGGACCGGGGGAGTGACGTGCGGAACACTGGTCCCATGCGCGAGCGTCGCGTCGACGTCGTCGACGACACGTACATCCGGGCCGCGCCGGAGCGGGTCCGCACCCGCCTGGACGACGAGGCCTGGTGCGACCGCGTCTGGCCGCACCTCGTCCGGACGCTGCAGCGCGACCGCGGGGTCAAGGGGGTCCGCTGGACCGTCGCCGGACAGGTGGTCGGGGAGATGGAGGTCTGGATCGAGCCGTGGTGGGACGGCGCCGTCGTGCACCACTACCTGCGGGGCACGACCGGCCCTCGCGCACCCCGCGACGTGGCCACCCGGCACACCCTCCGGTGGAAGGTCGCGGTGCACGCGCTGAAGGACTCGCTCGAAGGGACTTCGGGGTAGCCTTCCGCGCATGGCCGACCGCACGGAGTCCAGCATCGACATCGCCGCCAAGCCCGGCGAGGTCCTCGACGTCATCGCGGACTTCGAGAGCTACCCGCAGTGGGCCACCGAGGTCAAGAAGGTCGAGGTCCTCACCGAGGAGGGTGACGGCTGGGCCGACCAGGTCCGCTTCACCCTCGACGCCGGCGCGATCAAGGACACCTACGTCCTCGACTACGAGTGGGACGTCACCCGCAACGGCACCGGCGTGGTGTCCTGGGGCCTGGTCGAGGCATCGGTGCTGAAGGCCATGAACGGCTCGTACACCCTGGCGGCCAAGGGGTCTGCCGGCACGACCGTCACCTACCGACTGGCGGTCGACGTCAAGATCCCGATGCTCGGGATGCTCAAGCGCAAGGCGGAGAAGGTCATCATCGACACCGCGCTCAAGGAGCTCAAGAAGCGCGTCGAGGGCTGAGGCCCGGTCGCGGCACGATGCGCGTTCTCCTCTTCACCGGCAAGGGCGGTGTCGGCAAGACCACGACGGCTGCCGCCACCGCGGTCCGCGCCGCCCGGTCCGGGGTCAAGACGCTGGTCATGTCGACCGATGCGGCGCACTCCCTCGGCGACGCGCTCGAGGTCGACCTGGGCGCCCGTCCCGGCGAGCCGGTCGAGGTCGAGCCCGGCCTCTTCGCCCTGCAGGTCAGCCCGCCGCACCTGCTCGGGCCGTCGTGGCGGGTGGTCCAGGACTACCTGCTCAGCGTCCTGGGGACCGTCGGCGTGGACCCGGTGGTGGCCGAGGAGCTGACCCGCCTCCCCGGGGCCGAGGAGATCGCCGCCCTGCTCGAGCTGCGCGCCCAGGTCGAGTCCGGACCGTGGGACCTCGTGGTCGTGGACTGCGCCCCCACGGCCGAGACCCTGCGGCTGCTGGCGCTGCCGGAGGCGCTGGCCTGGCACCTCGAGCGGCTGCTCCCCGCCCAGCGCGGCCTCATCCGCACCCTGCGTCCGGCCGCCGCCGCCGCGGCCGGCGTCCCGCTGCCGGACCCGGCCGTCGTCGAGGCCGTGACGGGGTGGCACCGGCAGATGCGGCAGGTCCACCGGCTCCTCACGGGGGACCAGACGTCCGTCCGGCTCGTCCTGACGCCCGAGCGCGTGGTGATCGCCGAGTCCCGCCGGACCTGGACGTCGTTGTCCCTCTACGGGTTCGTCGTGGACGCGGTCGTGGTCAACCGCGTCTTCCCCGATGCCGTCGCCGACGCGGGCCGGCGGACGCCTGACCCGTGGCGGGCGGGGTGGAACACCTCGCAGCAGCAGGGGCTGGAGGAGGTGCGCGACTCCTTCGCCGGGTTGGCGCTGCACGTGACGCCGTACCTGCCGGCCGAGCCCATCGGCGCGGACGCGCTGGCCGGTCTGGCGGCCGAGCAGGACGGCGGTCCCGACGAGCTCCTCGCTCCCGTCGCGCACCGCGGCATGGCGGTCGACCGCGACGGCGACGGCTTCCTGCTCACGCTGCCCCTGCCCGGTGCCCACGCGGCCGACCTCGTCCTGCAGCGCCGCGGCGACGAGCTGCTCGTGACGCTGGGGGAGCACCGGCGCGTGCTGACCCTGCCCGCGGCTCTGCAACGATGCGTGGTCGAGCGCGCCGCCGTCCGCGAGGGCAGGCTGGCGGTGCGGTTCGTCCCCGACGAGGAGGTGTGGCCGCGTGGTTGACCAGGAGCGAGCGCCCGTGGGCTCGGTCGCGGAGGAGGCCGCGCGCCTGCTCGACGCCCTGGGTGGCTGGGCCGCGAGCAGCGGGTATGCCGCCGGCGCCTCGTCGCGCGGCAGCGCTCAGGACACCGGGCACCCGACCGCTGACGACGCCCGTGGCGGCGCTGGCCCGCACGCCTCGGACGCACATGGCGCGGCAAACGCCCACGGCGACACCCGTGGCGGGACGCGCGGGAGCACGGGGTCGACGTCCGGCGGCGACGGCCACTGCGAGCACTGCGGCGCCGAGGCGGGCACGGGCCGGGCGGTGGTCTGCCGGCTGTGCCCCGTCTGCCAGGGGATCGGGCTGCTCCGCTCGGTCCGCCCGGAGACCGTGGACCGGCTCGCCGACCTCGCGGGTGCGCTCGCCGACACCCTGCGCGACCTCGCCGACCACCGGCGCGCCAGCCCGGCATCGGCCGGTGAGGCTCCCCCCGGGGCGACGCCCGCCGACCACGCGGGCGCCCGGCACACCCGGTCGCGGGTGCAGGACATCGCGGTCGAGGACGAGACGACGGCCACCTCGTGAGCCTCGCGATCGGCATCGACATCGGCGGCACCAAGGTCGCCGGCGGCCTCGTCACGGCTGAGGGGGTGGTGGTGGGCCGCGCCCGCCGCGACACCCCGCACCGCTCGAAGAGCCCGGCCGTGGTCGAGGACACCATCGTCGAAGTCGTCGACGAGCTGCTGGCAGCCGCCGACGACGAGGTGGTGGGCGTCGGCATCGGGGCCGCGGGCTTCGTCGCGGCCGACCGCGCGACCGTCGTCTTCGCGCCCCACCTGTCCTGGCGGGACGAGCCGCTGCAGGCCAACCTGCAGCGCCGGGTGCCCGTGCCGATCAGCGTCGACAACGACGCCAACGCCGCCGTCTGGGCCGAGTGGCGCTTCGGCGCGGCCCGGGGCGAGTCGAACGTCGTCATGGTCAACCTTGGCACCGGGATCGGGGGCGCGCTCCTGCTCGACGGGCACGTGCTGCGTGGGCAGTTCGGGATCGCCGGCGAGTTCGGCCACATGCAGGTCGTCCCCGGCGGCCAGCGCTGCGAGTGCGGCAACAAGGGCTGCTGGGAGCAGTACGCGTCGGGCAACGCCCTGGTCCGCGAGGCCCGCTCGCTCATGACCGCCAACAGCCCCATGGCGACCGACCTGCTGGACCGGGCGGGCGGTGACCCCATGGCGCTGACCGGCCCGATGATCACCGAGGCGGCCCGGGACGGCGACCCCACGGCCACCGAGCTGCTCACCGAGATCGGCCACTGGCTCGGCGTGGGCATCGCCAACCTCGCTGCCGCGTTCGACCCCGGCATGTTCGTCATCGGCGGCGGCGTCAGCGCTGCGGGGGACCTGCTGCTCGAGCCCGCGACGACGATGTTCCGGCGCAGCCTGACCGGTCGTGGCTACCGGCCCCTCGCGCAGATCGTCCTCGCCCAGCTGGGCAACGAGGCAGGGCTCATCGGCGCTGCCGACCTGGCCCGGGACGGCGCGGGGACTGCGGCGTGAGCGCGATGCGCGTCGCGTCCTACAACCTCAAGGACTTCACCCTCGACCGGCACGCGGCGGCCCGTGTCATCCGGGCGATCGACCCCGACGTCCTGTGCCTCCAGGAGGTGCCGCGCCGCCTGTTCTCGTCGTGGCGGGTGTCGGCTTTCGCGGCCGAGTGCGGGATGTGCTGGTCCGGCCGGCACCGTGGCAGCGGCGGGACGACGATCTTCACCTCGCTGCGCGTGCAGGTGTCCGAGTCGCGCCACCACCGGTTGCGGGTGGCGGCACTGCAGCGCACCCGCGGTTATGCCGTGGCGCGGGTCGGGCCCGCCGGTTCGCAGCCGCTGGTGGTGGCCTCGGTGCACCTCTCGCTCGACGCGGCCGAGCGCGACCGGCACGCGGCGCAGATCCTGCAGACGGTCGCGGCAGGCGACCCGGTGCTGCTCGCCGGGGACCTCAACGAGGGGGAGAGCGGCCGGGCGTGGCAGCGCTTCGCCGCCGGGCTCCGGCTGGTGTCGCCCACGACGCCGACCTACCCGGCGCCGGCGCCCCGGCGGCTGCTCGACGTCGTGTTCGCCTCACCGGAGCTGACGGTGCTGCCGCACCGCGACGTGCCGCTGCCCGAGGCGGACCTGCTGGCGGCGAGCGACCACCGCCCGGTGTGGGTCGACCTGGACCTCGACCCGGCGGCCGCCGCGCGCCCCTGAGAGAGCGCGGTCAGCCGGTGGTGCGTCCGACCCAGACAGTGGGGCCCCTCGTGTCGATGTCCGGGCCGTCCACCACCTCGACGCGGGGGGCGTAGCGCCGCACGGCTGCGACCAGCTCGGAGCGCTGCCCGTCGTCGAGCGCCTTGGCCAGCGGTTGGTAGGGCAGGCGAAGCGCGGCATCTGCAGTGCCGCTGGTCGTCGCGGCCTGGAGCATCGCCAGCACGTCGGGGCGGGTGCGCCGCAGCTCGTCCAGCGCCCGGGGATCCAGCGACGAGAGGTCGACCGCGCCCGGGGCGAGTGGCCGCAGTCCCGCTGGCTCGGGCAGCGGCGGGGTGACGACCGGTGCCTGGGCAGGTCCCGCATCCTCGAGGACCAGCGCGATGGCCGGCCGCCTCGACGGGCCGTATGCCGCGCGCCCGGAGGGCTCAAGGGCCCAGCAGACGACGAGCCGGCTGACCGCCGACCAGGGGACGACCTGTGCCCGTCTCTCGCCCGGACCCATGCCTAGACCACTCAGGTAGATGCCGCCCGGACCGGCTGCCAGCTGCGGCACCGACGCCGCGCGCAGGCCCTGGCGGGCGGCGAGACCCGCGCCCGCGGCGATCAGCCCGCCGATGACGAAGCCGGCGAGCGACAGGTGCACGAGGGCGACGACTGCCAGGACGCCCGCGAAGCACGCACCGATCGCAGGGACGGCGACCCCGACCGCAGCACTGCCCCGAGGCATCTCGAGGACGTAGGCCGTAGGGTCGCCCGCCGTGGCCTCACCCGGGGCGGCGCCCACCCCGGTCTGGTCGGAGGTGATGCTGATCCGCGGCATACGTCCTCCCCTGCAGGTGTCGTCGGTCGGCGGCAACCTAGTGACGCAGCCGGCACCACGGGGGACGAACGGGGCAGGTCGGTACGAACGGGTGAGGACCGTTACGGCGGCGGGCCGCGGTCAGACGCGGGCGCCGTTGTCCGGGTCGTCCTCGTCGCGCGAGTGCGGCTGGCGCAGCACCAGCAGGACGAAGCCGCCGACCATGAGCCCGAGCGCGCCCAGGGTCCACCACAGCCCCATGTCCTGGTCGAACAGGACGATCCACAGCAGCAGGAGCGGGCCGGCGACGAGCCCGACGATGATGCCCCAGAACTGCAGGTCCTCCTGCGGCGGCAGCGGCGCCACCGGGCCGGGCTCGAAGTGCTCCTCCTCGTCAAGCGCGGTGAGCTCGTCGGGGTCGGGGTCGGGGTCGTCGGCCTCGGCGGGCTCGACGCCGCGCCAGACCACGAAGGGGCGGATCGGCGGCGGGTTGGTCGGGTTGCCCTCGGGGTGCAGCGGCGGGTTGACCGTCGACCCCTGCGCGGGGCGCTCGGGTGCCACGTGGTCTGGCGAGGGTCGGTCGACCGCGGGCCGGTCGACGGCGGGCCGGTCGGGGGTGGGCCGGTCGACCGCGGGGCGGTCCGGCACCACGGCGACGTCGTCCCAGTGCGCGATGATGTCCGCGAACTGCGCGTCCACGTCCTTGTCGCCCATGGGCCCCTCTGCTTCCGACCGGGGACCGTGCGCACTGCGACCGTTCCCACCGACGCGACAACGATACGTGGCGCCCGGCCCGGAGGCGAGGGCCGTCCGCCCGGCGAATGCGGCGGATCCCGACGGGCAGCGGCGCACACCACTGGTGTCGTAGAGTTCCTCGCGTCACAGGAGGTATGGGGTGTTCTACTGGGTTCTCAAGACGGTCGTGCTTGGGCCGCTGCTCAAGCTGCTGTTCCGGCCGTGGGTCGAGGGCGAGGAGAACATCCCCGACGAGGGGGCCGCGATCTTCGCGAGCAACCACCTCTCCTTCTCCGACTCGATCTTCCTGCCGCTCATGGTCCCGCGGCGGATGACGTTCCTCGCCAAGTCCGACTACTTCACCGGCCGCGGCATCAAGGGCCGCCTCACCGCGGCGTTCTTCAAGGGCGTGGGCCAGCTGCCCATCGACCGCTCCGGCGGCCGCGCGGGTGAGGCGGCGCTGCGCCAGGGCCTGAAGGTGCTGCGGCGCGGCGAGCTGCTCGGCATCTACCCCGAGGGCACCCGCAGCCCCGACGGCCGGCTCTACCGCGGTCGCACCGGCGTGGCCCGCATGGCCCTGGAGGCCGGCGTCCCGGTCCTGCCGGTCGCGATGATCGGCACGGACAAGGCCCAGCCCACGGGCAAGAAGGTACCCAAGCTCATGCGGATCGGCATCAAGATCGGCAAGCCGCTGGACTTCTCACGCTACGAGGGCATGGAGGACGACCGGTTCGTCCTGCGCTCGGTCACCGACGAGATCATGTACGAGCTCATGCTGCTGTCCGGCCAGGAGTACGTCGACATGTACGCCACGTCGATGAAGGACCGGATCCTCGCCGCCGCCAAGACCAAGGCCCGCGAGATCCAGGAGGCCGCCCTGCCGGGTGCCGCGGCTAAGGAGCTCGAGGAGGCGCTCGCCGCCGGCGAGGAGTCCTCGACCCGGGCGGCGAGCCGCGCCGTGGACGACGCCGCCGCCGACATCGACGAGCGCACCGCGAGCGAGGGCCGACCCGCCGCGGACGGCGACACCGGGCGGAGCGACGACGAGCGCCCGGGTGGCGAGTCCGGCAGCGGCTCCGTCGACCGCGCTGCGTCCTGACGCGGGTCCCGGCGTGCTCTCCGTGCCGGCACGCCGGTCGGCGGTGCTCGACCCGTCCTCCCAGCCGGAGGTCGTGTCGGCGTTCTGGAAGGGCATCGACGTCTTCCGCCCGATCGCGCTGCTCTACGCCGCGTACTCGCTCTGGGACCGGCCCACCGACCTGACCCGCCCCGCCCTGGCCTGGTCGGTCCTGGCCGTGCTGGGGGCGTGGACCGTGTTCCTCGTCTTCTTTCGTCGTCGCCGCCTGTGGCTGGTGCTCGTCGAGCTGGCGCTGGGGGCAGGCGCGATCCTGGCCACCCGCCTGGTCGACACCGACGCCGCCATCGAGGCAGGCGCCCGCACCCTGCCGACGTTCTGGCCCGCCGCGGGAGTCGTGTCCGCGGCCGTCCTCCTCGGGCGGCGCGGCGGCATACCCGCTGCCGTGTTCATCGGCGTCGTCGACGTCGTGGAGGTGCGGCAGGCCACGCCCAACACGGTCAACAACATCGTGCTGCTGCTGCTCATCGGCGCCCTCATCGGGTACGCCTGCGACCTGGCCCGCGAGGGCCACGCCAAGCTGCGCGAGGCGCTCGTCCTCGAGGCGCGCGTGCGCGAGCGCGAGCGGCTCGCGCGCACCGTCCACGACGGCGTCCTGCAGACCCTCGCCTTCATCAACCGGCGGGGCGGCGAGCTGGGCGAGCAGTCGGCCGTGCTCGGCGCCATGGCCGCCGAGCAGGAGCGCATCCTGCGCGCCCTGGTGAGCGGCACGAGCCCGGAGGACACCGAGGCCGCCGTGACCGGCGACACCGACCTGCGCCAGTCGCTCGCCCGGTACGCCGGTGGCCGCGTGCAGCTCGTCGCCCCTGCCGACCCCGTCCCCGTGCCGCCGAGGGTCGCCGGCGAGCTGACCGCCGCTGTGGGCGCAGCGCTGGACAACGTGCGCCAGCACGCGGGCGAGGACGCCCAGGCCTGGGTGCTGCTCGAGGACGCCGGCGACGACGTCGTCATCACGGTGCGCGACAACGGCGTGGGTATGCCGTCCGGGCGGCTCGAGCAGGCCGCGGCAGCCGGGCGGCTGGGCGCGTCCTCGAGCATCCGCGGCAGGCTGGCGGACCTCGGGGGAGAAGCGAGGTACTCGGGCCGCGAGGGCTCCGGGGTGACGGTCGAGATGCGCGCGCCGAGGAGCGGCGCGCCGGAGGGAGATCGATGAGCGAGCAGGACACCGCGGCGGCGGGCACGGGGGCTTCTGGTGTGGCTGCGCCGGTCACGGTGGTCGTGGCGGACGACCACCCGCTGTGGCGCGACGCCGTGGCGGCGGACCTGTCCGATGCCGGCTACTTGGTGGTTGCCACCGCGGACGACGGGCCGTCGGCGGTCAACCGGACCAAGGCGACGCGGCCGCGGGTGCTCGTCCTGGACCTCAACCTGCCGGGACTGCGGGGCCACGAGGTCTGCCAGGCGCTCGGCGCGCTGGAGACGCGGGTGCTCGTGCTCTCGGCCAGCGGCGAGCAGCAGGACGTGCTCGAGGCGGTGAAGGCCGGGGCCACCGGTTACCTCGTGAAGTCGGCCACGCGCGAGCAGATCGTCTCGGCGGTCGGCGCGACCGCGCGCGGCGAGGCGGTGTTCACCCCCGGGCTCGCCGGGCTGGTGCTGGGGGAGTTCCGCAAGATGTCCACCCAGCCCTCGGTCGACCCCTCCCGGCCGATCCCCGAGCTCACCGAGCGCGAGACCGAGGTGCTGCGGCTCGTCGCGACCGGCATGTCGTCCAAGGAGATCGCGGCCGAGCTGTTCATCAGCCACCGCACCGTGCAGAACCACGTGCAGAACACGCTCGGGAAGCTGCAGCTGCACAACCGGGTCGAGCTCGCCCGGTTCGCGATCGCCAAGGGGCTCGACACCCCCGAGGCGTAGCCCGAGGCCGCCCACGCCGGGGTCCGCCGGCCGGGTGCTCCGCAGCTCCTGAGGGCCGGTGGCCGGGGTCGGGTGACCGCGATGCGGGCTGCGGGACGGGCCGGTCCGGCGCGCACCTATCCTTGACGGGTGAGCACTGCCCAGCACGACGCCCTCGCCAGCCTCGCGGCCGGCGCCGCCCTCCCGGCGGCGCAGCAGCCCGAGTGGCCCGACCCGTTGGCGCTCGCCGACGCGGTCGCGACCCTCGCGTCCTACCCGCCCCTGGTGTTCGCGGGGGAGTGCGACGTGCTCAAGAGCCGCATGGCGGCCGCCGCCCGTGGCGAGGCGTTCGTGCTCCAGGGCGGCGACTGCGCCGAGACCTTCGCGGCCGCAACCGCGGACAACATCCGCGACCGGGTCAAGACGATCCTGCAGATGGCCGCGGTCCTCACCTACGGCGCCAGCGTCCCCGTGGTCAAGATCGGCCGCATGGCCGGCCAGTACGCGAAGCCGCGCAGCAGCGGCAGCGAGACGCGTGAGGGCGTCACGCTCCCGGCATACCGCGGCGACATGGTCAACGACTTCGAGTTCACGCCCGAGGCACGCATCCCCGACCCGCAGCGGCTGGTCCGCGCGTACCACGCGAGCTCGGCCACGCTGAACCTCGTCCGAGCATTCACCCAGGGTGGCTTCGCCGACCTGCGGCACGTCCACGACTGGAACAAGGGCTTCGTCTCCAACTCGGCCAACAGCCGCTACGAGCGCCTGGCCAAGGACATCGACAAGGCGATGAAGTTCATGTCGGCCTGTGGCGCGGACTTCGACGCGATGCGCACGACCGAGTTCTTCTCCGCCCACGAGGCGCTGCTGCTCGACTACGAGCGCCCGCTGACCCGCGTCGACAGCCGCACGGGCGAGCTGTACGACACCAGCGGCCACTTCATCTGGGTGGGGGAGCGCACCCGCGACCTCGACGGCGCGCACGTCGACTTCGTCTCCAAGGTGCTCAACCCGATCGGCGTGAAGCTGTCGGCCAAGGCCGAGATCGACGACGTGCTGCGCCTCATCGACAAGGTCGACCCCGACCGCGAGCCGGGCCGCCTGACGTTCATCACGCGGATGGGCGCGCGGACGGTCCGCGAGGCGCTGCCGACGCTCGTCGAGAAGATCACCGCCAGCGGTGCCCAGGTCACCTGGATCTGCGACCCCATGCACGGCAACACCTTCGAGTCCTCCAGCGGCTACAAGACGCGCGACTTCGAGGACGTGGTGGAGGAGGTGCGCGGGTTCTTCGAGGTGCACCAGGGCCTTGGGACGGTGCCCGGCGGCATCCACGTCGAGCTCACGGGCAACGACGTCACCGAGTGCATCGGTGGCGCGGAGAAGATCCTCGACGCCGACCTGTCCCAGCGCTACGAGACCGTGTGCGACCCGCGCCTGAACCACCAGCAGAGCCTGGAGCTGGCGTTCCTCACCGCGGAGATGCTCTCCAAGAGCTGACCGGGCGTGTGCCGTCCGGGTTGTCGTGCGCCCGGGGCCGCGGCGCGCGTTGCGGCGGTGACCGGGCCGTCCGGGTCGGTGGGGCACCTCCTAGGCTGCTCGCATGCCCGATGCCCCCCAGGTCGACCTGCTCTCCGACACCCTCACCAAGCCGACCGACGCCATGCGCGCGGCGATGGCCGCCGCGCCCGTCGGTGACGACGTGTTCGGCGAGGACCCCACCGTCCGCGAGCTCGAGCAGCGGGTGGCCGGGATGCTGGGCCACGAGGACGGCCTGTTCACCCCGTCGGGGTCGATGGCCAACCAGCTCGGCATCCGGTTGCACGTCGCGCCGGGCCAGGAGCTCGTCGCCGACTCGCTCGCGCACGTGCTGCGGGCCGAGATGGGTGCCGCCGCGGTGCTCTCGGGCATCTCGTCGCGGTCCTGGATGGCGCAGCACGGGGAGCTCGACGCGGCACAGCCGTTGGCGCTGATGATCCCCGACGGCGGGGCGTACCAGGTCAACACCCGGCTCGTCGTCGTGGAGAACACGCACAACTTCGGCGGGGGCACGGTGCAGCCGCTGGACCAGGTGCAGGCCCTGCGCGAGGGCACGCAGGCGCGCGGCGTCGCGATGCACCTCGACGGCGCCCGGCTCTGGAACGCGCACGTCGCGACCGGCACCCCTCTCGACACCTGGGGCGGGCTGTTCGACACCGTGAGCGTGTGCCTGTCCAAGGGGCTCGGCGCCCCGGTCGGGTCGGTGCTCGTCGGGTCGGCGGCGCACATGCAGGAGGCCCGCATCTGGCGCAAGCGCTTCGGCGGTGGCATGCGCCAGGTCGGCATCCTCGCGGCCGCTGGGCTGCACGCGCTCGAGCACCACGTGCAGCGGCTGGCGGACGACCACGGCCGGGCCCGGCGGTTCGCCGAGGCGGCGGCGCAGGCGCGCCCCGGCTCGGTCGACCCGGCTCGGGTCCAGACCAACATCGTGGTGCTCGACGTGTCCGGTGCCGGCTGGACGGCGGCCGGTTTCGTGGAGGCGGCGGCGGCGCGCGGGGTGCGGATCTACCCGGTGAGCCCCACGGCGGTCCGCCTCGTGTGGCACCTCGACGTCGACGACGCCGGGACCACGCTCGCCGTCGACGCGCTCGCACCGCTGCTCGAGCAGGGGCCGCCGGCCGCCTGAGGGTGCCGCCCGGGAAGCGGACCTGCACCACGTGCACTGTGCGTTGCCCCGGAGGCTGGGGCAGGGCATACGACCGCCCTGACCTGCGCTGGTCCGTGCCGATCCGTACCGAGCGCGCGGACTGTGCGTTGCCCCGGAGGCTGGGGCAGCGCATATGACCGCCGCCTGGACGCGGGGGTGAGGGGCGGGCGCGCTCACTGTGCGTTGCCCCGAGGGCTGGGGCAGCGCATACGACCGCCGCTCGGACACGCGGGTGAAGGGCGGGCGCGCTCACTGTGCGTTGCCCCGGAGGCTGGGGCAGCGCATGTGACCGCCGCCCGGACGCACGGGGGTGAGGGGCGGGCGCGCGGACTTTGCGTTGCCCCGGAGGCTGGGGCAGCGCATACGACCGCCCTGACCTGGGCTGGTCCGTGCCGATCCGTGCCGAGTGCGTTCACTGTGCGTTGCCCCGGGCGGCGGGGCAACGCACAGCACCGCGAACGGGTTCGGCCCCGGACTGCGGCCTGGGGGCCGGCGCGTTGCCGAGCGGAGCCCTCGCCCTCACACCTCGTGGTGGAGCAGCTCGGCCGGTGGGTCCTGCTCAGCGGTGGCGCCCGGGGTGCGACGGCCGAGCAGCTCGACGACGTACATCGCGGCCAGCACGAGGCCGCCGCCGAGGAGCATCCGCGCCGTGAGCGACTCGCCACCGAACAGCACGGCGAAGAACGCCGCGAAGACCGGCTCCATGGTCATGACGATCGCGGCGCGGGCCGCAGGCAGGTGCGACTGGGCCCACGTCTGCGCCCACAGGGCGACGGCACCGGCGACCAGAGCCATGTAGAGCAGCGACGTCCACTGGCCCCCGGTCGACGGCAGCGTGATGCCACCCGGGAGCGCGGCGATGGTCGCCACGACCGCGATGACGAACGCCTGCACCGTGGCCAGGCCGGTCGCCGCGGCGGCGGTCGAGTACCGGCCGAGGCCCAGGATGTGCAGCGCGTAGAGGACCGCGGAGCCGAGGGTCAGCGCCTCGCCGTAGCCGACCGACAGCCCGCGCAGCGACAGGACGGCCAGGCCGGCCGTCGCCAGGAGGACGGCGAGCCACGTGCTGCCCGGCAGCCGGTCGCGCAGCAGCACCGCCCCCAGCACCGGGGTGAGCACGACGTAGGTCCCCGTGACGAACCCGGACACCGACGCGTCGGTGTGCTCCAGCCCCACGGTCTGCAGCAGCTGCGCCAGGCCGTACAGCACGCCGAGGCCGAGACCGACCACCAGCTCGCGGCGGCGCAGGGCGAGCACCTGCCGCCGGAACACCACCGCCATGACGACCGCCGCGATGGCGAACCGCACGGCGAGGAAGTCCGCCGACGGCACGTGGGCGACCAGGTCGCGGATGAGGAAGAACGTCGAGCCCCAGACAGCCGTCACGGAGACCAGCAGCAGGGTCGCGAGCCGGGTCGCGGGCAGCCGCGTGCGCGAGGCGGCGGACGGCGTGCTGGGGGACAGGGCAGGGCCTTCGGGTGGCGACATCGGGGCTGGTTCTGGGCGGGGACGGGTCGGCGGAGGGCCCGGTCAGACGATGACGAGGGTGACGACGCTGCCCTTGGGGGCCTTGCCGCCACCGGCGGGGCTCTGGCTGCGGACGGTGCCGAAGACGCCGCCCATGAACCGGTCCTTCTGCACCTTGAACCCGGCGTCGGTGAGGATCTTCTCGGCCTCCGCCTCCTGCTTGCCCTGCACGTCCGGCACCGGGACCATCTCCGGGCCCTTGGAGACCACGAGCTTGACCGAGTCACCGCGGTAGAGCGTCCCGCCCGCCGGCGTCTGGGAGATCACGCTGCCCTTGGCGACGTCGGTGCTGAACTCCTGCTGGGTCGCGTCGACCTGCAGGCCCTTGCCGGTGAGGTCGTTGACCGCCTGGTCAGCGGGCTTGCCGGTCCAGTCAGTCACCGCGATCGGCTGGCGTCCCTTGCTCACGACGAGCGCGACGTCGGCACCCCGCTTGAGCTCCGTGCCGGCCTTGGGGTCGACACTGATGACCAGCCCCGGCGCGACGGTCTCGCTGAACGCCTCGGTCGTGGAGCCGACAGCCAGCTTGGCCGCGGCGATCTGGTCCGTCGCCTCGGCCTTGGACTTCCCCGCGACGTCGGGCACGGCATACCGCTCGGGCCCACGGGAGACCGTCACGGTGACGTCGGTGCCGCGGGACACCTCCGTCCCGGCGCCGGGATCGGTCGACATGACGACGCCCTTGGGCACGCTCTCGTCGAACTGGTCCTCGCGCTTCGGCGTGAGGTGCGCCCGCTCGAGCGCGGTGGCGGCCTTGGCGTACGCGAGGTTGGTCGTCCGCGGCACGACGGTGGGGGAGCCCGGCCCGGCGAGGAACCACCACAGGCTGAGGCCCGCCACCACGAGCACGGCGAGCGCGATCGCGATCCAGCGCCACGGCAGGCCGCCGCGCCGGCCGTCGTCGCCCACCACGCGCCCCTCGAGCGCACCACGGCGCCGCGGGGCCAGCTCGGCCCCGGGCGGCACGGTCGGCGTGTGGTCGATGGGCAGCGCCACCGGGGGCACGCGGCGGCGGGCGGGCGCCGCGCCGTCGTCCACCTGCTCGGTCGACTCCGCCCCGTCGGCCCCGACGGGCAGGGCGCTCGTGCGCTCCACGGCCACCGTGCTGGCACCGCCGGCGAGTGACGCGGGACCCTCCGGGCGCCGGTCGAGCTCGGCCGGGGTGAGCATCGCGCGCGACGCCCGCACCTGGGTGAGGAAGTCAGCGGCGTCCGACGGGCGCTGGTCGGGGTCCCGGGACGTCGCCAGCGCCACCAGGGAGTCGAGTTCCTGCGGCACCGACGGAACCCGCGACGACGGGGCCGGGATCGAGCCGTGGACGTGCTGGTACGCGATGTGGATCGGGGTGTCGCCCGTGAACGCCTTGGTCCCGGTCAGCATCTCGAACAGGATCAGCCCGGCGGCGTACACGTCGCTGCGGGCGTCGGCGATGCCCCGTTCGACCTGCTCGGGGGACAGGTAGGCGACCGTCCCGAGGAGCACGCCCGTCTGCGAGGTGACGGTGTGCGCGGAGACGGCCCGGGCCAGGCCGAAGTCGGCGACCTTCACGGTGCCGTCGTCCTCGCGCAGGATGACGTTCTCGGGCTTGACGTCGCGGTGGATGATGCCGGCCCGGTGCGCGGCCCCGAGGGCCTGCAGCACGGGGGCGAGGATGTCCAGGGCGGCTCGCGGAGTGAGCGGCCCCTCGGCGCGCATCACCTCGCGCAGGGTCTGGCCGGGGACGTACTCCATCGCGAGGAACATGAGCCCGTCGTCCTCGCCCTGGTCGAAGACGGCCACGACGTTGGGGTGGGACAGGCGGGCTGCGGAGCGCGCCTCGCGCCGGAAGCGGGTGACGAACGCCTCGTCCTGGGCGAGGTCGGCACGCAGCACCTTGAGGGCCACGTCACGGTCCAGGCGGGTGTCCAGCGCCAGGTAGACCGACGCCATCCCGCCGTCGGCGATGTGCGACTGGACGCGGTAGCGCCCGTCGAGCACACGGCCGAGGAGGGACTCGGTCACACCGGAAGACACCCGCAAAGTGTAGGAGACCGGACGGGTCATCCCGTGCAGGCAGGTCCGGGGCGGACAGCCGGGGACCGCCGGCAGGGCTGTGCGCGGGGGCTCACATGCGGCCGCGGTGCGACTTCACGGCCTTCACGTAGGACTTGGTGTCCGCGTACATGCCGTTCTTCTGCACTGACGCCAGCCCCTGGTAGTACCCGGCGATCGCCTGGTCGGTGTTCGAGGCCGAGCGGGTCAGCGAGCGCAGGATCGCGACACCGGCGGTGATGTTGTCCTGGGTGTTGAGCAGGTTGAGCCGGCGCCCCACCATCTGCGAGGCCCACTCGCCCGACGAGGGGATCACCTGCATGACGCCGATCGCGTTGGCGACCGAGACCTGCCGCTGGTTCCAGCCCGACTCCTGCCACGCGACGGCGAGGGCCAGCGTGGGGTCGACGCCGTGGCGCCGTGCCGTCGCGACGATCATCGCCCGGGTCTGGGTGCGGCTCGGGACGGAGCGCGCGGCCAGTGCCTCCCGGTTGCGGTTCGCCGCACTGACCGTGGCCTGCGGGTAGGTGCGACCCGCGAAGGTGTTGGTGCTCGGGCTGACCGGCTTGGCGGTCGAGGGCACGCGCAGCTTCTGGCCGACGTGGATCACCGTGCGGGCCGAGAGGTGGTTCGCCTTGAGCAGCGAGGCCAGCGAGACGCCCTTGCGCGCGGCGATGCCGGAGAGCGTGTCACCCGACACGACGGTGTATGCCGTGGTGCTCGCCCGGCGCGCGGCGCTCGCGGACGTGCCACGCACCCGCAGGTGCTGCCCGGGGTGGATCACGGTGCGGGCCGAGAGCCGGTTGAGCTTGTAGAGCGTGCCCAGCGGCGTCTTCGTCCGCGCGGCGATGGCGCTGAGGGTGTCGCCGGAGCGGACCGTGTAGGTCGCGGTGGTGGGGGCGGAGGCCGCCGGGCGTGCGGTGCTCGCGGCGCCGGCGCCGGGGATGCGGACCTTCTGGCCGATGTGGATCACCGAGCGGGTCGACAGGTGGTTGGCCTTCAGGAGGGCTGCGAGGGAGACGCCCTTGCGGGCGGCGATGCCTGACAGCGTGTCGCCCGATCGCACGACGTAGGTGGCCCGCCGGATCGCCGCGGCCCGGGCAGCAGCGGCCGCCTTGGCGCGGGCGGCCTCGGCGCGGGCCTGGGCAGCCGTCTTCGGCACCGACAGGTGCTGGCCCACCGACAGCCTCGACCCGCCGTCGCGGAGGTGGTTGCGCGCGACCAGGGCGCCCACGGTCGTGCCGGTGCGGTCGGCGATCGAGGACAGGTTGTCACCGCTGCGCACGGTGTAGGTCGTCCAGCCGTGGGGCGCGGGCTTGGCCTTCTGCACGACCGCCGGTGGGGCCGAGACGGCAGCAGGGGGGACGGCGGCCGGGGCGATCACTGGTGGCATGACAGGGGGTGCCTTTCGGGCGGCTCCCGCGGGGCGGGAGGTACGACGGGTGCGGATGGTGTCGGTGTGACGACTGTGGCCCGTGTGACAGTACACCAAACCGGGACAGGGATATCGACTTACATCGATGTAATTTGCATTGTCCGCGACGGCTGGCAGGCTGGCCCCGTGAGCGAGCAGATCCCCGGTCCCGGCGCGGACACCCAGGACGGCGCGGCGACGTCGATCGAGGCCCTCGTCGGGTCCTGGCTGCCCGTCCCGGACGTCGCGGAACGCCTCGGCGTGCCGCTGTCGCAGGTCCGCCGGATGCTCGAGGAGCGCGAGCTGCTCGGGCTGCGGGTGGGGGAGCGGCGGATCCTGCAGGTCCCCGAGGCGTTCCTCGACGAGACCGTGCTGCACTACCTGCGCGGCACGATCACCGTCCTCGCCGACGGCGGGATGGACGACGAGGAGGTCGTGCGTTGGCTGTTCACCGCCGACGACACCCTCGGCCGCGGTGGCACGCCCGTCGACGCCCTGCGTGACGGCTTCAAGACCGAGGTCCGCCGCCGCGCGATGGAGACGGCCTTCTAGGGCGCTGCCTCAGTACTGGCGGCTGGTCGCGCTGTCGATGAGCGCGTCGAGCACGTCCACGGCCTCGTCGGTGAGGCCGGTCGTCGACTTCAGCGCCGAGCGGGCCGAGCCGGCCAGCCGGGTGATGTCGGCCTCGACCGCGTCGACGGCACCGCTGTCGGTGATGACGCGGCGCAGCTCCTCGACCTCGGCGTCGCCCAGGGCCGGGTCGCCCAGGAGGCGGCCGACCAGCGCCCGTCCGGCCTCGTCCGTGCCCTCGAGGGCGTGGGCGACCAGGACCGTGCGCTTGCCCTCGCGCAGGTCGTCCCCGGCGGGCTTGCCCGTGGTCGCGGGGTCGCCGAACACCCCGAGCAGGTCGTCGCGCAGCTGGAACGCGTGCCCCAGGTCGAGGCCGTAGCGCGACAGCGTGGCCAGGTCCTCCGCGCTCGCGCCGCCGGCGGTGGCGCCGATGAGCAGCGGGTGCTCGACGGTGTACTTGGCGGACTTGTAGCGGATGACCCGCTCGGCCCGCTCGATCCGCTCCGGGGTCGGCACGCCCTCCCAGGACCGGGCGGACTCGACGACGTCGAGGAACTGCCCGCCCATGAGCTGGGTGCGCATCCGGTCGAAGACCTCCCGGCCGCGGGACAGGTGCTCGGGCGCCAAGCCCGAGGTGGCGTACAGCTCCTCGGTCCAGTTGAGGCACAGGTTGCCGGCCAGGATCGCGCCGGCGACCCCGAACCGGCCGGCGTCCCCGGCCCACTCCTCGCGCTCGTGGCGGGCGGCGAGGGAGCGGTGCGCCGCCGGCATACCGCGTCGGGTGTCGCTGTCGTCCATGACGTCGTCGTGGATCAGGGCGGCCGCCTGGAAGAACTCCATGGCGGTCGCGACCTGGACGATCGCGTCGGAGTCGGGCTGACCCGTGCCCCGGTAGCCCCAGTAGAGGAAGGCGGCGCGCAGCCGCTTGCCGCCGGTGAGCAGCCGGGCCACGGCGGCGAGCAGCTCCTGGGCGTCGGGGCCGACCTCGGCGAGGACGCCGTCCTGGCGCGCGAGCACGACGTCGACGCAGCGCTGCACGCGTTCGCGCAGTGCGGCGGCATCGAGCGGGCTGGCGACCACGTGCTCCTCCAGATCGTCGGCGGCACAGGGCGTCTCACCCGGTGCTGCACCTGAGCCTACGGCGTGGACGCTCGACTAGTCTCACCGCCATGGCACTCGGGCAACCGTCGCGGCTGGCCCGGCCGGAGTCGCAGACCCGGTCGATCCCCGGCATGCTCGCGCGCACCGAGCCCTCGATCAGCTTCGAGTTCTTCCCGCCCAAGGACGACGCCGGCGAGGAGGTCCTCTGGGACGCCATCCGCCGGCTGGAGTCGGTGCGGCCGCACTTCGTGTCGGTCACCTACGGCGCGGGCGGCACCAGCCAGGACCGCACGGTGCGCGTCACCGGGCGCATCGCCCTCGAGACGACCCTGACGCCGCTGGCCCACCTCACCTGTGTGGGCGCGTCCGTCGCCGCCCTGCGCCAGGTCATCGGGATGTATGCCGCGAGCGGCGTCCGCAACATCCTCGCCCTGCGCGGCGACCCGCCGGGCAACCCGGGAGGGGAGTGGACGCCGCACCCCGAGGGGCTCAACCACGCCACCGACCTCGTCGAGCTCGTCCGCTCGCTCGGGGACTTCACGATCGGGGTGGCAGCCTTCCCGGACGTGCACCCGAGCTCGCCCGACCTCGACCACGACGTCGAGGTGCTCGTGCGCAAGGCCGACGCCGGGGCGTCGTTCGCGATCACGCAGATGGTCTTCGACGCCGAGACCTACCTGCGGCTGCGCGACCGGGTCGCCGAGCGCCGCGACCTGCCCATCACGCCGGGCCTGATGCCCGTGACGAACTTCAAGCAGGTCGCGCGGATGTCCCAGCTCATGGGGACGCCGCTGCCCGCGCCCGTCGTCGAGCGGCTCGAGCGGGTCGCGGGCGACCCGGTCGCCACCCGCGAGGTGGGCGTGCAGATCGCCACCGAGCTCGCCCAGCGGATGCTCGCCGAGGGTGCACCGGGCCTGCACTTCATCACGATGAACCGCTCGACGGCGACCCTCGAGGTGCACCGCAACCTCGGCCTCTGACCCAGCGCGGGGCGCGGGTCCGGTGACGACCGTCCCCCCGGCCGCCCCGGGGCCCGCGCCCCGCCGCCGCAGTCTCCCGACTGCGACGCGACGAGCCTGCCGTGGCTGGCCGGCGCGGGCATCGGTGCGACTACTCAGGTGCCCGGGGGCTCCCGGCCGGGCTGGTCAGTCGCGGGTGCCGAACCGGCGGGTCAGCGCGGCGAGGGCCGAGAGCACGGCGACCACGACGCCGTACACCGTCGCGGTGGTCAGCAGGCCGAGGTGCGGGACCGCGAACCCGGCGGCGACGGCGGGCAGCCCGAACGCCAGGTAGCTCACGACGAAGACCGACGAGAACAGCTCGCCACGCTGGTCCGGCCCCACCGTCGGGGTGATGGAGCGCATGATCCCCAGGAACGACGTCCCGAACCCCGACCCCGCCACCACGGCTGCGAGCAGGAAGCCGACGAGGGAGCCGGCGTGCAGCGCCACCAGGGTCAGCACGGTGCCGACGGCCAGCATGGTCGTGCCGTACAGGGTGGTGCGGCGGGCCCCGGCCCGGCCGCCGATAGCCGAGCTCAGCGCGCCCACGCCGGTGAGGATCGCCACGACGGCGCCCTGCGCGAGGTGCTCGCGACCGCCGAGGAGTGCCACGAGCGGGGCGCCGAGCGACAGGTACAGGCCGCCGGTGGCCCAGCCCGCGAACACCGCAGGGGCGCTGCGCGTGAACGCCGCCCGCGCGGGTGCCGGGATGCCGACGCGGGGGCGCAGCGAGCGCGCCCAGCCGGCGTGCCGAGGCGAGGTCTCCGGCAGGGCGAGGACGGCGAGGGCGAGCAGGACGTATGCCGCGGTGAGCGTGCCGAACACCAGCGGCAGCGCGTCGTGGGCACGGTCGAGCAGGGTGCCGGCGGCGAGTGCGCCGGCGGCCAGGCCGGCGAGCGGGGTGACGCTGTTGAGGGTCGCCGCGAGGCCGGCGCGGTGCTCGGGCTCGAGGTCGACGACGGCCGCGGACAGGGTCGACATGAGCAGTCCTGCGGCGACACCCTGGACGGCGCGGGAGGCCATCAGCGTCGGGACGTCCGTGGCGTGCCAGAAGCCGACCATGCTCGCTGCCAGGACGAGGAAGCCTGCGGCGAGGACGGGCCGGCGGCCGACGTGGTCGGACAGCGAGCCGGTGACCAGGAGCGTCCCGAGCAGGGTGAGGGCGTAGACGCCGAAGATGGTCGTCATCGTGCCGGCCGAGAAGCCGATCCGCGCCTGGAGCACCGGGTAGAACGGGGACGGCGCGCTGGCACCGACCATGAGGGCCACGACCGCCGCCAGGGCCAGGGGGAACCCGGCCGCCCGGCGGGCGCGGGCCGGGTCCAGGGTGCGGGCCCCGGTGGCCGTGGGGGAGTTCGTCGTGCTGGTCGCGCTCATGGGGAATGCCTTCCGGGCCCGGAAACGACGGTTCGAAACTTATCGAACAGTCGGCGACCGCCCGGCATTCCCTGCTGGGTCGCGGGGGTCCTCGGGGCGGCGCCGGTGTCGCGCCCGTTCCCTCCCCGTCGTCACGCCCGTCGTGGCGACCGCCGTCGCCCCCGCGCATGGTTCGAATAGGATCGAACCATGCCAGGGAGCACCGAGCTGCCCCATCCCGACCTTCGGGACGTGGCGCTGACCGACGTCCTGTTCGCCCTCAGCGACCCCTCGCGCCTGCGGATCGTCCGCGACCTCGCCGACGGGCCGCTGGAGATGGCGCAGTGCGGCGCGACCGACCCGGCCCTGCCGAAGTCGACCAAGTCCCACCTCATGAAGGTGCTGCGCGAGGCCGGCGTGGTGCGCAACGAGCCGCACGGCAGGCAGCGGCTGGTGTCGCTGCGCCGGGCCGAGCTGGACGAGGCGTTCCCGGGGCTGCTCGACAGCGTGCTCGCGGCCGACCCCGAGAGGGACCGCCCGCGACGCTAGGCGGCGGGGCTAGGCGGCGGGGCCGGTGAGGGGGCGCAGCTCGCCCACGAGCGGGACGAGGTCGGCGATCGAGTCGACCACCCGGGTCGGCTGGTAGGGGAAGGTGTCGACCTGGTCGGGGGAGGTCGACCCGGTGAGCACCAGGACCGTCCGCAGGCCGGCCTCGAGGCCACTGATGACGTCGGTGTCCATCCGGTCGCCCACCATGACGGTCGACTCGCTGTGCGCGTCGATGCGGTTGAGGGCGCTGCGCATCATGAGCGGGTTCGGCTTGCCGATGTAGTAGGGCTGGCGACCGGTCGCGGCGCTGATGAGGGCCGCCACCGACCCGGTCGCGGGCAGGGTGCCCTGCTGGCTGGGACCGCTGACGTCCGGGTTCGTCGCGATGAACCGCGCGCCGCCCTCGACCAGCCGGATCGCCTTGGTGATGGCCTCGAAGGAGTAGGTGCGGGTCTCGCCGAGCACGACGTAGTCCGGGTCGCGCTCGGTCATCGTGTAGCCGACCTCGTACAGCGCGGTGGTGAGCCCGGCCTCGCCCACGACGAACGCGCTCCCGTGCGGTCGCTGGTCGTCCAGGAACTGGGCGGTCGCGAGCGCGGAGGTCCAGATGGCCTTCTCGGGCACGTCGATCCCGCTGGCCCGCAGCCGGGCGCGCAGGTCCCGCGGGGTGTAGATCGAGTTGTTGGTCAGCACCAGGAAGCGCCGGCCGCTGTCGACGAGCGCCTGGACGAACTCGGCGGCTCCGGGGATGGCGTTCTCCTCGTGCACGAGGACGCCGTCCATGTCGGTGAGCCAGCACTCGACCGGCCGGGGTGAGGTCATGGGCTCATTGTGCCCAGCCCGTCTCACCCTTGTGGCGGAGCGCCACGGGTCGGGCGCGGCGCATGCTGGAGGTGGCCTGCGACCGCCGGGGCCGCAGCCGCACGAGGAGGTCTGCTCATGTCCCTCGCCACGAGCTCGATCGCGACGATGCTGCCCGTCACGGACACCGGTCGCGCCCGGGAGTTCTACGACCGTCTCGGCCTGCCGTTCCAGGGGGCGAACGACGAGGGTAGCCTGCTGTACGGGCTCGCGGGCGGCATGGTGCTCATGCTGCTGCCGCGTGAGGCGGGGACGCAGAACCCGAGCACCGCGCTCAGCTGGGAGGTGCCCGACGTCGCCGCGGAGGTGCGCGACCTCGAGGCGCGCGGGGTCGTGTTCGACGACTACGACCTGCCCGGCCTCACCACGGTGGACCACATCGCGACGACCGGTGCGGAGCGGGCCGCGTGGTTCCGCGACCCGGACGGCAACGTGCTCTGCGTGCACGAGGGTCCGCCCCCGGCCTGACCGCTGTGCTCGAGGTCTGACCGCTGCGCGCAGGGTCTTTGAAGGGTTTGCGCTCCTCAGAGGGTGCAAAGCCATCAAAGACCCCTCGGGGACCGCGTATGCCGTGCGGCCGGCGGGGCGGTGGGGTCAGGCGACCTCGATGGCGCGCCCGGCGGTGACCCGGAGCAGCTCCTCGTAGGTGGTGCGGAAGACGGTGTGGCTGTGGCCGGCTGCGGCCCAGACGTACCGGTACCGGCTCAGCGAGACGTCGACGTACGTCGGGACGGGCTGGAGGTGGCCCACGGGGGCGACGCCGCCGATCGCGAAGCCCGTGCTCTCGCGGACGAAGTCGGCGTCGGCCCGCTCGAGGTGCGCGACGTCGTCGACGAGGTCGGCCACCTTCACCAGGTCGACCCGGTGAGCGCCCGACGTCAGGACGAGGACGGCGGAGGTCCCGCCCGAGGCGCAGGTCGCCCGGAACACCAGCGAGTTGGCGATCTCCGCCGGGGTGATCCCGAGGGCGCTCGCGGCGGCGGCCGCGGTGCGGACGGCGTCCGGGAGCGTGACGACCTCGGGGACCACGTGGTGCACCGCGAGCGCCGCCAGGACGCGCTGCACGCCGGGGTGGCCGCTCAGGTCCGGGGCCGGGCCGGAGGGGCGGCCGGCGGTCGGGCTGGGCGCCGGGGGCGGGGGCGCGTCGGGCGGCATGCTCGAAGAGTAGGGCTGGGGGGAGGAGGCCACCAGCCTTGCCGACGCCCGTCTCACGGTGGGACCGGGACGGGTTCCGAGGTTCGCCTTGACGGCCTGTCCGAGGCCGGGTGTACCGTTCTGGTTATCGAACAGATGTTCGAATGCCGGGTCCGGACGACCGGCGACCCGCGGTTCCCGGCCCTGGTGCCCGAGCCGCTCGTCGCCACCGGGCCACGGCCGGCCCTGGCCCCGTGGCCGGCGCCTCGACCCCGCCGGTCGGGGCCAGGGCCCCACCTCATCCCATCCTGCCCCGAGCGAAGGAGCCATGCCGTGGTGCGCCGGTACGAAGAGCCGATCGAGGTCCGCGAGAGCACCGACGGGGGTGGCACCGCGGTGGCCACGCACCCGGACGCGTTCGTGTGGCGCGGCCGGCTCTACGTCGTGCGCACCGTCCTGGACTCCTGGCAGGAGCGCCGGCCGTGGTGGCGCGACGCCCGGGAGGGCGCCGACGTGCTCACCGACGCCCGCGAGCGCCGGGTGTGGCGGGTGGAGGCCAGCGCGGGTCGCACCGCCGGGGTGGGTGTCTACGACCTCGGCGACGACCCGGCCGGCCCGGGCTGGCGCCTGCTGCGGGTCGCGGACTGAGGACGGCTGACGATGACTCCCACCCCCACCCCGGTCCCGAGTGCTGCGGCGAGCGCCCTCGACCTGCTCGACCGCTCCCGGCACTCCCTGCTCGAGGCCTGCCACACCCGCGACATCGTCCAGCGCCACCGCCAGGCCCAGCTCGCGGCCCTGCGTGCTGCCGCCGCCGTGGTCGCCGCCCGCACCCGTCCCGGTGGCCCCGCCGGTCCGCGCAGCCTCTGGGAGCTGGTGCCGTCGGTCGCGCCCGAGCTCGCCGAGTGGGCCGGCTTCTTCGAGCTGGTCGCGGCCCGGCCCGGCCCGCACACCGCCCGCGAGGCCGACGACCTGCTGCGCCAGTCCGAGACGTTCCTCGAGCTGGTGTGCCGCGCCCTCGGCCTGCCGGTCGCCTCCGTCGACCGCGACGTGCTCGTGCCCACCGTCGCGGCGTCCGCGGCATCCGGGGCGCCGGTGCGGGGAGGGGGGTCGCCGTGACCGACTTCGTCCACCTCCACGTCGCCTCGGGGTTCTCGATGCGCTACGGCACCGCCACGCCCGAGGCGATCGTCGAGCGGGCTGCCCAGCACCGCCAGCCGGTGCTCGCGCTCACCGACCGCGACGGGCTCTACGGCGCGGTCCGGTTCGTCCGGGCGGCCACCGCCGCCGGCATCTCCCCGGTGCTCGGGGTCGACCTCGCAGTCGGCCCCGAGCCGGACCGGCCCGGCGCGTCCCGGGGCGGTCCCGACGACCCGGCCGGGGGCGGACGCCGACCCGTCGACCGGACGCTCGCCGACCGGGTGCTCGCCGATGCCGCTCGCGAGGGCGGGCACCCGGCATACCTGCCACCGTCGGCCCGGCCCCGCACCCCGGTGCGCGGCGGTGCGGTGGTCGACCCGCGCCACCCGCGCGTCACCGTGCTCGCCCGCGGCCGGGCGACGGGGCTGCCCGGGGGTGTCGGGTATGCCGCGCTGTGCCGGCTCGTCACCGACACCCACCTGCGCGGGGAGCGGGGGACCCCGGTGACCTCGCTCGACACCGTCGCCGCGCGCTGCACGGCCCCCGACGGCCACCCCAGCCCGCTCGTCGTCCTGCTCGGCCCCGACTCCGACGTGGGGCGGGCGGTCCTCGCCGGGCGGCCCGACCGGGCCCGGGCGCTGCTCGCCCGGTGGCAGCACCGGCTGCCGCCCGGTGCGCTCGTGGTCGAGGTGGTCTGCCACGGCGGCCCGTCCGGCACCCCGGCCTCGCGCGTCCACGCCGCGCGGATGCTCGGGCTCGCCGACGAGGCGGGGCTGCCCGCGGTGCTCACCGCGGCGGTCCGCCACGTCGACCCGGCCGAGTCCGCGGTCGTCGACGTCCTCGACGCCGCCCGCCGGCTCGTCGCCCTCGACACCCGGCACCTCGACCGGGTCACCGACGCCGCCCACCTCGCGAGCACCGACACCATGCGCGAGGTGGCGCTCGCGGTCACCGGCGGCGACCGCACCCGGGCCGACGCGCTGCTCGAGCGCACCCTCGCCCTGGGGCTGGCCTGCGCCCAGAGCGCCCGGCACGACCTGGGCATCGGGTCGGTCCACCTGCCCGAACCAGAGGTCCTGGGCATCGAGGCGGGGGAGAGCCCGCAGGTGCGGCTCGAGCAGCGCTGCCGCGACAAGCTCGCCTGGCGGTACCCCGGGCTGGGCGAGCGCGAGCTGTCCGCCGTCGAGACCCGGCTCGTCGACGAGCTCAAGGTCATCGCCGAGCTCGGGTACGCCTCGTACTTCCTCACGGTCGCCGAGGTGGTCGACCTGATCCGGGAGATGGGGGTCCGGGTCGCCGCGCGCGGGTCGGGTGCGGGGTCGCTGGTCAACTACCTGCTCGGGATCAGCGGGGTCGACCCGATCCGCTACGGCCTCATCATGGAGCGGTTCTGCAGCCCGCTGCGCGCCGAGCTGCCCGACATCGACATCGACGTCGAGTCGGCCCGGCGCACCGAGGTCTACGAGAAGGTCCTCGAGCGGTTCGGCGGCGACCGGGTGACCTGCGTGTCGATGATGGACACCTACAAGGTCCGGCACGCGATCCGCGACGTCGGCGCGGCGCTCGGCATGGCCCCGGTCGAGGTCGACGAAATCGCCAAGGCGTTCCCGCACATCCGCGCCCGCGACGTCCGCAACGCCATCGCCGAGCTGCCCGAGCTGCGCTCCCGCGGGCTCGACAGCCCCCGGCTGCGTGCGCTGTTCGACCTCGTCGAGCGGCTCGACGGACTGCCGCGCCACATCGCGCTGCACCCGTGCGGGGTCGTGCTGTCCGACGGCAGCCTGCTCGACCGCACGCCGGTCGAGGCGAGCTGGCTGGGGTTCCCGATGAGCCAGTACGACAAGGACGACGTCGAGACGATGGGTCTGCTCAAGCTCGACGTGCTCGGCATCCGGATGCAGTCGGCGATGGCGCACGCCGTGGCCGAGGTGGAGCGCGTCGACGGTGTCACGGTCGACCTCGACGACCAGGCGCAGGTGCCGCTCGACGACGAGGCGACCTTCCGGCTGATCCGCACCAGCCACACCCTCGGCTGCTTCCAGATCGAGAGCCCGGGGCAGCGCGAGCTCATCGGCAAGTTCGGGCCGCAGCGGTTCGAGGACCTCGTCATCGACATCTCGCTGTTCCGCCCCGGCCCGGTCAAGTCCGACATGATCACGCCGTTCCTCGAGGCCCGGCACGGCTGGAAGGCCGCCTCCTACCTGCACCCCACGCTCATCGCGGCGCTGGAGGAGACCGAGGGCGTCGTGGTGTTCCACGAGCAGGTGCTCATGATCGTCGCCGAGACGACCGGCGTCTCGCTGGCGCAGGCCGACGAGGTCCGGCGCGCGCTCGGCACCCCCGGCGGCCAGGTCGAGATCGAGGCGTGGTGGCGTCCCGCGGCCCTGGCGCGCGGGTACACCCGTGAGGACACCGACCGCATCTGGGAGGTGCTCAAGGCGTTCGCGTCGTTCGGTTTCTGCAAGGCCCACGCCGCCGCGTTCGCCCTGCCGACCTACCACTCGGCCTGGCTCAAGACCCACCACCCGGCGGCCTTCCTCGCCGGGGTGCTCACCCATGACCCGGGCATGTACCCCAAGCGGCTCATCCTCGACGACGCCCGCTCGCTCGGCATCACCGTGCTGGGCCTGGACGTCAACGCCTCCACCGGCACCTACCGGGTCGAGCGGGTCGAGCCGCTCGACCCCCTCGGCGGACGTCCGGGGCTCCCCGGCGACCCCGGGGACAGGACCGCGGCCGACGTGCTCACCGGTGACCTGCCCGATGCCAGCGACTACGGCATCCGCCTCTCGCTCGCCGACGTCCGCGGGATCAGCGACGCCGAGGTGGCGCGCATCGTCGCCGGCCAGCCGTATGCCGGGCTGTCCGACTTCTGGCACCGCGCCCGGGTGTCCCGGCCGGTCGCCGAACGGCTCGTCCTCGCCGGGGCGTTCGACCGGCTCTACGGCATCGGCGCGGTCTCCGGCGGGGTGCCGGGCCTGACGTCCGGCCCGACGACGGCGGGCCTGGGGCGGCGTGGCCGCACCACCCGGCGCGACCTGCTGCTCCACCTCGCCGAGCTCGACCGCTGGACCCGCGCCGTCGGCCGCTCGAGCCGCCGGGTCGCGCCCCGGGGCCGGTCGCGCGGTGAGGCCTCGACCCTGCCCGACGTGCTCGCCGGCGACCAGGTGCGGGGCCGTGCCGCGGCCCAGTCACAGGCGGCCGCACCGGTGACCGCAGCCGACCTCCAGCCCACCCAGCTCGCCCTCGACCTCGGCGACCGCCCCGAGCTGACCACCGGCACCGGGCTGCCCGAGCTGAGCGGCCCCGAGCGGGTCCGGGCCGAGCTCGACATCCTCGGCCTCGACGCGAGCGCGCACGTCGTCGAGTTCTACGCGCCGATGCTCGACGCCCTCGGGGTCACCCGCAGCCGAGACCTGCTCTCGGCCCGCAGCCGGTCGACGGTCTGGGCCTGCGGGGTCAAGGTCGCCACCCAGACGCCGCCGATCCGCTCGGGCCGGCGTGTCGTCTTCCTCACCCTCGACGACTCGACCGGGCCGGTCGACGCGACGTTCTTCGAGGACGTCCAGGGTCCTTACGCCGCAACGGTGTTCCACTCGTGGATGCTGCTCGTGCGCGGGGTGGTGCGACGCACCGGCCCGCGAGGCATCTCCCTGCGGGCGACGGGCGCGTGGGAGCTGTCGCCGTTGTGGGAGGCGTGGCAGCGCGGCGGGGTGGAGGCCGTGTATGCCGCGATGGAGGAGTCCGAGCGCGCGGCCGCCGAGCAGGCGCAGGCGGAGGAGGCCGCCCACCAGGCGGCGCTGCGGGGCGGGCGACGGGTGCTCGTCCACGCCTCGGGGTTCCGGCAGTCTCCCTACGCCGACACCAAGCCGCCGGGGGAGGACGTCCGGGGCTCGCACCGGCTCGCGCGCGGCACCGCGGTGCCCGGCGGCCCGGGGGCCGACCGGCTCGACCCGCCGCGCAAGCTGTGGCACTCCAGTCCCGGCAGCTCCGGCCACTGACGCCGGCGCACGACGACCGGGGAGGTCAGGCCCGCCGCCACCGGGCGCGGGGGTCCGTCGCCGTGGTGCTGCACCGCATCAGCGTTCCCGCGCTCGTGCGGCCGAGGGAACTCTCGGGGGAGCAGAAGGCGCCAGGGTGGACGCCCTGGACCACGGACGAGGTGGACGTGGTCGACGGTTTCGGCGACGACGTGCCGGTCGCGGTCGTCGGTCGCGGTGTCGAGGTCGACGAGCTCGTCGCGACCGGCCAGCCGCCGAGGGCGACGGGCCCGGCGGTGGGCACCGGCGTCGTGGGGCAGGTCCCGAGGATGCGCGCCAAGGCGGCGCGCTCGGCGGAGGTGACGGCGACGGCATACCTCGCCTTGACGGCGACCTGGCGCGCGGCGTACGCGCACCGGAACCCCTTGGCCGGCGGCAGCCACGTCGCGGCGTCCCCGGCGCCCTTGGCGGCGTTGACCGGACCGCTCACGGCGAGCAGGTTGAGCGGGTCGTTGGCGAAGGTGGTCCGGGTGCCGACGTCCCAGCGCGCCGCTCCCTTGACCCACGCGTCGGCGAGGGGCACGACGTGGTCGATCTGCACCGCCGCCGACGTGCCGGGTCCGCGGGTGAACGCGATCGTGCGCCCGGTGTACGGGTCGAGCAGCGTCCCGGACAGGACGACGCAGCCGTGCGTGCCGGCCTTGAGCCGGATCCCGCGCAGGTCGCGCCGCAGCACGTCGTTGCGCTGGTCGCACCCGTTGCGGTCGGTGTCGGTCCACGCCTGCCCGAACTGGGCCCGCGTGTACCCCGTCATCGGTCCGCGGCCCTTGACGACCAGGGTGCCGAGCAGGGCCAGGGCCGTCCCGGGGCGCGCCTGGGACGCCGTGCTCCCGACGGCGCGGGTCGACGGCGCCGCAGCCGCAGCCGGCGCCACCGAGGTGGCGGTCGCGGCGCCCCCCGCCGAGCCGTCGGTGCCGGTCGTCGTCGTTGCGGCGGTCGGCCGCACCGAGCCCGAGGTGGCCGTCGGGGTCGTCGCCGGTCCGCAGCCCGCGACCAGCGCGACGACTGCCGCCGCCACGGCGATGCCGCCCCGGGCGCGGAGGGCAGTCCGGGCGGTCCGTCGTCGCGGCCGAGTCGGGCTGGTCGGGACGGTCGGGACGGGTGCGCCCGCCGGAGACCCGGAGGCGGTGGGGTGGGGGCGGAGCGGTGGCACGGTGTGGCGGGTCCTCGGGGGATCGGACGGCGGGGGAGCTGTCTGCGCGGGGAGCGTTCGGGCGGGGGAGCGCGTGCACGCTAGCCGCGCGGTGGCGCCCGAGGTGGGAGGTTCCGGACGACACGGACCGGACGGACGATGCCGGGGCTCGGGAGTCCGTCGGGGAGTGCCGCGGGCTCGGACGGGCCGACCGCCGTCACCCCCGCCGACTAGGCTGGTCGTCGAGGCAGACCCGTGGCGCAACCAGCCCGCGACGCTGCCCAGTCCCGATGTCTGAGGAGGAGGACCGCGTGGTCGACGAGCAGTGGCGCACCCGTCGTGGCGGCGTCGAGACCTCGCTGCGCACCTCGGCGGTCTGGGCCGCGGTCCACGACATCGTCGAGCGCCGCGCCGCCGAGCTCGGCCGGCCGCTGCGGGTGCTCGACCTCGGCGGCGGCACCGGCGGCCTCGCCGTCCCGATCGCCGAGCTCGGCCACGACGTCACGGTGGTGGACCCCAGCCCCGACGCCCTCGCGTCCCTCTCGCGCCGCAGCGGCGAGCGCGGGGTGGCGGCGCGGGTGCACGCCGTCCAGGGCGACGCCGACAGCCTCGCCGGCGTCGTGGGCGCCGACCCGGTCGACCTCGTCTGCTGCCACGGCACCCTCGAGGTCGTCGACGACCCGCAGGCGACCCTGTCCGCGCTCGCGGACGTCCTCGCGCCCGGCGGCTCGCTCAGCCTCGTCGCCGCCCAGCGGCTCGCCGTGGTGCTGGCGCGCGCGCTCGCCGGCCAGTTCGCCCAGGCCGAGCAGGCCCTCACCAGCGCCGACGGGCGCTGGGGGAGCCAGGACCCCCTGCCCCGCCGCTTCGACGCCGACGCGCTGCGGGCCATGGTCGAGCAGACCGGGCTCGTCGTCGACGCCGTCCACGGGGTGCGCACGTTCAGCGACCTCGTGCCCTCGGCCCTGGTCGACACCGACGCCGACCGGGTGGCGCTGCTGCGCCTCGAGCAGGCCGTCGCCGACTCACCGCAGTTCGCCTTCCTCGGACAGCTCGGCTCGGCCGTGCACGTCCTCGCCCACCGCTAGGGGAGCGCCCATGCCAGCGCACCCGCCGGCGCACACGACCCACCCTTCGTCCCCCGACCGCACGCCAGCCGGCCGCCGGACCCCCGACCCCCTGACCGCCGACGCAATGACTCCCGACCTCGCGGTCCCTGGCCCCGCCGGGCGACGGGGCACCGCCGGGACGGCATCGTGAGCCGGCGGCAGTACGCCCTGCCGCAGCGCGGGGACGCCGGTCCCCCCGACGACACCGGCTGCACCGTCCTGCACGTCGACATGGACGCGTTCTACGCCTCGGCCTCGCTGCTGAGCCGGCCCGAGCTCGTCGGCACCCCCGTCATCATCGGCGGCGGCAACCGCGGCGTGGTGCTCTCGGCGACCTACGAGGCACGCCGGTTCGGGGTGGCCTCGGCCATGCCCATGTCGCGCGCCCGGCGCCTGTGCCCGCAGGCCACCGTCATCGCCCCCGACCACGCGCTCTACGCCCGGATCTCGGCGGCGGTCATGGCGACCTTCGACACCATCACCCCGGTCGTCGAGCCGCTGTCGCTCGACGAGGCCTTCCTCGACGTCTCCGGGTCGGTCCGACGGCTGGGCAACCCCGCCCGGATCGGTCAGCTCATCCGCGACACCGTCCACGACGAGCAGGGCATCACCTGCTCGGTGGGGGTGGCCCCGACCAAGTTCGTCGCCAAGCTGGCCTCCGGCCTCGCCAAGCCCGACGGCATGGTCGTCGTGCCACGCGACGAGGTCGTCGGGTTCGTCCAGCAGCTGCCGGTCGGCGCCCTGTGGGGGGTGGGCGACAAGACCGAGGAGGCACTGGTCCGGCTCGGCCTGCACACCGTCGCCGACATCGCCCACACCCCGCTGGAGACCCTGCGCCGGGCGCTCGGCGACAGCCTCGGCCCGCACCTGCACGACCTCTCCTGGGGCCGCGACCCCCGCCACGTCGAGCCGGTCCGGCGCGAGAAGTCCATCGGCTCGGACGAGACGTTCGAGCACGACGTCGACGACCCGGCATACATCCACCGCGAGCTGCTCAAGCTGAGCGACCGCACCGCGGCGCGCGTCCGCTCCGCCGGGATGATGGGCCGGACGGTGAGCATCAAGGTCCGCTTCGCCGACTTCACGACGATCACCCGCAGCCGCACCCTGCGCGACCCCACCGACGTCAGCCGCGACATCTACGCCACCGCCCGGTCCCTCTTCGACGGGCTCGGGCTGCAGCGCGCCCGGATCCGCCTCGTTGGGGTGCGGATGGAGGGCCTCGTCGACACCGAGGGCGCCCCCATCCAGGGCCTGCTCGACGAGCCCGACGCCGGCTGGCGCGAGGCCGACCGGGCGGTCGACCGGGCCAGCGCGCGGTTCGGCGCCGGCAGCGTCCGTCCCGCCAGCCTCATCCGTGACGGAGGTCACCGATCAGGTAGTGCATCCCCGCGCGGGGACCTATCCTGAAGACGTCAGCACACCAGCCCTGACCGGCACCGATTCGCTCTCGGTGAACGATCCGGTGGGGCTGTGCGTTGGCGGTGGTGAACACCGAACGTAGGAGGTCACGGTGCCCCTGTCAGAGCACGAGCAGCAGCTTCTCGAGCAGATGGAGCAAGCGCTGTATGCCGAGGACCCCAAGTTCGCCTCGCAGATGCAGGGCGCCGGGGCCCGCGCCGCCCAGCGGCGCCGGATCGCGGTCGGCATCGTCGGTGTCGTCGTCGGCCTCGCGGTCGTGCTCGTCGGGGTCAACACCCAGCTCTGGGTCCTGGGCGCCGTCGGCTTCGCGGTCATGGTCGCCTCGGCCGCGTTCGCCCTCACCCCGCAGCGTCGTCGCGCCCGGCTCGGCAGCGTGCAGTCCGACGGCACCATCCGCCGCGCCAACCCGGCCCAGCGCACCCGATCCGCCCGGGGCGGCTCGTTCATGGAGCGGATGGAGCAGCGCTGGGACCGTCGCCACGACGACTACTGAGCGACCAGCACCCCTGCCACCCACGTGACGGCGATCGCCACCGCCGCCATCAGCTCGATCCCCATCGACAGGAACACCGCGCGCAGCGCCGCCTTGGTCGACACCCAGGCCAGCGCCCGGTCCCGCGAGTGGCTGAGCTCGACGAGGTAGATCCCGAGCACGAAGCCGACGAAAGCCCCCACGACCGGGATAACGAAGAACCCCACGACCGCCACGAGCACCGCCAGCACGAGGGTCGAGCTGCGCACGCCGGCGGCCTTCATCCGCCGGCCGGGCACGGCGTACTGCAGCCCCACGCCCGCGCCCCACAGCACCGCGCACACCCCGAAGACCGTCCAGCCCAGCGCGGACCGGGCGTCGAGCGCCCAGAGGAACACCGCGGCCAGGCACAGGAACAGCCCGGGCAGCACGGGAATGACGATCCCCACCATCCCGATCAGGATCAGGAGGGCGGGGACCCAGGTGGAGGCTTCCATCCCGGAAGCCTAGAGGCGGTTACCGCTCGTCGTCCGCCGCGATCGCGGGGGTCTCGTTCAGGCGGTCCGTCTCGTCGACGATGTCGGCGTGCTCGCGCAGCTTGGGCAGGTGCTCGCGTCCGTGGTGGGCGCAGAAGAGCAGCTCACCGCCGGCGTGAAGGCGAGCGCGCACGTAGGCCTGGGCTCCGCAGCGGTCGCAGCGGTCGGCCGCGCTCAGGGTGGGTGCCAGTGCAGTGGTCACGTCAGCCTTCCTCCATAAGTCGTGTCTCCGATGAGACGTCCTACTCCGGTCGGGGGTTCGTCTCCGTGGAGACCTGCCCGTTCCGGCGCCGGTAGCAACAGTCAAGCATGCGCAGTTCTTCCCGGCCCGCATTGGGTGGTGATGCACGTCATGCATGTCACATCAGGTGATTCGGTGCTCGGGCGTCCGGTGGATGGGAGGAACCGGTCCGGGTGGGGCGCGAGTGGCCCGAGGGGGCTACGCCCGATGCCGTATGCCGCGTGCCTGCGCCGGCTCGTCGGCGCGCCGGGATAGCGTGGTCCCCACCCGGGGCCCGCTCGACGGGCCACCCACCACCGGGGCCGGACCCAGCACAGGAGCACCCCAGACCGTGGCCACCGCCACCACCGAGACCACTGCCAAGAAGACCGCGACGACGAAGTCGAGCAGCGACTACAGCGCCCACCACCTGCAGGTCCTCGAGGGCCTCGAGGCCGTCCGCAAGCGGCCGGGCATGTACATCGGCTCGACCGACGGCCGCGGCCTCATGCACTGCCTCTGGGAGATCATCGACAACGCCGTCGACGAGGCCCTCGCCGGCCACGGCCAGCGGATCGAGGTCGTCCTGCACCGCGACGGGTCGGTCGAGGTGCGCGACAACGCCCGCGGCATCCCCGTCGACATCGAGCCCCGCACCGGCCTCACGGGGGTCGAGGTCGTCTTCACCAAGCTGCACGCCGGCGGCAAGTTCGGCGGCGGCTCGTACACCGCGTCCGGCGGCCTGCACGGCGTCGGGGCCTCGGTCGTCAACGCGCTGTCCTCCCGGCTCGACGTGGAGGTCGACCGCGGCGGCAAGACCTACGCCATGAGCTTCCGGCGCGGCGAGCCCGGCTACTTCCCGGACGTCGCGAGCGACGACAAGAGCCCGGACCACGAGTTCACGCCCTACGAGCGGTCCTCCGAGCTCGCGGTGGTCGGCAAGACCAGGCGGGGTGTCACCGGCACCAGGATCCGCTACTGGGCCGACCGGCAGATCTTCCTCAAGGACGCCGCCTTCGACTACGACCAGCTCGTCGCCCGGGCCCGGCAGACCTCCTTCCTCGTGCCCGGCCTGGCGATCGTCATCCGCGACGAGCGCCGCCTGCCCGGCACGCCGGGGGAGGGCGGCCCGCACGAGGAGGTGTTCCTGCACGACGGGGGCATCTCGGAGTTCGCCGAGTTCCTCGCGCCCGACGCCGCGGTCACCGAGGTGTGGCGGCTGCAGGGCACCGGCACCTTCACCGAGACCGTGCCCGTCCTCGACGCCAAGGGGCACATGAGCCCGACGGAGGTCGAGCGCGAGTGCGCCGTCGACATCGCCGTGCGGTGGGGCACCGGCTACGACTCGAAGGTCTCGTCCTTCGTCAACATCATCGCCACGCCCAAGGGCGGCACCCACCTGGCCGGCTTCGAGCAGGCGCTGCTCAAGGTCTTCCGCAAGCAGCTCGAGGTCAACAGCCGCCGGCTCAAGGTGGGCAACGACAAGCCGGAGAAGGACGACGTCCTGGCCGGGCTCACCGCGGTCGTCACGGTGCGCCTCGCCGAGCCGCAGTTCGAGGGCCAGACGAAGGAGGTGCTGGGCACCAACGCGGTGCGCGCCATCGTCGCCAAGGTCGTCGAGCAGGAGCTCACGGCCCGCCTGACCTCCACCAAGCGCGGCGACAAGGCGCAGGCCGCCCTGCTGCTGGAGAAGGTCGTCTCGGAGATGAAGTCGCGCATCAGCGCGCGGCTGCACAAGGAGACACAGCGCCGCAAGAACGCCCTCGAGACCAGCAGCCTGCCGGCGAAGCTGGCCGACTGCCGCTCGACCGACGTCGAGAAGTCCGAGCTGTTCATCGTCGAGGGCGACAGCGCCCTCGGCACCGCCAAGCTGGCCCGCTCCAGCGACTACCAGGCGCTGCTGCCGATCCGCGGCAAGATCCTCAACGTCCAGAAGGCGTCCGTCTCGGACATGCTCAAGAACGCCGAGTGCGCGGCGATCATCCAGGTCATCGGGGCCGGCTCGGGCCGCAGCTTCGACCTCGACGCGGCCCGCTACGGCAAGGTCATCATCATGACCGACGCCGACGTCGACGGCGCCCACATCCGCACCCTGCTGCTCACCCTCTTCTTCCGCTACATGCGCCCGCTCGTGGAGGCCGGCCGGGTGTATGCCGCGGTGCCACCGCTGCACCGCATCGAGGTCGTCAACCCCGGGTCCAAGAAGAACGAGCTCATCTACACCTACTCCGAGGGCGAGATGCGCGCGACGGTCGCCAACCTCAACAAGCGGGGCCGGACCATCAAGCAGCCGCTGCAGCGGTACAAGGGCCTCGGCGAGATGGACGCCGACCAGCTCGCGGAGACCACCATGGACCCCCGGCACCGCACCCTGCGCCGGGTGCGGCTCGAGGACGCCGAGGCAGCCGAGAGCGTGTTCGAGCTGCTCATGGGCAACGACGTGGCACCCCGCAAGGACTTCATCGTGGAGTCCGCCGCCGACCTCGGCCGCGAGCGCATCGACGCCTGACGCCGGGGCGCGTCCACGCGGACGCGACCGTCCGCCGTTGCGGGCGGGGTGCGGGTGCGTCACGGTAAGGGGCAGCAGGGGTCGTGAAGGGCGGCCGCCGCGACCCCAGGAGGGTGTGCCATGAGCACTGCCCAGGACACGCACCAGCGCGCGACGGGGGAGGAGCAGACCGACCTCAGGCGGGTGATGGGTCCGGGCCTGCTCCTGCTGTTCATCGTCGGCGACATCCTCGGCACGGGGGTCTACGCGCTGACGGGCCAGGTCGCCGCGGAGGTCGGCGGCGCGGCGTGGGTCCCGTTCCTCGTGGCCTTCGCGATCGCGATGGTGACGGCCTTCTCCTACCTCGAGCTGGTCACCAAGTACCCGCGAGCGGCGGGCGCGGCGCTCTACACCCACAAGGCGTTCGGCATCCACTTCCTCACGTTCATCGTGTGCTTCACCGTGATGTGCTCCGGCATCACGAGCGCGTCGACCGCCTCGCAGGCGTTCGCGTCCAACCTCGCCCAGGGCTTCGGGCTCGACCCCGACAACGGTGGGCTCGTCATGGGGGTGGCGCTGGCGTTCATGGCGCTGGTGGCCGTCGTTAACTTCCGCGGAGTGGGCGAGAGCGTCAAGGCGAACATCGTCCTGACCCTCGTCGAGCTGTCCGGCCTCCTGCTCGTGATCCTCGTGGGGTTCTGGGCGCTGATGGACGGGCGCACGGACTTCAGCCGCACGGTGGTCTTCGACAGCCCCAGTGACAAGAGCGCCTTCCTCGCCGTCACGGCGGCGACCTCGCTCGCCTTCTTCGCGATGGTCGGTTTCGAGGACTCGGTCAACATGGCCGAGGAGACCCACGACCCGGTGCGGAACTTCCCCAGGATGATGATCACCGGCATCAGCATCACCGGGCTGATCTACGTGCTCGTCGCCCTGTTCGCCGTGGCGATCGTCCCGGTCGAGGAGCTCGGCCGGACCGACACGCCCCTGGTCCGCGTGGTCGAGGCGGCGGCGCCGTCGGTCCCCATCGACACGCTGCTGCCGTTCATCTCCATGTTCGCCGTCGCCAACTCGGCCCTCATCAACATGCTCATGGCGAGCCGGCTGCTCTACGGCATGGCGCGCCAGGAGGTCCTGCCGCCCTTCCTGGGACGGGTCCACGCTGGCCGGCGCACGCCCTACCTGTCCATCCTGTTCACCACCGTCATCGCCTTCGGGCTCATCGTGCTGGTCACGACCCGGTCCGACAGCGACGTGGTGGCAGCGCTCGGCGGCACGACTGCACTGCTGCTGCTCGGTGTCTTCACCATCGTCAACGTCTGCGTCCTCGTCCTGCGCAAGGACACCGTCGACCGCCGGCACTTCGTGGCTCCCACGGTGCTGCCGGTCCTCGGGGCGCTGTGCTGCGCCTTCTTCGTCGGGCCCTGGACCGGCCGCAAGACGGTCCAGTACGAGATCGCGGGCTGGTTGCTCGCCCTGGGCGTCGTGCTGTGGCTGCTCACCTGGGTGGCGAACCGCTCCCTGCGGGCGAAGAAGACGTACGTGCGCGACCCTGAGGCGCTCGCCGACTCCGAGGGCGGGGTCAACTAGGGCGCGGGCGGGGTCAGGTCGCCGTTCCCGCAGTCGTCAGGCCCGTCGACACACGGGCGCCCACCGGCGCGGTGGAGCCCCGGTCGACCAGGGTGATGCCGAGGACCTCGTCGAGGTCGGGGTCGACGTGCCCGTGGAGCGCGTCGAGCATGATGCGGCCGGCCCGGCGCCCCTGCGCCAGCACGTCCTGGCGGACCGTCGTGAGCCCCATGATGTCCGAGTACACGTGGTCGTCGATGCCGATGACCGACACGTCACCGGGCACGTCGAGGCCGTGCCGGCGGGCGGAGGCCATCACGCCGAAGGCCATCTCGTCCGAGGCCGCCACGACGGCCGTGGGCAGGTGGCCGCTCGTGAAGAGGCGGTCCGCGTGCTCCATCGCGCCGACGGCCGTCCAGTCGCACTCCAGCACCCAGTCGGGTGGGCACGCCAGCCCGTGCTCGCGCATGACCGCCGTGAACGACTCCCGGCGGTCGTAGGGCGTCTGGAGGTGCGTGATCGAGCCCGGCACGGTCCCGGCATACGCGATGTCGCGGTGGCCCAGGTCGATGACGTGCCGCGTCGCGAGGGCCATCGCGGCCCGGTCGTCGATCCGCACCGATGGCCACCCCGGCTGGCGGTTCCCCACGGTGACGACGGGGAGCCCCAGCCGGTCGATCAGCGCCCGCTCGGAGGCGTCGGGTGGGACGTTGAGCAGGATGATGCCGTCGGCCCGCTTCCAGAACATGCTCTGGGTGATGGGCAGCCGGGTGTCGAACGTGTGGCCCTCGAGGTCGCAGAGCAGGACGTGGTACCCCTTGTCCCGCAGCTCCTTCTCGATGCCGCTGACCACGGTGGCGAAGAACCAGCGGTCGAAGTACGGCGTCACGACCGCGATGCCGCGCGTGCGCCCCGACACCAGGCTCGTCGCGGCGGGGGAGGCCATGTAGTTGAGCTCGGCCGCCGCCTTCAGCACGCGGTCCCGCGTGTCCGGGCTGACCCGGTCCAGGCCACGCAGGGCGCGCGAGACCGTGGCCACCGACACGCCGGCGGCGCGGGCCACGTCCCCGATGGTGCTCATCCACCCCTCCCCGCTGTGGTTCAGGCTCCCGTGTTCCGCCGGGCTCGCCAGACGAGCCAGCAGGCCAGCAGGAGCACCGCGAGGAGGGCGGCGGAACCACCCGCCGCCTCCCCGCGGACCTCGAGCACGACGGTCTGCACCGCCGCCATGAACGTGAAGAAACCCAGGATTCCGAGCAGGGTGTCGAGGCGCTGCGCCTTGGCGCGTGCGTCGCCGGTACCGCTGCCCGGGTTGAACAGTCCCATGGCGTCCGGGCGAGGCCTGCGCCTAGCCCTTGACACCTCCCGCCGTCAGGCCGGAGACGATGGCCCGCTGGAAGACCAGCACCATGATGATGAGCGGCACCGTGACGATGGTGCCGGCCGCCATGACCGCGGTGTACGGCTCCTGGTGCGGCTGCGCGCCGGTGAACTGGGCGATGGCGACGGTGACCGTCTGCGTCGACGGGGTGGAGAACTGCTGGGCCAGCAGGTACTCGTTCCAGCTGGCGATGAACGCCAGGATCGCCGTCGTGAACAGGCCGGGGGCGGCCAGGGGCAGCATGATCTTGCGGAAGGCCTGGCCCGGGGTGCAGCCGTCGATGCGAGCGGACTCCTCGAGCTCCCACGGCATCTCCGACAGGAACGCCGTGAGCGTGTAGATCGTGAGGGGTAGCGCGAAGGAGATGTTCGGGATGATCAGCGCCTGGTAGTTCACGCCGCTCAGCCAGCCGAGGCTGGAGAACAGCTGGAACAGCGGCGACACCAGCGCGACGCCGGGGAACATCGAGGACCCCAGGATGATCCCGAGGACGACGTACTTCCCGGGGAAGTTGAGCCGGGCCAGGGCGTACGACGCGAAGACGCCGACGAGCATGGCCACCGCGGTGGTGACGACGCCGATGATGATCGAGTGCACGAGCGCGGCCCCGAAGTGGTTGCCACGGTCGGTCGAGAAGGCGGTCTTGAAGTTGTCCAGCGTCACGTGGGTCGGCCACGGGCTGCTGTCGAAGGTGTAGCCGACGTCGCGGAACGCGGTGACGACCATCCAGTAGAACGGGGCCAGGCCCCAGATCACGAGCACGGCCAGGCCGATGTACATCCGGATCTTGGCGTTGCGGTCGCTGCGGAAGTGGATCTCCTGGGCCTCGGTGCGGCCGGCGTTCGGAGGTGCGGTGGTCGCGGTGGTGGCGGTCATGTCAGGCTCCCGTGGAGGTGGCGTTGGCGGCGACGGGGTTGCCGGTCTGCGGCTCTTCCTTCTTCTTCGTCTTCTTCGACTGCGGCGGCCGCTGGATCACGTCGGCGCCACCGAACTTGATGAAGAGGAACGCGACGAACGCGACCAGGAGGAAGACGATCGTCGACAGGGCCGACGCGCTGTGGAACCCGGAGCGGATCTGCCTGATGACGAGCATCGACAACGACGTGGTGCCTCCCGCGCCCTGCGTGAGGATGGCCGGCAGGTCGTAGATGCGCAGGACGTCGAGGGTGCGGAAGAGGACCGCGACCATGAGCGGCGTCTTGACCAGGGGCAGCGTGATCCGGACGAACGTCTGCCACTTGGTGGCGCCGTCGATCTGGGCGGCCTCGTAGACGTCCCCGGGGATGAGCTGCAGGCCGGCGAGGATGAGCAGCGCCATGAACGGCGTGGTCTTCCAGACGTCGGCGATGACGATCGCGAGCTTGGCGGCCACCGGGTCGCTGGTCCACAGCTGGGGGGAGATCCCGACGAAGCCGAGCAGCTTGTTGGCGATGCCCTGGTAGGCGAAGATGAAGAACCAGAGCTTCGCGGTGACCGCGGTGGGGATGGCCCAGGGGACCAGGATCGCGGCGCGGACCAGGCCGCGACCGCGGAACTCGCGGTTCATGATCATCGCGAACCACATGCCGAGGATGACCTCGATGACCACGCTGGTCACGGTGAAGAAGAGCGTCACCCAGAAGGCGTTGTAGAACTGCGCTCCGAGCGTGCCGGGCGGGCAGTCGACGTTGCCGCACTGCTGCAGCAGCCAGTGGGTGTAGTTGGAGATGCCGGCACTGCCGCCCTCGACGAACAGGCCGGTGGCGGGATCGAGGCCGGCGTCCTTCTGGAAGGACAGCTGCACTGCCCGCAGCAGCGGGTAGATGATGATGACGGCCAAGAAGATGAGGGTCGGTGCCACGAGCAGCAGCCCCTGACGACCCTGGCCCGCGTGGAGCCCCTTCTCCTTGGGCGCCTTGTTCCTCGTGGGGGTCGACTTCCTCGTCGACTCCGCGACTGCGCTCATGCCTGCTCCTTGCCCCGGCTGCGCCGCGCCCTCGGGGGAGGGCGGGTGGTGGACGTCATGCTCGAGTGTTCAGGTGGTGCTGCGTGGCGGGGGTGCCGCCGGTGCTGCGTGGCGGGGTCCCGCCGGTGGTGCGTGGCGGTCGTGCCGCCGAACGGGTGTGGGGGTGGCCCCGTGGGGACCACCCCCACACCACTGGGAATGCTGGGACCGTCAGGTCAGCCGCCGGAAGCGGCCTTCATGGCGTCCTGCATGTCCTTGACTGCCTGCTGAGGCGTCTTCTGGCCCTGGATCGCAGCGAAGCTGTTCTCCTGGATGGCCTGGGTGACGGCCGGGTAGAACGGCGTCACCGGGCGCGACACGGCGTTGGAGATGGACTCCTTGAGCACCGGCAGGTACGGGTACTTGGAGACGAGGGCCTGGTCGGTGTAGATCGACTCGATGACCGGGGCCAGCGAGCCCTTCTCCATGTTCGTCTTCTGCTGCTCGGGCGAGGTGAGGAACTTCAGGAAGTCCAGCGCGGTGGCCTTGTGCTTGGAGAAGGCGCTGATGGCCGCCATGTGACCACCGAGGGTCGAGGTGCCCGGGCCGCTGACGCCGGGGAGCGGGGCGACCTTGAACTTGCCCTTGACCTTGGAGGAGGCGTCGGTGCTGGCCAGGTTGTAGACGTACGGCCAGTTGCGCAGGAACAGCAGCTTGCCGTCCTCGAAGGACTGCCGGCTCTGCTCCTCCTGGTAGGTGATCGCCTGCTTGGGGATGTCACCGTTCTTGTAGTGGTCGGCGAGCACCTGCAGGCCCTTGGCCGCCTCGGGGGAGTCGACCGTCGGCTTGCCCGCCGCGTCGACGACCTTGGCGCCGTAGGCGTTCATCCACTCGGTGGCGTTGCAGGTCAGGCCCTCGTACTTGGCGAACTGGCCGGCGAAGCAGTCGATGCCGTTCTTCTTGGCGATCGAGCACATCGACCACATCTCGTCGATGGTCTTCGGCGGGTTGGGGACGAGGTCGCTGCGGTAGTAGAGCATCGCGCCGTCGGAGGACGTCGGTGCGGCGTACAGCGTGTTGTTGTAGGTCGCGGCCTTGACGGTCGGCTCGAGGAAGCCGTCGGTCGGCAGGGCGAACTTGTCCTTGAGCGGGGTCAGCCAGCCCTTGGCGGCGAACTCGGCCGTCCAGACGACGTCGACCGAGACGACGTCGTAGCCCGGGTCCTTGGCCTGGAAGTGCTGCACGAGGTCGTCGTGCTGCTGGTCGGCCTGGTCGGACTGCTCCTTGACCGTCACCTTCTCGTTCGGGTGCGTGGAGTTCCACTTCTCGGCCATCGGGCCGAGCAGGTTGCTGTTGTCCTTGCCCTGGACATAGGTGATGGGGCCGCGGCTGTCCGCGCCCGAGGACGCAGCGCTGTTGCCGCCGCCACTGCTCCCACCACCACACGCCGCGGCGACGAGCGCCACGGACGCGGCTCCGGCCAGCACCGTGAGGGTGCGCCGTGTGTGCATTCGGAGGGCCATGTGCCCGCCTCCATTTCTCGCGTCGTGCTGAGGCGGACACGCCCCCTCAGCGCTGAGGTGAACCGACCCCATGTAAACGTTTACGCCCGCGCCTCGCAATCGTTGCGCGTATTCCTTCGGGTAACGATTGCGTAACTCGACCGCAACCGCCAGAGGTGACGCGTGTCACATCGCGCCGCGCGGGCAGCGAGGGCTCAGCCGACGGTGCGGGGCACCCGCTGCACGACGGTGACCGGCAGCTTCGCGCAGGACTCCGGCAGGGTCCCGGCCTCGTGCCGCTGCACCTGCACGACCCACGCGCGCCCGTCCCGGTGCCGGACGGCATACCGGCCCTGCACGGTCTCTGCGCCCTCGTCCACCGGCTCGGTGACCAGCGCGCCAAGGTCGGTGACGGCGTGCTCGGCGCGGACGTGGGACTCCGCAGCCATGGCGTCGGGGGCGAGGCTGCTGCGGCCGCGGTCGTGCCGGGGACCGAGCGCCGCGGCCGGGAGCCGGCCGTGGTCCGCCTCGTCGAGGACGGTGGTGGCCAGCGCGGTGTCCAGCCGGGCGAGGGTCGCGCCGTGGGGCAGCAGGACGCCCGTCGGCGCGAAGCGGTGGCCGCCGGTGTGCGAGGCCTCCCACACGCGCCCCGGGCGGGCGGCGGCGGCCTCGACCGCGACCGGCCGGCCGCGCACCGCGCAGCAGACGTCGCGCCGCCCGTTCGTGCACACGAGCAGCACGGGCTCGGCGGGCACTGCACCCGGGAGCGACGCCACGACGGCGTCGCGGTCACCGCGGGCCAGCGCGTCGAGGTCGACCGAGAGCAGGGTGGCCGGGTCCTCGACCGTGGCCCGGAGCAGCCAGGCGTCGGGACCGCTCCAGGCGAGGTATGCCGTGTGCCCGCCGCCGTGGTGCTCGTCGGCGTGCCGCCCGGGGCGGCGCAGCAGCGAGAGCCGGCCCCCGCGGTCGCTGCAGGCCGAGGACAGCCGCGCCCCGAGGTCGGCCGGCAGGTGCGACTGCGTCGCGGCGTCGCGCCCCCAGGGACCGGACTGCTCGAGGGCGACGAAGAAGCCGGCCCGCGCCGCCGTGCCGTAGGCGCTCACGTCCGCCCGGTCGAACCCCACCGAGCAGGCGTCCGGCGCCGGGTGGCCGTGGCCGGCCGACGGTGCGGTTCGGGCGGTCTCGCCGGGCGAGCCGCCGGGGGAGTCGCTCACCGGGGCGGGCTCGCGATGCGGGCGATCGGGCTGGCGGCCGGGGTGCCGGAGCCGTCGCGGCGGCCCGTGGCCTCGGGCAGCTCGATCGCGACGCCGTTGGCGGCAGCCGCCCGCGCCGGGGTCTCGCCGGCCCACGCGAGGACGAGGGTGTCCTCGCCCTTGAGGAACCGGTGGCAGCGCACCCCGCCGGTGGCGCGGCCCTTGGGCGGGTACTCGGCATACGGGGTCACCTTGAGCGACCCGGGCTCGGTGCCGGGCAGCGCGCCCGAGGAGCCGGAGGAGGTGGCGACCACGGCGTCGGCGCCCGGCGCCACGGCGCCGAAGAAGGCGACCTTGGCCCCGGCGGCGAGCTTGATGCCGGCCATGCCCCCCGCCGCGCGGCCCTGCGGGCGCACCGCCGTGGCGCTGAAGCGCAGGAGCTGCGCGTCGGTCGTGATGAACACGAGGTCGACGTCGTCGGACGTCAGGCCGACCGCGCCGACGACCTCGTCGCCGTCCTTGAGCGAGATGAGCTCGAAGTCGGTGCGGCCGGGGTAGTCGGTCGTGACGCGCTTGACAACGCCCTGCGCGGTGCCGAGCGCGACGCCCGCGCCGTCGGTGCCGAGCGACACGATCGTGAGCGGCTCCTCACCGGCGGGCAGGTCGACGTACGCGGCGAGCGGGGCGCCGCCGGAGAGGTTGGGGGAGCCGTTGGTGGGTGGCAGGGTCGGCAGCTCGAGGGCGGACAGGCGGATCATCCGGCCGCGCGAGGTGACCAGGCCGACCTCGCCGCGGGCGGTCGTGCGCACCGCGCCCACGACGACGTCGTGCTTGCTGCGGCCGCCGTCGGTGGGGATGGGGTCGGCGGTCGTCGTGCGTGCCATGAGGCCGGTCGAGGAGAGCAGCACCCAGCACGGGTCGTCGGCGACCTCCAGCGGCGAGGTCGCGGTCGCCGGCACGCCGGCCGACTCGAGCAGCACCGTCCGGCGGGGCGTGCCGTGCGCCTTGGCGACCTCGGCGAGCTCGGAGGACACGAGCTTGGTGAGCAGGGCCTCGTCGCCGAGGATCGCCTCCAGCTCCTCGATGAGCCGCTCGAGCTCGGTCTTCTCGTTCTCCAGCTCGATGCGGGAGAACTTGGTCAGGCGGCGCAGCTGCAGGTCGAGGATGTAGTTGGCCTGGACCTCGGTGAGGTCGAAGACCTCCATGAGGCGGCCGCGCGCGATCGCGGAGTCGTCCGAGGAGCGGATGACCTGGATGACCTCGTCGATGTCGAGGATCGCGATGAGCAGGCCCTCGACGAGGTGCAGGCGGTCCTTGTTCTTGCCGAGCCGGAACTCGGTGCGACGGCGGACGACCTGCATCCGGAAGTCGACGAAGACCCGCAGCAGGTCCTTCAGGCCAAGCGTGCGCGGCTGGCCGTCGACGAGCGCCACGTTGTTGATGGGGAACGAGTCCTCCATCGGCGTCAGCTTGTAGAGCTGCTCGAGCACCGCGTCGGGGTTGAAGCCGTTCTTGACCTCGATGACCAGCCGCAGTCCGTGCTTGCGGTCGGTGAGGTCCTTGACGTCGGCGATGCCCTGCAGCCGCTTGGACTGGACGTTGTCCTTGATCTTCTCGATGACCTTCTCGGGGCCGACGAGGTAGGGCAGCTCGGTGACGACGATGCCCTGGCGGCGGGGAGTGACCTTCTCGACCCGGGCGGTCGCGCGGGTGCGGAACGAGCCCTTGCCGGAGAGGTAGGCGTCGCGGATGCCGTCGAGCCCGACGATCCGCCCGCCCTGGGGCAGGTCGGGGCCGGGGACGAACTTCATGAGGTCGTCGAGGGAGCAGGACGGGTGGGTGAGCAGGTGCCGGGCCGCGCCGATGACCTCGACGAGGTTGTGCGGCGGCATGTTCGTCGCGAAGCCGACCGCGATGCCGCTCACGCCGTTGACGAGCAGGTTCGGGTAGGCCGCCGGCATGACGTCCGGCTGCATGAGCTGGTCGTCGTAGTTGGGGACGAAGTCGACGGTGTCCTCGTGCAGGCTGCCGGTCATGAGCAGGGCCGCCGGGGCGGGGCGGGCCTCGGTGTACCGGGACGCGGCCGGGCCGTCGTCGAGCGAGCCGAAGTTGCCGTGCCCGTCGACCAGCGGCAGCCGCATCGTGAACGGCTGGGCCATGCGGACCAGCGCGTCGTAGATCGCGGTGTCGCCGTGCGGGTGGTACTTGCCCATGACGTCGCCGACGACCCGCGAGGACTTCACGTGGCCGCGGTCGGGCCGCAGCCCCATCTCCTGCATCGAGAACAGGATCCGTCGCTGCACCGGCTTGAGGCCGTCGCGGGCGTCGGGCAGCGCCCGGGCCTTGATGACGGAGACGGAGTACTCGATGTAGGCGTTCTGCATCTCCTCCGACACGTCGATGTCGGCGATCCGCTCGACAAAGTCGTCGGGCGGGGGCGGGGAGGCAGCGGTCTTGCGGGCCATGCGGTGGCGATCTCCTGGCACTCATGGTGGGGAACCCCACCATCCTGTCCTACCGGCCGGAGGGCCCCTCGCCCGCCACGCCGGGAGGTGGTGCGGCCACCGCGCCGGAGGGGGCCCGCGTCGCGCTGCCGCCGGGCCCGTGGTCGGCTCCGCCACTGAGCCCTTGGTCGGCTCCGCCGAACCTGCCCCAGTGCACGACCTCGGCCGGGGGGCGGCGGGCCCGCGTGCGGCTCGACCCGCCGACGCGGCTGCGCTCGTGCCCGATCGCCACCACCCCGACGAGCCGCCGGTTGCCCGGTATGCCGTGGGCCTGCCGCACCCGCTCGTGTGCCGTGGGCGGCACGCCGAAGAACAGGGCTCCGAGGCCCTCGTCGACGGCCGCGAGCAGCATCGCCATCGCCGCCATCCCGGTGTCGACGTCCCAGTAGGGGACGGGCCAGCGGGCCGGGTCGCGGTCGGTCCAGCCCTTGTCGGGCTCGGCGTAGCGGTCGAGGTAGGCGTCGGGGTCGGAGAGGCACAGGACGAGCACGGGCGCCGCCGACACCCCCCGCAGCCAGGCGTCCGGTTCCCCGGACGAGCCGCCGGCGACCGCTGCCCAGAACGCCTCCCGCTCGTCCTCGGCGGTCAGGACGACGAAGTCCCAGCCCTGGCTGAACCCGGCGCTCGGTGCCCGCTGCGCGGCATACAGGACCGCGTCGAGGGCGGCGCGCCCCACCGGGCGGCCGGGGTCGAACCGTCGCACCATCCGTCGCCGGCGCAGCACCTCGCGAAGCTCCACGCGGCCATTGTGTCGTCGCGCTCAGCGCAGCGCGTCCAGGGTGGTGAAGCCGTACCCGGCCGCGCGGTAGCCGGCGATGACGCGGGGGAGCGCGGCGGCGTCGAGGGTGGTGCCGTCGTCCGGGTTGGCGCCGACGTGCATGAGGACGACCTGCCCGGGGGTGCGCCCGGCGAGCACGCGCGCGACCACCGAGTCGACCGACTGCCCGCCGCTCGTGCCCTTCCACCCGAGGGAGTCTGTCGTCCACCCGACGGCCCCGTAGCCGGAGGCGTGGACCAGGGCGAGCGTGCGGGTGCTGTACTCGCCGAACGGGAACCGGAAGAACGGTCGCGGGGTGCGGCCGGTCGCCGCCCGGACCGCCGACTCGGCGCGCGAGAGCTCGGTGCGGACCGCAGTGTCGGACAGGCTCGTCAGGTGCGGGTGGTCCCAGGTGTGGTTGCCCACCGGGCCGACTGCCGCCATCTGCCGGACGAGGGCGGGGTTCGCGGTGGCGAACTCGCCGGTGACGAAGAACGAGGCGGGGACGCCCTGCGACCGCAGCGTCGACAGGATCGAGGCCGCCCCCTGCGACCCGGCTCCGCCGTCGAAGGTGAGGGCCACGACCTTGCGGCTCGTCGGGATCCGCGTGACGACGCCGTCGGCGAGGGCCGCGGGCAGGGTCGGGGTGGGCGAGGTGGTCGGAGGCCGCGACGTCGAGGACGTCCGTGACGGTGTCGGCGACGACGGGCGTGGTCGCCGTGCCGGTCGAGCTGCCGGTCGAGCCGCCCGTCGGGCTCGTGGCCGGCGTCCGCGCCGTGCCGCCGCAGCCGGACCACAGCAGGGCGCCCGCGACCAGGGCCACCAGCGGGGTGGCGCGGGTCGACCTCGCGCGACCGGACCTCATGACCCATGCTGGGCGCCGGCCCGGCCGGATGCGCAGGGGCCAAGGTCCTCCCCGACACGCGGGCTGGGAGGATGGGCCCAACCGCGCGGACCACAGTGGCGTCAGAGGGACATGACCACGTTGGCCGGGCCGATTCCCGCGGTGAGCAGTCGGGGAGGGCTGTCGGTGCCTGCGCACGAGTCGGTGGACGTCGAGTCCGCCCTGCGCGAGCTCTACGACGTGCACTACGCCCGGCTCGCCGGGTGGACGGCCAAGCTGGTCGGCGACCCCGACACCGCCCACGACCTGGCCAGCGAGGCCTTCGTCAAGCTCTACCGGGAGTTCGCCAGGGTGGACGAGCCGCGGCCCTGGCTCTACACCGTCACCGCGAACCTCGTGCGGGACCACTGGCGCAAGCGCGGTCGTGAGGCCGCGGCATACCAGCGGCACGAGGCGGGGCGCGACCTCGTCACCCCCGCGCCCGACCACGCCACCACGCTGACGGTGCGCGACGCCGTCCAGGCGCTGCCGGACCGGTTGCGGGTGGTGGTCCTGCTGCACTACTTCGCCGACCTGCCGGTGGCGACGGTCGCCCGGCAGCTGGAGAAGTCCGAGGGCACCGTGAAGCGAGACCTGTTCGACGCGCGCCAGCGCATGGCGCAGATGCTGGGAGAGACCCGATGAGCCGCCGCGACCTGACCGACCTGCCCGGGGCCGGCGACCAGCGCGACCCCGTGGAGGAGTTCTTCGCCCGCGAGCGGGCCGACGTGCGCGACCTGCAGGCGGGGCACGACCACTGGGAGGGCATCGTCCGCGAGGCCCGCCGGCCCGCGCGACGGTCGTGGCTGCCGTATGCCGCGGCGGCGGCCGTCGCTGCCGTCGTCGCCGCAGGGGCTTGGGCCGGCCTCGTCCACCGGACCGACGACCGCACCTCGCCCGCCACCGCATCGTCCCAGCGCTCGGTCGAGACGGTGACGCGGACCGTGACGACGACGCCGACGCCGCTGCCCTCGACCTCCTCGCTCCCCGCCCAGGCGACGACCCCCACTCCGGCGGTCTCGACGGCGACCGGCCCGCTGCCGGTCGCCCAGTCCTTCGGCCTGGTCTCGATGACGAACGCCGGCGGCAACGTCCTCTACGCCCTGGGCTCGGCGACCTGCCCCGGCGGGAAGCCGTGCACCCAGGTCGTCACGTCGCGCGACGACGGCCGCACGTGGGTGGCGCTCTCCACCTTCACGACGCTGACGACGCCCGCGGCAGGAAGCACCCCGACAGGTGCCCACCAGCTGGTGGGGATCCGGTTCGCCAGCCCCGACGTGGGTTACGTGTTCGGCAGCACCACCCTGCGGACCCTCGACGGGGGGCGGAGCTGGCAGCCGGTCGACGTGGACCGTCGGGTCGTCCTCTCGCTCGAGACCGACGGCGACTGGGTCTGGATGGCCACCGCGCGGTCGTGCACCGCGTCGGACACGTCCACCCGGACCGGGTGCACCGACCTCCAGCCCCTGACCGGGAAGGCGGGGGACACCTCGACCACCCCGGTCCGGGCGAACGGCACCCCCACCAGCGCCCTCGCCGCGTGGATCACGATGGACGGCCACGACGCGTACCTCAACACCTCCCTCTCCGACCCGGCCCGTCCGGACGTCGCCCGCCCCGGGCCGCTCGTCCGGCTCTCCGGTCCGGCCGGCGCCCTCGGGGCCGTCGACGGCTGCGACGGCGGCATGTGGGCCTCGGGGGCGGCGGCCGCCCGCGGCACCCTGGTCGGGCTGTGCCCGACGAAGGGCAAGCCGGCGGACGAGTGGTCGGTGGTCACCTCGACCGACCGCGGCATGACGTGGACGGCGACGCCGTCGCCGGGCCTGGGCCGGCCCACGGCACCCGGCACCTGGCTGACCGCCACGGACGCCGACCACCTCGTCGCGGTCACCGGGGGCGCCCCCTCGAGCACCTCCGGCACGCCGGCCCCCACGGCCCTGCTCGCCAGCAGCGACGGCGGGCGCACGTGGGGCGACACCGGCCCGGGCCGCGGGGGAGCGCCCGTCTGGGCGGGCGCGGCGGGCGGTTCGCTGGTGTATGCCGTGGAGGGCGGGCTCGCGTACTGGCAGAGCACCGACGCCGGGCAGCACTTCGCCCGGGTCCCGATGCGGCGCTGACCCGCGAGGGACGTCCCGCGGGTCTGTCATGCTTGCGCCATGACGCAGGCCGCGGCCCTTCCACCCGGGTACCCGGCGTGGTGGGAGGCCGACGTCGTGCTCCGCGACGGGTCGGTCGCCCACCTGCGCCCCATCACCCCCGCCGACGCGCCGGCGGTGCACCGGTTCCACGCCGGGCAGTCCGACGAGTCCATCTACATGCGCTTCTTCGCGCCGCTGCGGCAGCTCAGCGACCGTGACGTCACCCGGTTCACCACGGTCGACTACCACGACCGCGTGGCGCTGGTGGCGACCGTGCGCGGCGAGATCATCGGCATCGGACGGTACGACCGGATCACGCCGACGAGCGCCGAGGTCGCCTTCAACATCTCGGACCACTTCCAGGGCAAGGGCATCGGGTCGGTGCTGCTCGAGCACCTCGCCGTCATCGCCTGGGACTCGGGCATCGAGGAGTTCACGGCCGAGGTGCTGCCGCAGAACCGCAAGATGATGTCGGTCTTCGGCGACGCCGGGTACGAGGTCAGCCGCCGGTTCGAGGACGGCGTCGTCTCCCTGCGGTTCGACATCCAGCCGACCGAGCGGTCCGAGGCCGTCCGGCTCTCCCGCGAGCACCGGGCCGAGTCGGTGAGCATGCACTCGGTGCTGTTCCCCGACTCGATCGCGGTCGTCGGGGCCAGCCGCCGCACCGACTCCATCGGCCACCACATCCTCGCCAACATCCTCGCGGCCGGGTTCCACGGCGCGGTGCACGCGGTCAACCGCGAGGCCATGGAGGTGCTCGGGCTGCCGAGCCACGCCCGTGTCTCGGAGATCCCGGACGACGTCGACCTGGCCGTCGTCGCCGTCCCGGCCGACGAGGTGCTCGAGGTCGTGGCCGACTGCGCCGAGGCCGGTGTGCGCACCCTGCTCGTCGTCAGTGCGGGGTTCGCCGAGGCGGGGCCCGCGGGGGAGGAGCTGCAGGCCGAGCTGCTCACCCGGGCCCGTGCCGCCGGCATGAGGGTCCTCGGGCCGAACTCCTTCGGCGTCATCAACAACTCCCCGCACGTGCGGCTCAACGCCTCGCTCGCCCCCGAGCTGCCGCCCGCGGGGCGGCTGGGGCTGTTCGCCCAGAGCGGGGCGCTGGGGATCGCGGTGCTCGCGTCGGCGGCCCGTCGGGGGCTGGGCATCTCGGTCTTCGCCTCGGCCGGCAACCGCGTCGACGTCTCCGGCAACGACTTCATGCAGTACTGGATCGACGACCAGGACACCGACGTCGTCGGCCTCTACCTCGAGTCGATGGGCAACCCCCGCAAGTTCTCCCGCATCGCCCGGCGGCTCGCGCTGACCAAGCCCGTCGTCGTGGTGAAGTCCGGCGTCTCGAGCTACGGCGTCCCGCCCGGCCACCGGGCCCGCACGACCCGGGTGCGGCCCGAGGCCTTCGACGCGATGCTGCGCCAGGCCGGCGTCATCCGGGTCGAGAACGTGCACCAGATGTTCGACGTCGCCCAGCTGCTGGTCCACCAGCCGCTCCCCGGCGGCAACCGGGTGGCCGTCGTCGGCAACTCCGACGCGCTCGGTGCCCTCACGGCGGAGGCCTGCGTCAGCTGGGGCCTGGAGGTCACCCACGGTCCGGTGTCGCTGCCCAGCGACGCCAGGGGCGAGCTGTTCGCGCAGGCGCTCGCGGACGCGTTCGCCGACCCCGACGTCGACAGCGTCCTGACCTGCTTCATCCCGCCGCTGGTCACCCTCGACGAGGACGTCGCCACGGCCGTGCGTGACGCCGCCCTGCTGTCCGACAAGCCGTGCCTCGCCACGTTCCTCGGCATGCGCGGCGTGGTCGAGCGCCTCGCCGGCACGACGAGCGACGGGCGCGAGGAGGTGGTCCCGGCATACTCCATGCCCGAGGACGCCGTGCGCGCCCTCGCCGCCGCGACGAGGTATGCCGCGTGGCGCTCGCGCGACCACGGCGTGCCCGTGCGGCCGGTGGGCATCGACCGGGAGGCGGCCCAGCACCTCGTCGACGAGGTCCTCGAGCGCGACCCGGAGGGGCGGCGCCTCACGCCGACCGAGGCGGGACAGCTGCTCCAGGCGTACGGCATCGAGATGTGGCAGAGCATCCCCGTGACGACCGCGGACGAGGCGGTGGCGGCGGCGGAGGCGGTCGGCTACCCCGTCGTGGTGAAGTCGGTCGCGCCGCTGATGCAGCACTCGCCGGGCCTGTCCGGCATCCGGGTGGACCTGCGCACCGAGGGCCAGCTGCGCGGGGCGTTCGAGGCGCTCAACGAGCTGCTCACGCCCCTGTCGGCGAACGCGTTCGTCGTGCAGCGCATGGCCGCCCAGCCGGGTATCTCCTGCGTCGTGCGCAGCGAGGAGGACCCCCTCTTCGGACCGGTGGTCTCGTTCAGCATCGCGGGCGCACCCACCGAGCTGCTCGGCGACATCGGGCACCGGATCCCGCCGTTGACCGACGTCGACGTCTCCGACCTCATCTCCTCGGTCAAGGCGTCGCCGATGCTGCACGGTCACCGCGGCGCGGCCCCGGTCCACCGTGCCGCCCTCGCGGACCTCATCGCCCGGGTGTCGGTGCTCGCGGACAACCTCCCCGAGGTGGCGAGCCTGGTCCTCAACCCCGTCAACGCCCACGCCGGCGGGGTGGAGGTGCTGGGTGCGGAGGTCACCCTGTCACCGATGCCGCGGCGCAAGGACCCGGGCCGGCGCACCCTCACCTGAGGCCTGCCCTGACGGTGCCGGACCGCCCACCGCGTACCCGCGAGGGGCTGACCTGCACCGATGCCGCGCAGCGTCCACCAGTCCGGCGTGGGGCCGCGGGCTAGGGCAGGATGGCCTCCATGGGTCCCACCTCCCCGTCCAGCGCGTCCACGCCGCTGGCACCCCTGCCCGACGACCTCACGCGCGCCATCGAGCGCGCCGGCTACTACCCCGCCCTCGTGGGTGACGTCGTCCAGGCAGCGCTCGCGGGGGAGGACGTCGTCTCGCACCTGGTGCACCAGGAGACGACCTTCGACCACGACGTGGTCCGGCGCCACATCACCGTGCTGGCCCTCACCTCGAGCCGGCTGGTCATCGCCCACGCCGACGACCACACCGACGAGAGCCCCGAGCACGAGGACACCGCCACGGCCACCACCGAGAGCGTCCCGCTGTCGGCCGTGCGCGGGGTGATGGTGACCCACGTCGTGTCCAACCCGCAGGAGTACCGGCCCGGCTCGCTCGGGCGCGAGATCACCCTGACGCTCGGCTGGGGCGCGGTGAGCCGCGTCGACCTCGTCCCGGCCTCGTGCGCCGACCCCGACTGCGACGCCGACCACGGCTACGAGGGCAGCATCGCCTCCGACGACATCTCCCTGCGGATCAGCGCCGACGCCGAGGGCGAGGCGGCCCTGCGACAGGCGCTCGGCTTCGCCCGGCAGCTGTCGGCCGGCATCGGCCGGTGAGGACCGTGACCCTGCTCCCCCCTCCGGACGTCCGGTAGCCGATGCCACACGAGGGTCTGACCCCACCGCACTACGACGACGCCGGCCTTGCGGCCGTGCTCCCCTCCGTGGCAGCCGCCCTGGGCGTCACGGGGTATGCCGGGCGGGCCCCGATCGAGCTTCCGCCGGCGCGACGCGCCGTCGTGGTGCTCGTGGACGGCCTGGGCTACGAGCTGGTCCGCCGTAGGGGTGGCCACGCGCCGTACCTGCGCTCGCTGCTGCCGGCCGCCCACCGGCTCACCGCCGGCTTCCCCTCGACCACGGCCACCTCGATGGGCACCTTCGGCACCGGGGCACCGCCGGGGGTGCACGGGCTGCTCGGCTACGAGGTGCTCGTGCCCGGCGAGGACCGGCTCGTCAACGAGCTCTCGTGGGAGGACGGCCCCGACCCGCTCGCGTGGCAGCCGATCGAGACGGTGCTCGAGGCCGCCGACCGCGACGGTGTCTCCGTGACCCGCATCGGGCCGGCGTTCTTCGACGGCTCCGGCCTCACGCGCGCTGCCGTGCGCGGCGGCCGGTTCGTGGCAGCGAAGTCCCTGGCGGACCGCGTGGACGCCGCCCAGGCGGCCCTGCGGCGCGACGCCCGTTCCCTCGTCTACGTGTACTGGGGCGACCTCGACAAGGTCGGCCACGTCCACGGCTGCCAGTCCTGGGAGTGGGGCGACGAGCTCGAGGCCATCGACTCGGAGATCTCGCGGCTGGTCGCCGGCGTGCCGCCCGACACGGCCGTGGTCGTGACCGCCGACCACGGCATGGTCGACGCGCCCCACGCCCTGCGCATCGACCTGGCCCACGACCTCGAGCTCGCGGCGGGCGTGCGGCACGTCGGCGGTGAGCCACGGGCCCTGCAGCTGTACTGCCAGCCCGGCGCCGCCCGCGACGTCGCGCACGTCTGGCGCGAACGGGTCCAGGAGCGCGCCTGGATCCGCACGCGCGACCAGGCCATCGAGGAGGGCTGGTTCGGCCCTGTGGAGGACCGCAACCGTGAGCGCATCGGCGACCTCGTGGTGGCGATGCGCGACAACTTCGCGATCGTCGACTCGCGCCGTGCCCGGCCACAGCTTCTGGCGCTGCTCGGGCTGCACGGGTCGCTGACACCCGAGGAGTCGGCAGTGCCGCTGTTCCACGTCCCGGCCCGGGTGACCGCCTAGGGTGTCCTCTCGTGGCTGAGCTCGTCTTCTTCTCCGGCACCATGGACTCCGGCAAGTCCACCCTGGCCCTCCAGATGGACCACAACCACCGGGCCAGGGGGCGGCGGGGGCTGATCTTCAGCAAGCTCGACCGGGGCGGGGAGGACCGCCTGTCCTCGCGGCTCGGCCTGTCGACCGCGGCGCACGAGGTGCACGACGACCTCGACTTCTGGGACACCGTGGTGGGACACGCGACCTCCGGCCAGCGGATCGACTACCTGATCTGCGACGAGGCCCAGTTCTACTCGGCCGAGCAGGTCGAGCAGCTGGCCCGCATCGTCGACGAGATGGGGGTCGACGTCTTCGCCTTCGGGATCACGGCCGACTTCCGGACCCAGCTGTTCCCCGGGTCGCGCCGGCTCATCGAGCTCGCGGACAAGGTGCAGGTGCTCCAGGTCGAGGCCCTGTGCTGGTGCGGCCGCCGCGCCACGCACAACGCGCGCGTCGTCAACGGCGCCATGGTCGTGGAGGGCGAGCAGGTCGTCGTCGGCGACACCGCGCCCGGGAGCGAGGACCTCGTGGAGTACGAGGTGCTGTGCCGTCGCCACTTCATGCGGCGGATGAACTCGGCGGCGGCGCGGGCGGCCTCGAGCTCACCGGACGTGCTGCCGTTCGACCTCGACCTGTGCCCGGTGCCGAAGGCCTGAGGGCCCGGCACCGGGGCGCGGCTCACTCGCGGGGCTTGGCCCCGAACATGACGTCGTCCCAGCTCGGCACGCTCGGCCGACCCGCGCGCCGCCTGGCCGGCCGCGGCCGCGGCGCGGTCTCGGACTCGGGCTCCCGCCCTGACGTCGGCTCCGACTCGGGCTGCGCGCGGTCCTGCGCCGCCGGTTGCGCCGGCTTCGCCTTCTCCCGGTCCCCGGGCACCCGCCGGCCGGGCTCCGCCGGCCCGTCGGTCTCCTGGACCTCCGCAGCGCTGGGGGCGTCGGGCCCCGGCGCGGTCCCACGGCCACGGGAGGGGTCCGGCCGGTCCTCGGGCGAGGTGTACGCGGCGGGGAGGACGTCGTGCCCGACCTCGCCGGCGTCCTCGTCGAGCGGGTGCGGACCCTTGGCCGCTGGCGGGGGCGCCATGGTCTCGGGGTCGTAGGCGAAGTCCTCCAGGGGCAGCGCGTCCTCGCGCGGGGCCTCGTCGACCGGGGTCGCCGCGGGGCTGCTCCGGCGCCGGCGGGGACGGCCGCGGTGGGCGGCCCGCTCGCGCATGGCCGACATGAGGTCCAGGGGCTCCTCCGGGACCGGGGGAGCGGCCTGGCGGCGCGGTGAGGCCACGCCGCCCTCGGCCTCCACGTCGTAGACCGTGGTCGCCCGGGCGGGAGCCGAGACCAGGTGGGGGGCCGGCAGGGGGGAGGCCGGCGTGGCCGCCTCCTCCTCGCTGAGCCAGCGGGCCTCGTCGTCGACCGCCGTGACGGTGCGCGCCTGCACGTCGAAGGCCCAGCGCGCCTGGCGCTCGCGGCCGCCGGCGGGGAAGGTCAGGATGACGGTCCACTCACCGCTGTCGTTGCGGGCGGAGTCCCACTCGGCGAGGCCGGGGTCGACGCCGCGGCCGGAGAGGCGCTGGCTGACCCTCGCGGCCAGCGTCGTGGCCTGCTGCCCGCTGCCGCCTCGGGCGCGCACCCGCACGGTGCGGGCCAGGCCGGCGACATACTCGCGCTCGGCGAGGATGGGGCCCTCGTACCGGGCGACCTTCTCGACCGTCCAGCCCGAGCGCTCGGCGACCTCAGCGGCCGAGTACCCCGCCCGGATCAGCGCCTGCACCTCGCGCGGACGCATGCCGCCGTCGATCTCGATCTGGAGCTGGCCGAGGCGCGGGCGGTCACGGCGCACGGCAGCGCGAAGCGGCTCGTCGAGCTCCACCCGGAACCGCTCGCCCTCGTTGTCGGACAGCAGCAGGTGCTGACCGTCCTCGTGGACTCCGATGAGCCGCAGGTCTCGCATTGCCTCTCCCGTACCGCCCTGGTCTGTGCTGGGCATCGCCTCGACTCTGCCATCCGTGAGGTCCCCACGAAAGCGCCCACGCCGCGCAGGTACTTTTGACCTGCGATGCTCACCCTCGACACCCACCTGCAGCTGGTCCTCGACCTCGTCGGGGTCTTCACGTTCGCCCTGTCCGGTGGGCTCGTGGCGGTCAAGAAGCGGCTCGACCTGTTCGGGGTGCTGGTGCTCGCCGGAGCCGCGGCCCTGGGTGGCGGGGTCCTGCGCGACCTGCTCATCGGCTCCGTGCCACCGGTCGGCATCTCGGACTGGCGGCTGGTGACCTGTGCCGTCGTCGCCGGCCTCGTGACCTTCCTCTTCCACCCGGGCGTCGAGCGGATCTCGCGGTTCGTGCGGGTCCTCGACGCCGCCGGCCTGGCCGTCTTCGCGATCAGCGGGTCGCTCAAGGCCCTGGGCGCAGGCATGGACCCCCTGACCTCGGTCCTCGTCGGCGGCATCACCGCCGTCGGGGGCGGCATGCTGCGCGACCTGCTCGCCGGCCAGGTGCCGGAGGTGCTCCGCCGGGAGATGTACGCGCTGCCGGCGCTCTTCGGGTCCGCCCTCATCGTGACCGCCCACCACTTCGACCTGGTCACCCCGCTGGTGATCTGGTCCTGTGTCGCGTTCGTCTTCGTTGTCCGGATGGTGGCGGTCATCCTCGACGTCCACGCCCCTCGTCCCCTGCGCACCGAGCTGCCCCAGTAGAGGATTTCCCTGTGAGCACCCCTGAGAACACCGCGAACCCCCTCGCCCCCTACGACGGCATCCTGCTGCTGTCCTTCGGCGGACCCGAGAAGCCGGAGGACGTCCTGCCGTTCCTGCGCCGGGTCACCGCCGGCAAGAACATCCCCGACGAGCGGCTCGAGCAGGTCGGCGAGCACTACTACGGCTTCGGCGGCCGCAGCCCGATCAACGACCAGAACCGCGCCCTCATCGCCGCCCTGCGCGCCGAGCTGGACCGCCGGGAGATCGACACCCCGATCGTGTGGGGCAACCGCAACTTCACCCCGTTCGTGGCCGAGGCCCTCACCGAGGCGCACGAGCGCGGCATACGGCGGCTCGTGACGGTCATGACCAGCGCGTACTCCTGCTACTCCTCGTGCCGGCAGTACCGCGAGGACCTCGCCGCCGCCCAGCAGGAGGTGGAGGCCGCAGGCGTCGACCTCGAGGTCGAGGTCGACAAGGTCCGCACCTACGCCAACCACCCCGGCTTCTCGCGCACCAACAGCCGGCTGGTCACCGAGGCCGTCCGCGAGGTCCTGCGCTCCGGCGAGGACCCGGGGTCGGTCCGGCTGCTGTTCGTGACGCACTCGATCCCGACCGCGATGGACGACACGTCGGGTCCCGGCGACGGGGAGGGCAACGCGTACTCGCGCCAGCACCTCGCCCTCGGCGCGGCCATCACCGAGGAGGTCAACGCCACCCTCGACACCGACCTCGAGGGCGAGCTGGTCTTCTGCTCGCGCTCCGGCCCGCCGACCCAGCCGTGGCTCGAGCCCGACGTCAACGACCGGCTCGAGGAGCTGGCTGCCGAGGGGGCCCGGACGGTCGTGGTGGCCCCCATCGGCTTCGTGTCCGACCACATGGAGGTGGTCTACGACCTGGACACCGAGGCCGCGGAGACGGCCGAGCGGCTCGGGCTGCGCATGGTCCGCGTCCCCACCGTCGGTGTCGACCCCGAGTTCGTCTCCGGGCTGGCCGACCTCCTCCTCGAGCGTGCGGCCCTGGCGCGGGGTGAGCAGCCGCAGCAGCCGGCGTGGCCGGGAGGCAAGCCCCTGAACTGGGTCTGCGCCCCGGGCTGCTGCCCCAACCTGCGCGTCGCCAAGCCCGCCCTGTGCGGCCGGGACTGACCGTGGACGCGGTCCTTCCGCCGCAGGAGGAGCTCGAGGAGCTCGAGCGGGTCGCCGTCGCGGTGGCCGGGGAGGCGGGGCGGCTCGTCGTCGACGAGCGCCCGCGTGACCTCGGGGTGTCCAAGACCAAGAGCACGGCCACGGACATCGTCACCGTGATGGACCAGCGGGCCCAGGACCTGCTGCGCGCGCGGCTGGGGGAGCTGCGCCCGCAGGACGGCTTCCTCGGCGAGGAGGAGGGCGGCGCCGCCGCCCGGTCCGACGTCACGTGGGTCGTCGACCCCATCGACGGCACCGTGAACTACCTCTACGCCCTGCCCGCGTATGCCGTGTCCGTGGCGGCCGTGGTGGGGGACCCCGGCACGCCCGGGGCGTGGCAGCCGGTCGCCGGGGCCGTGGTCAACCCGGTCACGGGCCAGCTCTTCCACGCCCGCGCGGGTGGTGGCGCCTGGCTGCGCACCGGCGTCGGTGAGGACCAGCGGCTCGAGGTGACAGCGCCCCCGGTCCTGGCCCAGGCGCTGACCGGCACGGGCTTCGGCTACGACCCCGAGCGGCGACGCGAGCAGGCGCGGCTCCTGGTCGAGGTGCTGCCGCGCGTCCGGGACATCCGGCGCCTGGGCAGCGCCGCGCTCGACATCTGCGCCGTCGCGCACGGCACCCTGGACTGCTACTACGAGCAGGGCCTCAACGCCTGGGACATGGCCGCGGCGTGGCTGGTGCTCACCGAGGCGGGCGGCGTCTTCACCGGGCTCGGCGACGCCCCGCCCACGCCCGACATGGTCGTGGCCGGGGCACCCGCGCTGCACGGGGAGCTCGAGCGTGTCGTCCGCGAGGCGAGGGCCACCCTGGCCTGAGGGCGCCGGGTCAGGCCGAGGCGGCGAACCCCGCCAGCTCGGGGATGCGCAGGCCGTGCTCGGCGGCGAGGCGGGCGAGGTTCTCCAGCTCGGCCTCCCTGACGGAGGCGAGGTAGTCGTCACCGGACTCCCGCGCTCCGCGCAGGGACTCCATGGCGCTCTGGGCGTGGGAGCGGATCTCACTGTGGAACTCGGTCATCGTGCACCCCTCTCTTCGTCTGGGACGAGGCGTAGGTCGGGCTCGGGCCGGAGCGAAGACTCTATGCACCCGAACGCAGGAACCGGGAACCGGGTTGCCCGTCTTGGGTGAACAGTGGGTGAATGCAGACGCTTCCTTGGCATTGGGAACCGCCACGTTCGGGCAGAAACGGGACGCCCGTCGAGGCCGCTGGCGACGGTCGGCTCGCCGAATCTGGACCCGATGGTGACGCCCCGGTCTCCATGGGGCACAATCCCGGCCTGCGGTGGGCACAAAACCGCACGCACCTGCGTTGACACCGGCGAAATGGCTTCCCGGCGAGCGGGAGGCCAGATGTACCGAGCAACAGGAGAGCGACAGCGACCATGGCGACTGACTACGACGCGCCGCGCAAGACCGATGACGAGCTGTCCGAGGACTCGATCGAGGAGCTGAAGTCCCGACGGGTCGACAAGAGCGCCTCGAGCGTGGACGTCGACGAGGCCGAGCAGGCCGAGGGCTTCGAGCTCCCGGGTGCCGACCTGTCCGGGGAGGAGCTCTCGGTCCGGGTGATCCCGCGCCAGAGCGACGAGTTCACCTGCTCCCGGTGCTTCCTGGTGCACCACCGCAGCCAGCTGGCCAGCGAGGCCGGCGGGGTGCTGGTGTGCCGGGAGTGCGCCGCGTAGGTGGCACCCGCGTCCGGACGGACGACGGCAGGGCCGGGCAGGGATAGGGTCAGTCCACGTGGCTGACCCTTCCCGCGTCCCGGAGCCGGCGGTGCCCGTGCACCTGCGCCGGCTCGACCCGGACCTCCCGGTGCCCTCGTACGCCCATCCGGGCGACGCCGGCGCCGACCTGCACGCAGCGGTCGAGGTGACCCTGGCCCCGGGGGAGCGCACGCTCGTCCCCACCGGGGTGGCCCTCGCCCTGCCGGAGGGCTACGTGGGGCTGGTGCACCCCCGCTCCGGGCTCGCCGCCCGGCACGGGATCACGATCGTGAACGCACCCGGGACGGTCGACGCCGGCTACCGCGGGGAGGTGCTGGTCAACCTGGTCAACCTCGACCCCCGCGAGGACTTCACGGTGCGCCGTGGCGACCGCATCGCGCAGCTCGTGGTGCAGCAGGTCGCCCGCGTGCAGTTCGTCGAGGTCGATTCGCTCGAGGACAGCTCCCGGGGTGACACTGGACACGGGGCCAGTGGTGGCTTCGGGCACCACACCACGACGACGAAGGACTGACGACAGCAGTGGGCATCTTCCGACGAGGCAAGCAGACCGCGGCGACCGACCAGACGGTTCCCGGCGACGCCGTCGACGACCTCTCCGCCGAGGGCTCCACTGTGGACCGCACGGACACGGTCTCCGACGCGACAGGTGCGGCGGACCCGGACGCCACCGGCGCTGGTTCCGTGGACGCGTCGACCGCCGGCGGCGACGACACCGAGGGCAGCTCCTCCGGGGCGGACGAGACCGGTGCACCGCGCACGGGCCGGCGCGAGGAGCTCGGCCCGTTCGACAGCGCTGAGGTCGACGGCGAGTCCGACGGCCGCCTGGACCTCGGTGGCCTGCGCATCCAGGGGGTCCCCGGGATGGAGCTGCGGCTCGAGGTCGACGAGGAGGCGGGACAGGTGGTCGGCGCGACCGCCGTCATCGCGGACTCCGCCGTCCAGCTCCAGGCCTTCGCCGCGCCCCGGACCGCCGGCATCTGGGACGAGATCCGCGGCGAGATCGCGGAGTCGATCCTCAACCAGGGTGGCACCGCCGACGAGGTGCGTGGCGAGCTCGGCCTCGAGCTGCGCACGCGGATGCCCTCCGCCGGCCCCGACGGCCGCACGGTCTTCGCCCCGGCCCGGTTCGCCGGTGTCGACGGCCCGCGCTGGTTCCTGCGCGCCGTGTTCTCGGGCCGCGCGGCGATCGAGGACGAGGCGGCCGCCCCACTGCTCGAGGTCGTGCGCAACACGGTCGTGGTCCGCGGTGACGCCGCCATGGCCCCCCGGGAGATGCTTCCCCTGCAGCTCCCCGCCCAGGCCGCCGGGCCGGAGGGCGAGCCGGCCGACGAGGCGGGCGCCCCCCAGCGCCGCGCCGACGACCTCAACCCCTTCGAACGCGGCCCCGAGATCACCGAGGTCAGGTAGGCAGCCATGGCTCACCCCAGCACCCCGACCCGCGTCGGCGGCACGGCCACCAAGGAGCACCGTTCGGCCCTCGCCCGGCTCGGGGAACGGCTCACCAAGTCGGTCACGCAGATCGAGGCCGACGAGCTGCAGGAGGACGCCGTTCGCATGGGCTGCACCCCGATGTGCGACCTCGTCGACCGGCAGGAGGCGACGGTGTCCGGCACCGTCCGCGCGGTGACGCTGCGGCCCCGGGTCAACGTGCCCGCGCTCGTCGTCGACCTCTACGACGGCAGCCGCACCATCAACCTCGTCTGGCTCGGTCGCCGCACCATCGGCGGCATCTCGCCGGGCACCTACCTGCGGGCCAGCGGTCGCGTCACGTGGACGCGCGGCGTGCCCACGATCTTCAACCCGTCGTACGAGATCGTCCCGCCGCGTGGCCACTGACCGCGTGGGCGCGGACGCCGGCGGGGCGCTCGTCCCGCTGACGACGGTGGAGGAGGTCATCCGCCACCGGCTGACCGCCGCCTTGGGCGGGTGGCGCGGGTCGCTCGAGACCGCCCTGCCGACGCTGGCCTTCGTCGTGCCGTGGGTCGCGCGGAGCGACCTGCGGACGGCCGTCGTGGCCGCCGTCGCCGTGACGGTCGTGCTCGCGGTCGTCCGGCTCGCCCAGCGCCAGAGCACCAAGTTCGTCCTGCAGGCGGTCGTCCCCACCGTCGTCGCCGCCGTCTTCGCGCTGCGCTCGGGCCGGGCCGAGGACGCGTTCCTGCCCGGGATCCTCTGGAACGCGGTCATGGGCGTCGTCGCCGTCGTGTCCGTCGCGACCCGGTGGCCGCTGGTCGGGTTCATGGTCGCGGCCGGTGACCCGGACCTCGCCGAGGACCCCCTGGGGTGGCGGCGCGACCGGGGGCTGGTGCGCGTCTGCCAGCGGCTCACCCTCGTGCTGGTCGCGATCTTCGCCGTCCGGCTCGCCGTGATGGTCCCGCTGTACCTCGCGGGCGCCGTGGCAGCCCTCGGCGTGGCCAAGATCGTCCTGGGCTGGCCGTTGTGGCTCGGCGCGGTGGCGGTCATGGGCGTGCTGCTCGTGCGTGGCCACACGCCGCAGGAGCCGGCTGCCGCCCCCGCAGCGGCCCGGGCACCCCACCACGCCGCCGAGGCGGCGGAGCACGGCCCGGCGACGGACACCGAGTCCGCTGCTCGCTAGGCCACGGCCCGGCGGCGGACACCGAGTCCGCGGCACGCCAAGGCTCGCCGCGGCGGGCTGGCGGCAGGCGGTCAGTCGGCCGCGCGCGGCTGCCGGTCGCCGGGGCTGAGCATCGCCTCGAGCTCGTCCTCGAACTCCGGCGTGGTGATGAACAGCAGCTCGTCGTGCGGCTCGAGCGAGTCGTCCCGGCTCGGCGCGATCGGGTGGTCCTCGCGGATGATCCCCACGAGCACCGTCTCGCCGGGGAACGCCACGTCGCCGGCGCGCTTGCCGGCATACGGGCTGTCGGCCGGCAGCGTGAGCTCGACCATGGTGGCCTGGCCCTGCTGGAACTGGAAGATCCGGACGAGGTCGCCGACGCTGACGGCCTCCTCGACGAGGGCCGTCATGAGGCGCGGCGTCGACACCGCGACGTCCACCCCCCAGGCCTCGTCGAACATCCACTCGTTCTTGGGGTTGTTGACCCGCGCCACGGTGCGGGGCACGCCGAACTCGGTCTTGGCGAGCAGCGACACCACGAGGTTGACCTTGTCGTCGCCGGTGGCGGCGACGACGACGTCGCACTCGGCGAGGCCCGCCTCGTGCAGGGCCGTGATCTCACAGGCGTCGGCGAGCAGCCAGCTCGCCTCGGGGATCCGGCTCTGGATCTCCTTGCGCTCCTTGTCCATGAGCAGCACCTGGTGGCCGTTGTGCAGCAGCTCGCGGGCGATGGAACGGCCCACGCTGCCGGCGCCGGCGATGACGACACGCATCGATGTCCTCCTGGTCCGTGCTTCTCGTCAGTGCTCGCTGGGCGCGGGCGGGGCGTCGAGCGTGCGCTCCACCGACGGCAGGTCGGTGACCAGCGTCGCGACGTGCAGCAGGTCGCCCTCCTGGAAGACCGTGTCGCGTTCGACGAGGATGCCGGAGCCGAGCCGGGTCAGGTATGCCGTGCGGGCGCCGGTGGCCTCCTCGAGCGCGCTGATGCGGTGGCCCACCCAGGCGGGGTTGACCGTCACCTCTGCGATGACGACCTTGCCGGAGGGGTCGACCAGCTCGGGCACGTGTCCCTGGGGGAGCAGCCGGCGGATCATCTGGTCCGACGTCCACTTCACCGTGGCCACGGTGGGGATGCCGAGCCGCTGGTAGACCTCGGCGCGGCCGGGGTCGTAGATCCGGGCGACCACGTGCTCCACGCCGAAAGTCTCCCGGGCCACGCGGGCCGCCAGGATGTTGGAGTTGTCGCCGCTGGACACGGCCGCGAAGGCGTAGGCGTCGTCGATGCCCGCCTCCTTGAGGGTGTCGCGGTCGAAGCCCACACCGGTGACGCGGCGCCCCTCGAAGGAGGACCCCAGCCGGCGGAACGCCGACTCCTCCTGGTCGATGACGGCGACGTCGTGGCCCTGCGCCTCGAGGCTGTGCGCGAGGGAGGACCCCACACGCCCACAACCCATGATCACGAAATGCACGACGCCGACGCTACACGCTCACCTGACCAGCGGCGCAGGGCGGCGCGCAGCCCCCACCCGGGCCCCATAGAGTGTTCGCCGTGCCAACCTCTGGACGCGTCCTCAAGCGGGTGCTCGTCGGGCGCGCGATGCGCAGCGACCGCCTCGGGGAGACCCTCCTCCCCAAGAAGCTCGCGCTCCCCATCTTCGCCAGCGACGCGTTGTCCTCCGTGGCCTACGCCCCGGACGAGATCTTCCTGACCCTCGGCCTGGCCGGCGGCTTCCTCGCGCTGACCCACTCGTGGCAGATCGGCCTGTGCGTCGTCGCCGTCATGCTGGTCGTCGTCGCGTCCTACCGGCAGAACGTGCACGCCTACCCCTCCGGCGGTGGCGACTACGAGGTGGCCAACACCAACCTGGGGCCCAAGGCCGGGCTCACCGTCGCCTCGGCCCTCCTCGTCGACTACGTCCTGACCGTCGCGGTCTCGATCTCCTCCGGCGTGCAGAACGCCGCGGCCGCGCTGCCGTTCATCCGCGGGCACGAGGTCGTCGTCGCCGTGGCGCTCGTCGTCCTGCTCACCGCGATGAACCTGCGTGGCGTGCGCGAGTCCGGGAAGGCGTTCGCGATCCCGGTCTACGCGTTCATGGCCAGCGTCATCGGCATGGGCGTCGTCGGGCTCATCCGCGAGGTGACCGGCACGCTGCCGCAGGCCGAGAGCGCCAAGCTGACGCTCGCCCCGGAGACCGGGTTCGAGTCCCTGGGCGGCTTCGCGCTGATGTTCCTGCTGCTGCGGGCGTTCTCCTCCGGCTGTGCCGCCCTCACCGGTGTCGAGGCGATCTCCAACGGGGTCCCGGCGTTCAAGAAGCCCAAGTCCCGCAACGCCGCGACGACGCTGCTCATGATGGGCCTCATCGCCATCACGATGCTCATGTCGATGCTGGTGCTGGCGAAGTGGACCGGCATCAAGTACGCCGAGAACCCCGCCACGCAGCTCCTGCTCGACGGCAAGCCGGTCGGCGACGGCTACGTGCAGGACACGATCATGGGGCAGGTTTCCAAGGCCGTCTTCTCCGGCTTCCACCCGGGCGTCGTGCTCGTCTCGATCGTCGCCGGGCTCATCCTCGTCCTGGCCGCCAACACGGCGTTCAACGGCTTCCCGGTGCTGGGCTCGATCCTGGCCAAGGACGGCTACCTGCCGCGCCAGCTGCACACCCGCGGCGACCGGCTGGCCTTCTCCAACGGGATCCTCATCCTCGCCGGCGCCGCCGCCTTCCTCATCATCCTGTACAACGCCGAGGTCACGAAGCTGATCCAGCTGTACATCGTCGGCGTCTTCGTGTCGTTCACGCTGAGCCAGACCGGCATGATCCGGCACTGGAACCGGCACCTGCGCCTCGAGCGCGACCCGCGTGCCCGCGCCCGCATGATGCGCAGCCGGGTCATCAACGCGGTCGGCGCGACCATGTCGGGCCTGGTGCTGGTGGTCGTGCTGCTCACGAAGTTCGTCCACGGCGCGGGCTACGCCATCGCGGCCATGGTGGTGCTGTTCTTCATCATGCTGCGCATCCACAAGCACTACGAGCGGGTCCGCGAGGAGCTGCGGGTCATGGAGGACGACAGCGAGGCCCAGCTGCTGCCGAGCCGGGTCCACGCCATCGTGCTCGTGTCCAAGATCCACAAGCCGACCCTGCGGGCCCTCGCCTACGCCCGGGCCACCCGCCCCAACCGGCTCGAGGCGATCACGGTCAACGTGGAGCCCGACGAGACCCGCGCGCTGCAGGAGGAGTGGGACCGCCGCCGGATCCCGGTGCCGCTCAAGGCCCTCGACTCGCCCTACCGCGAGATCACGCGGCCGGTCGTCGAGTACGTCAAGTCGCTGCGCTCGGGCCACCCCCGCGACGTCGTGGTCGTCTACATCCCCGAGTACGTCTTGGGCCGCTGGTACGAGCAGGTCCTGCACAACCAGAGCGCCCTGCGCCTCAAGGGCCGGCTGCTGTTCACGCCCGGTGTCATGGTCGCGAGCGTCCCGTGGCAGCTGCGGTCCTCCGAGGGCGTCGAGGAGCGGCTCGACGGCCCCACGGCGGGCTCGGTCCGGCTCGGCCAGTGAGCGGCGGCAGCGAGCCGACGGTGCACGCCGGTCCCGGCGACCTGTCCGTCGGTGACGAGGTGGAGGTCGAGGTCGGCCCCGTCGCCCACGGCGGCTTCTGCGTCGCCCGGCACGAGGGCCGCGTCGTGTTCGTCCGGCACGCCCTGCCGGGGGAGCGGGTCACCGTCCGGGTGACCGAGGCGCGCGAGGGCCAGCGGTTCGTGCGGGCAGACGCCATGGCCGTGACGGCCGCGAGCCCGCACCGGGTCCAGCCGCCGTGCCCGTATGCCGGGCCGGGGCTGTGCGGCGGGTGCGACTTCCAGCACGCGGACCTGGCGTACCAGCGCGAGCTCAAGACCGCCGTCGTCCGTGAGCAGCTGTCGCGCCTGGCCGGGCTCGAGGTCGACGTCGAGGTCGAGGCGCTGCCCGGTGCGCCCGACGGCCTCGGCTGGCGGACCCGGGTCGAGTTCGCCGTCGACGAGTCGGGGCGGGCCGGCCTGCGCAAGCACCGGTCGCACGACGTCGTCCCCGTCGACACCTGCCTCATCGCCGACCCGCGGGTGCTGGCCACCGGTGTGCTCGAGGGCAGCTGGGCCGGGGAGAGCTCGGTGGACGTCGTGGCACCGTCGGTGGGGGAGCCCGTCGTGGTCGCGGTGCCCGGCGCGCAGGCCGTGCCGGTGGTCACGGAGGCGGTCCGCGGGGACCGGTTCTCCGGGGAGTTCGAGGTGTCGGCCCGCGGCTTCTGGCAGGTCCACCCCGCCGCCGCGACGACCTTCGTCGACACCGTCCTCGGCATGCTCGCGCCGCGCGCGGGGGAGACCGCCCTCGACCTGTATGCCGGCGTCGGGCTCTTCGCCCGGGCGCTGGCCGAGCAGGTGGGCCCGACCGGTCGGGTCGTCGCGGTCGAGTCCGACCCGCGCGCCACGGACGAGGCCGAGCGCAACCTCGCGGCGCACCCGTCGACGCTCGTGGTGCGAGCCCGGGTGGACGACGCGTTCGGCGTCCCGCGGCCGACCCGCAAGGGCTCGTCGGGCAACCGCCGCGCCGCCAGGGGCCGCAAGCTGCGCCGTCACCCGATGCTGCCGCCGACGGCCGACCTCGTCGTCCTCGACCCGCCACGCACCGGCGCCGGGCGCGACGTCGTGCGGCAGGTCGCCGCGCTGGGGGCGAGGGCCGTGGCCTACGTCGCCTGCGACCCCGCGGCGCTCGCGCGTGACACGGCATACCTCGCCGAGCACGGCTACGACCTCGTGACCCTGCGCGCCTTCGACGCCTTCCCCATGACCCACCACCTGGAGTGCATCGCGCTCTTCGAGAGGACCCGCACGTGAGCACCACCGACCGGACCGACCCGACCATCGCCGCGCGGGAGACCGGTGCGAGCGCGGCCGGGGCGACCGACGCAGGCGCGGCCGACCCCTTCGTGCACCGGGTCGAGGTGCACTTCTACGAGGTCGACCAGGTCGGGGTCGTGTTCAACGCGTGGTACCTCGCGTGGTGCGACGACGCCCGGCTGGCCTACTGCGACGCCCGTGGCTACGGCATCGAGGAGGCGAAGGCGCACGATGCGATGCCCCTGGTGCGGCACGCCGAGATCGAGTGGCTCGCGAGCCTGTCGGCAGGGGACCACGCGGAGATCGTGGTCCGGCCGGTGCGGGTCGGCACGACGTCGTTCACGCTCCGGCACGAGATCCACCGGGCCGGCGACGGCCAGCTGTGCGCCGTCCTCACCATCACCTACGTCGCCGCCGGTCTCGCCGAGCGGACCAAGCGAGACCTCCCGCTTCCGCTGCGTCGCGCGCTGGAGCAGGATCGATCGCAGCGCCCCTCCTGACGTGATATCTTGACGTCAAGATAAATCGGACGAAGAAGTCGACAGCATCGAAGGAGCCTGCAGTGGCCAGCACGAACAGCTTCAACGCCCACGGTGAGCTGAAGGTCGGTGACAGCTCCTACGAGGTGTACCGACTTTCCGCGGTCGAGGGCGCCGAGACCCTCCCGTACAGCCTCAAGGTGCTGCTCGAGAACCTCCTGCGCACCGAGGACGGCGCCAACATCACGGCCGACCACATCCGCGCGCTCGGCGGATGGGACGAGAACGCCGACCCCGACACCGAGATCCAGTTCACGCCCGCCCGCGTGATCATGCAGGACTTCACCGGTGTGCCCTGTGTCGTCGACCTGGCCACGATGCGCGAGGCCGTCGCCGACCTCGGCGGCGACCCGACGAAGATCAACCCGCTCAGCCCGGCCGAGCTCGTCATCGACCACTCGGTGATCATCGACGTCTTCGGCCGCAAGGACGCCTTCGAGAAGAACGTCGAGATCGAGTACGAGCGCAACGGCGAGCGCTACCAGTTCCTGCGCTGGGGCCAGACCGCGTTCGAGGACTTCAAGGTCGTCCCCCCGGGCACCGGCATCGTCCACCAGGTCAACATCGAGCACCTCGCCCGCACCGTCATGGTGCGTGACGGCGTCGCCTACCCCGACACCTGCGTCGGCACCGACTCGCACACGACGATGGTCAACGGCCTCGGCGTGCTGGGCTGGGGCGTCGGCGGCATCGAGGCCGAGGCCGCGATGCTCGGCCAGCCGGTCTCGATGCTCATCCCGCGGGTCGTCGGCTTCAAGCTCTCCGGCTCGATCCCCTCCGGCGCCACCGCCACCGACGTCGTCCTGACCATCACCGAGATGCTGCGCAAGCACGGTGTCGTCGGCAAGTTCGTCGAGTTCTACGGCGAGGGCGTCGCGCAGGTGCCGCTGGCCAACCGCGCCACCATCGGCAACATGAGCCCCGAGTTCGGCTCCACCTGCGCCATCTTCCCGATCGACGACGTGACCCTCGAGTACCTGCGCCTCACCGGCCGCTCGGAGGAGTCCGTCGCGCTCGTCGAGGCGTATGCCAAGGAGCAGGGCATGTGGCTCGACGCGTCGACGCAGGCGCGCTACAGCGAGTACCTCGAGCTCGACCTGTCCACCGTCGTCCCGTCGATCGCCGGCCCGAAGCGCCCGCAGGACCGCATCGCCCTGACGGATGCCAAGTCCGCGTTCCGCAAGGTGCTCCCGACCTACGTCTCCCACTCCGAGGGCGACCCCGGCGCTGCCGCCAGCTTCCCGGCGAGCGACCCGACGGCTCCCTCGGGCGTCTCGGTGGACCGCAACAACGGTGGTGACAAGCCGGCCGACACGGGTGACGCCAGCAACCGTCCCTCGCGCAAGGTCACGGTCACCACGGCTGAGGGTGCGTCGTTCGAGATCGACCACGGCATCGTGTCGATCGCCTCGATCACGAGCTGCACCAACACGTCCAACCCGTCCGTCATGATGGCCGCCGCGATGCTGGCCAAGAACGCCGTCGACCGCGGGCTCACCGTGGCCCCGTGGGTCAAGACCTCGATGGCGCCCGGTTCCAAGGTGGTCACCGACTACTACGAGAAGGCCGGCATGTGGCCCTACCTGGAGAAGCTCGGCTTCCACCTCGTGGGCTACGGCTGCACCACCTGCATCGGCAACTCGGGCCCGCTGTCGGACGAGATCTCCAAAGCCATCAACGACAACGACCTCGCGGTCGTGTCGGTGCTCTCCGGCAACCGCAACTTCGAGGGCCGGATCAACCCCGACGTGAAGATGAACTACCTCGCGTCGCCGCCGCTGGTCATCGCCTACGCCCTCGCGGGCACGATGGACTTCGACTTCGAGTCCGAGCCGCTCGGCCAGGACACCGACGGCAAGGACGTCTTCCTCAAGGACATCTGGCCCACCCCGGACGACGTCGAGCACACGATCGCGCAGTCGATCAACCAGGAGATGTTCACCAAGGACTACGCCGACGTGTTCGCCGGCGACGAGCGGTGGCAGTCGCTGCCGACGCCCGAGGGCAAGACCTTCGACTGGGCCGACGACTCCACCTACGTCCGCAAGCCCCCGTACTTCGACGGCATGCAGATGGAGACGACCCCGGTCGAGGACATCGCCGGTGCGCGGGTGCTCGCCAAGCTGGGTGACTCGGTCACGACCGACCACATCAGCCCGGCCGGCTCGATCAAGGCCGACAGCCCCGCCGGGAAGTACCTCGCCGAGCACGGCGTCGAGCGCAAGGACTTCAACTCCTACGGCTCGCGCCGCGGCAACCACGAGGTCATGATCCGCGGCACGTTCGCCAACATCCGGCTCAAGAACCTGCTGCTCGACGGCGTGGAGGGCGGCTTCACCCGCAACTTCCTCGCCGGTGGCGAGCAGACGACGATCTACGACGCCTCCGCCGCCTACCAGGAGGCCGGCGTCCCGCTCGTCATCCTCGCGGGCAAGGAGTACGGCTCGGGCTCGTCGCGTGACTGGGCGGCCAAGGGCACCCGCCTCCTGGGCGTCAAGGCCGTCATCGCCGAGAGCTACGAGCGCATCCACCGCTCCAACCTCATCGGCATGGGTGTCATCCCGCTGCAGTTCCCGCAGGGGGAGTCGGCGGAGTCGCTGGGCCTCGACGGCACCGAGACGTTCTCCATCGCCGGCATCACCGAGCTCAACGAGGGCCGCACGCCGAAGACGGTGAAGGTCCGGGCCGAGAAGGACGGTGGCGAGCCGGTCGAGTTCGACGCGGTGGTGCGGATCGACACCCCCGGCGAGGCCGACTACTACCGCAACGGCGGCATCCTCCAGTACGTCCTGCGTTCCCTCGTGAACGGCTGAGTTCCCCTCCGCCGCAACGGAGTTCGCCAAGGGGTGTGCCGCGTGGGAGACCACGCGGCACACCCCTTCACCGTGTGTGGAGCCCGCCGGACGTTGGGCTGTCCGCAGCCCGCTGAGAAGACCCGCGGACGCTGCCGGGCACGCCGGTTCGGTTGCATCCCCTTCCGGTTGGTGTTCCACTGGACACCGCAGGTCCTTTGAGCCGGGGAGCTTGGGGGAGCAGGGGAATGAGGGGAATAGTGCCGTGGCACCGCCTTGTGCGGCTGCTGCTCGGTGCTGGGTTCCTGTGTGTCGCGTGGGTGGTGCTCTCGTCCGGAGAGGCCCAGGCGGCCGAGGCGCCGCGCCCGCTCGGCCTCCTGCCTGCCACGACGTCCTCGTCGCCCCTCCCCGCGGCTCTCGACGACATCACGTCGACGACTACGCAGGCGACTGCGAGGACGACGGCGACGGCGACGGGTGGCGCGACGACTGCGGCGACGGCGACGGCACCGGCAACGAGTGCGGCGAGGACCGCGGCGACGGCGACGGCACCGGCAACGGGTGCGGCGACGGCACCGCTGGGCGGCCTTGTCGGTACCACCGTCGAGACCTCCATCGGGACCTCTGAGGAGCTCGTCGGCACGACGACCCAGGTGGTCGAACAGGCCACGAGCGGCGTTCCTGTCGTGGGAGACCAGGTCGCCGAGGTGACCCCCGTCGTGCGCGACGTCGTCGAGGGCGTGACGACGCCCATCACCACCACCGTGGAGGCGGTGCTCCCGCCCGCGCCGGCCGAAGCTCCGGTTCCCGCGCCGTCGCCGGGAGCTGGTTCGACGACCGCACCGGCCACCGAGCCGTCGGCCGACCAGAGCACGGTGAACACCGGAGCGCCGGCGAAACCTCACCTCGCAGGATCGGGAGCAGAACTGCAGGAATCCTCCGACATCGTTGTGTCGCAGTCGATTCCGCCATCGTCGCTTGTCGGGCCGCCGAGTGGAATGGTCCCGGCGCCGGACCCCTCTGTGCCGGCCCGCTCGGCTGCTTCGATGGCGTCGTCGTCCGGGCCGGACGGCCCTGCGCCGACGGCGCCCCTCAGCCCGGACCCGCAGGCGCCGGCGGCTCCGGCCACCTCAAGTTCGTCCGGCCCGCTGGCCTCAGACATGGCTGCGCTGCCGCCTCACGCGGTGCTGCGTGCCGCGGCGCAGGTACCGGTCCCTCATTGGGCGCCGGCCCTGGCCGGGTCCGACCTCAGGCAACCCGACAGCCGTCCTGACTGATCGGCTCGCTGCGTCCCTGGACGGACGCGAGAGAGCCATGTCGCGCTGCGCGCGACGTTCACGATCAGGAAGGAACGACCATGCACGCATACGTGCGCAGGGGCCTCGAAGCGGCCCTGATCGTTGGGGGAGGCATCCTGTTCTTCGCAGGGACGGCCTCCGCCGACGACACGAACGGAACGTCCGGCACCCTTGCCGGAAACCAGCTGGCGACCGTCGTCAGCGCGCCGATCGCGGCGTCGGGCAACAGCATCTCGGTGCTGGGGGACTCGACCTCGGGTGGCTCCGCCGCATCGACCACGGCCGGTGGGGGCGGTACGTCGGGCTCGACAACAAGCGGTACCGACTCGACGGCGGGTGGCAACCAGGTCACCGCGCCGGTGTCGGCGCCGGTCACGGCGTCGGGCAACAGCATCTCGGTGCTGGGCGACTCGACGTCGAGCGGTTCAGCCACGTCGGGGTCCACGACCTCCGGGTCAGGCTCGACGACGAGCGGTACCGACTCGACGGCGGGTGGCAACCAGGTGACCGCGCCGGTGTCGGCGCCGATCGCGGCGTCGGGCAACAGCATCTCGGTGCTGCGGGACTCGACGTCGAGCGGTTCGACGTCGAGGACGTCGAGCGGTTCAGCCACGTCGGGGTCCACGACCCCCGGGTCGGGCTCGACGACGAGCGGTACCGACTCGACGGCGGGTGGCAACCAGGTCACCGCGCCGGTGACGGCGCCGGTCACGGCCGGTGGCAACGCCGTGTCCGTAGTCGGGGATGCCACGTCGAGTGGCTCGACGGTCTCAGGGCCGACGGGTGCGTCCGGTACGTCGGGGTCCGGTTCGACCACCAGCGGTACCGACTCGACGGCGGGTGGCAACCAGGTCACCGCGCCGGTGACGGCGCCGGTCACGGCCGGTGGCAACGCCGTGTCCGTGGTCGGGGATGCCACGTCGAGTGGCTCGACGGTCTCAGGGTCGACGGGTGCGTCCGGTACGTCGGGCTCCGGTTCGACCACCAGCGGTTCCGACTCCGCCGGCGGTGGCAACCAGGTGACCACACCGGTCACGCTTCCCGTGACCATCGTCGGGAACGCTGTGTCGGTCGTCGGCGACGCGAGCACCATTGACTCCTCGTCGGGTGGCACGAGCACCCCGCCCGCTGGGGGCGCAGGGATGCCTCCGGGCAGCGGGGGAAGCGGCTCGACGCAGCCCGGTGACGGTGGCGGCGGCTCCACCACTCCGCCCGGTACTCCCGGTGGTTCCACGACCACGCCGGGTGGCTCCGGTGGCGGGGGTACGCCGAGCGGCGACGTCGTGGACCCCGGGACCGGTCCGTCGAGCTCGGGCGCAGCGTCTGCGGTGCCAGCCCTCGACACCGCCGCAGGGGCGGCCCTTGCCCTCACGGGTGCTCCCGCCATCGGGCTGCTGCTCCTCGCGCTGGCCCTCGTCCTGGCGGGCGCGGCAGCGCTGACGAGCAGGAGGTGGGTGCCCGCGGCCTGACCGGCTGACTGGGTGCCCGCGGCCTGACGAGCTGACTGGCTCGGTCAGCGTCGTCGACCGGCGTCCGAACTGGCGGTCCCGGGGCTGAAACAGCCACGGTCCCGGGACCGCCGTCCGTGCTGCTCGCGCCCTGCGCGAGCAGGGGCATGCCGCTGGCCCCGTCCGGGCGGACGGGGTCAGGGGCGAGGTCGATCTCGTCCCGGCGGCTCGGGCTCGGGGTCCTCCACCGGCACCAGGTGGAGCCCCCTGCGGCGCATCGCCTCGACGAGGTCGTCGTACGAGCCGGGGACGAGCTCCCAGTGCACCCTCGGGCCGTGGTCGCCCTGGACCACCGATCCGGCATACCTCTGCCGGTGCACCACGGTGTGGTGGGCGCGGCACAGGAGGGCGGCGTTGGCCACGTCGGTCGCCCCGCCATCGGCCCAGTGGACGAGGTGGTGCGCATCCGTCCAGCGAGCGGGCTTCGAGCATCCCGGGAAGGTGCAGCGGCGATCGCGCAGCCAGAGGTTGCGGATCTGTCCGGGTGTGAACAGCCGCTTCGCCTGGCCCTGGTCGAGCACCTCACCGCGCGAACCGAGGACGACGGGCACCACCTCAGCGTCGCAGGCCAGCCGTCGCACGGTGTCGGTCGTGAGCAGGGCGTCGCCGAAGGTCAGGCCGGCGCCCCGGCAACGTCGGCTCAGCACGTCCAGGCCGATCGTCACCACCAGGCTCGTCTTGGCCTGTCGTGGGACACCGTCAGGCGCCTCGACCGCGCGGCGGACGAGGTCGAGCAGGGCGTCCGCGCGACGGGTCGCGGGAGAGCGCAGGTCGAGCTCGCCGGTCTCCTCGTCGCGGGAGGGCTTGGCGAGCGCGTCGACGGCAGCGTCGACGACCGCGGCGCCCTCGTCGTCGAGCAACAGCGTGTAGCGGGAGAGGCCGAGCGGGCCCCTGCTCTTGACCATCGACCGGTGTGCCCGTCGGACGTCGTCCTCGTGCTCCACCAGCCGGTCCGGGCGCAGCTCGTTGCTCGTGTGGCGCAGGGCCACCGCGAGGTCGCCCTCGGACAGCCCACCGTGCCCGCGGGCGGAGTCGAGGAGCAGGTCCGTCAGGCTGTCGAGCTGCTTGGGGTCGGCCAGGCCACGGACAGACCTGTGGAACCGGACCAGCTGTGCCGCCTTCGAGACCGGCAGGCTCGAGGCGGTGTCCCCGCCGCAGGCGACGGTCGCGGCGGCGACGACCTCCGCCAGGCGTGGCTCGTCCGCGGACTCGGCCACGGTGTTGGCGGCGAGCACGGTCCGCTGCGGCAGCTCGGGTGCGACGGCCCGAGCCCAGTCGACGGGACCCCACCCCTCGCCCTTGTCCAGGCTGCGCCGCTTGGCCTCGGCGAGGACGGACACGAGGTGGGCGTCGACGCACGCCGAGAGGCGGCCGAGCAGCTGCAGCGCGGCCGTGACCTCACCCTCGCCGAGGGCCCACAGCCGCTCCGGGGACGACGAGGTCATCGCCTCGAGCGCCGCGACGGTCGCAGCCAGCACCGGGCGGGGCCCGGTGGCTCCTCGCCAGGCGAAGCCCTCGTCTGCGGTGGACATGATGCAAGCCTAGGTGCGACCATCGACAGCCTGCCGCCACGCGTCGCAGTCGTAATCGACTGCGACGCAACGACTTCGCCATCCGGGCTGACACAGAGGCACCGTCGCTGCTCACGCCACCGACGGGAGCGTCGGCCCTGTCCCCACGACCCGCTCCCTCACCCGAACGGTCGGCATCCCACGGTCCGGACCATCCGCACGCAGCCGTCGTGACAGCCTGCCCCCATGGGGATGGACGTCTATGTGGGCCCGTTGTCGCGGTACCTCGCGCGCGACTGGCTCACTCTGGTGCAGCAGGTCGGTGCGGCGACGGGGCGGCGCGTGCAGGTCCTGCGGAGGGAGGACCCTCCCGCCCCCGACCACGCGGCGGCCGAGTCGATGGTCGCCACCTGGCAGCGCGAGCTGCTCGAGGCCCTGGGCAGCGACACCCCGTGGGTCGACCACCGAGACCTGCCGTACTGGACGGACAAGCCCGACTGGGACGGGTACGGCGGCCTGGTGCTGCTCGCGGCATACCTCGAACGCCCCGAGCTCGTCCCCGTCAACCGCGGCGGCTTCTTCCGCCGCGCCCACGCCGACGACCCCCGGGACTTCCAGCAGGCGGAGGCATACCAGGCAGCCAGCGCGGCCCCCACACGCTTCCCGAGCCTGCTCGGTGGCACCGAGTGGTGGTTGCCCGTCGAGACCGGAGGCCGCGTGTTCCGGGCGCCACGGCCCGACGGACCGGTGACGACCATGGCCCCGCTGAGCCGGCTGCTGCTCGAGCTCAAGGACATCGCGGAGGCGATCGGCCTGACGGACACCGAGGAGCGGGCGGCGATCCGGGCAGCGGGCCCGCCGGACCCGGACTCCGACGTGGAGACGTGCGCCCGGTTCGGGCTGTCCACGCTGCTTCCGCTGGCGGGCAAGGCGCACGTCGAGCGCCAGCCGCTGCTCCTCGACTTCTAGCCTCGACCCGGAAGCCCTCCCGCCGCCGCCCCAGGCCCGGGCCTTCACTCAGTCGTCGACCCAGAAGCCGCGCCCGCCGCCGAACCAGTCGCCGAAGTGGTCGCGGTACGACCCGCCCCCGCGGCCACCGCGCGACCCGAGGTAGCTGCCCACCACCGCCGCGCCGAGGTCGTCGAGCTCCGGTGCGACGACACGTCCCTCGACCCGGCGGGCCATCTGCTCGACGAACCGCGCCAGCCCCGGGTCCTCGCCCAGCCGGAAGAACGTCGCCTGTGCCCCCAGCCGCGCGACGTTGTCGAGCTCGCGGACGCTGTAGGCGATCGTGAGCGGGTGGGGCGGGTAGTCGAAGTAGACGCCGCCGTCCGGCTCGAGGTGGGCCGTCGGCTCGCCGTCGGTCACGACGAGCAGCACCGGCTGCGCGCTGGGGTGCTTGCGGAAGTGCCTCTGCGCCAACAGGAGCGCGTGGTGCAGGTTGGTGCCCTTGGCCCACTCGGCGTCGAGCGCGGTGAGCTCCTCGATCTCCATCACCTGCGCGTGCCGGCCGAACCCGATGAGCTGCAGGTGGTCGCCGCGGAACCGCGTCCGCACGAGGTGGTGCAGCGCGAGCGCGGTGCGCTTCATCGGCACCCACCGCCCGTCCATCGCCATGGAGAACGACGTGTCCACCAGGAGCGCCACCGCCGCCTGCGTCCGCGCCTCCGTCTCGGCGACCTCCACGTCGCGGATGTCGAGGCGTATGCCGGGTGCCCGGCCGCCGTGGGCGCCGGCAGTCCCGGCGCCCGCGCCACCGCCCAGGCCCCCTCCCGAGGAGGCCGTGCGGAGGACGGCGTTGGTGACCGTGCGGGTCACGTCCCACGGCTGGGTGTCGCCGAACTGCCACTCGCGCGTCGCCCCGCTGGGCTCGGCCGCGGCCCCCGACTGGCGCACGTCGCGCTGGCCCTGCCGCCCCGAAAGGCGTTGTGCCACATCGCGGAGCAGCGCCCGGCCCAGCTGGCGCATCGCCTTGGGGGAGAGGCGGAGCTGTCCGTCGGAGGTGCGGTTGAGGTAGCCCGAGTCGCGCAACGCCTTCTCCAGCCGCGACAGCGTCTGGGCGTCGACGGCCGCGGCGTCCCCGACGAGCCGGGCGAGCGCGTCGACGTCGATGTCGTCCATCCGGGCGCCCGGGTAGGACTGCGAGAGCTGCTCGCTCAGCTGGTCGAGCGCCGCGAGGTCCTGCAATGCCCCTGTGCCGTCGCCGAGCCCCAGTCCCTGCGACCCCTCGAACTGCTCGGACCCCGACCAGTCCTCGCCCGGCCGCAGCGCCTGGAGGTTCGCGTCGAGGTCGGCGAGGGCGTCCATGAGGTCGGGGCTGCCGAACGCTTGGGCCGACAGCTCCATCAGCTCGGCGCGCTGCTCCGGCGTCATCGAGTTGAGCATCCGCTGGGCCGCGGCGGCGCGCTGGGCCAGGCTGTCGACGAGCTCCTCGACCGACTGCGGGTTGTCCGGGAAGTAGTCGCCGTGCTGCTCCATGAACTCGCGGAACTGCTCGGTGGTGTCCTCCCCCCGACGGTGGGCCGCGAGGAGGTCGTTGAGGTCGGACAGCATCCGCCGGACGTCCTCGCGGTCCTCGTCCGTCGCGTTCTCCAGCGCCTGCTTCATGCCGGCGAACCGCTGGTCGAGCGCCTCCCGCCCCAGCAGGTCCTTGATCCGCTCGTAGTCCTCCCGCGCCGACGGGCTGCGCCACTGGTAGTCGGCGAGCTCGCTCACCGCCCCGGCGGTCGACGGCGGCAGGTTCTCCATCCGCATCTCCGCGAACCGCGCGTCGTCGTCGAGGTCCCGGGCCAGCTGCTTGCGCTCGGCCAGGACCGCCCGGTCGAGCAGCTCCCTGACCTCCTGCAGCGTCCCGTCGAGCGAGTGCCGCTGCAGCAGCTCCTGCCGCTTGCGCGCGACCTGCGCGGCCAGGTCGTCCAGGCCGGCCTGCTGGCGTGAGCCCCGGCGCAGGTACTCCCGCATCGCGTGCTCCGCGGAGTACCCGGCCATGACGTCCTCGCCGATGGCGTCGAGCGCCTCCGCGAGGTCGACCGGGGGAGCGAGCGGGTCGGGGCCGCCGGTGTACCTCCCGTAGCGGGAACGGTGCTCAGCCATAGACGACTTCGCCGTCGGCGCTGTCCTTGTCGATCCGGCGGCCGAGGTACAGCGCCTCGAGGGCCAGCTCCACGGCACCGGCCCTGCCGCCGTCCGTGGTGGCGCCGAGCCGGTCGGCGAGCTGGTCGTAGAGGTCGGACTCGCCCAGCACCGGCAGCCCGGTCAGCACGTCGCGCGCCGACACCTGCTCGCCCGTGGTGACGCTGGCACCGTTCTCGAGGGCGGATACGAGCAGCGCGAGGTCGATGCCGCCGAGGTGGCGGCGCGCCGTCTCGGCGACCGCGGTGCGCAGCAGGTGGGTGAGGACCTCCTGCTCGCGGCCCTCCTCGCCTGTCTCGAACTCGATCTTGCCGCCGAGGACCTCGACGGCGCTGTCGAGGTCGACGACGCGGGCGACCGCCTCGTCCTCACCCTGCCGGGTGGCACGGTGCAGGGCGGAGGCCGCTACCGTCTCGGCGCCGGCGATCGCGAACCGGGCGGAGACGCCCGAGCGCTGGTCGACCGACGACGACTCCCGCAGCCCGCGGGTGAAGCGCGCGAGGATCTCCACGAGGTGGTCGGGCAGCTCGGCGACGAGGTCGGCCTCCTGCCGGATCACCGCCATCTCGTCCTCGAGCTCGCGCGGGTAGTGCGTGCGGATCTCGGCGCCGAACCGGTCCTGCAGCGGCGTGATGATCCGCCCGCGGTTGGTGTAGTCCTCGGGGTTCGCGCTGGCCACGACGAGCACGTCCAGGGGCAGTCGCAGGACGTACCCGCGGATCTGGATGTCGCGCTCCTCCATGACGTTGAGCATCGCGACCTGGATCCGCTCGGCCAGGTCGGGCAGCTCGTTGATCGCGACGATCCCCCTGTGGCTGCGGGGGATCAGGCCGAAGTGGATCGTCTCGGGGTCGCCGAGGGAGCGGCCCTCGGCGACCTTCATCGGGTCGACGTCGCCGATGAGGTCGGCGACGGAGGTGTCCGGGGTGGCGAGCTTCTCGGCATACCGCTCGTCGCGGTGGCGCCACGCCACGCGCAGGTCGTCGCCGAGCTCGGCCGCGCGGCGGATCGACGCGGGGGAGACGGGGTGGAACGGGTGCTCGCCGAGCTCGGACCCCTCGATGACGGGGGTCCACTCGTCGAGCAGGCCGACGAGGCTGCGCAGCAGGCGGGTCTTGCCCTGGCCGCGCTCGCCCAGCAGCACGACGTCGTGCCCGGCGAGCAGCGCCCGCTCGAGCTGGGGGATCACGGAGTTCTCGAAGCCGTGCAGGCCGGGCCACGGGTCCTCGCCGGCCGCAAGCTTGGCCAGCAGGTTGTCGCGGACCTCCTGGCGCAGCGGCTTGTGCTGGTGGCCGGAGGCGCGCAGCTCGCCGACGGTGCGGGCGGTGGGGGCGGGAGTGGGGGTGGTGGTCGCGGAGGAAGGGTGCGTCACCGCCTCACGCTAACTCCGCTGCCGCGGATTGGGTATGCCGGGCGTCCACCTCGTGGTCCGCAGCGACGTCCGCGCCGCCCCGGGCGGCCTGCTCCGGTGCGCCTCCGGGGCGCGGATCCCTCTCAGCCCATGGTCTTCTGGCCGTCGAGCGCCTCGCGGATGATGTCTGCGTGGCCGGCGTGCTGCGACGTCTCGGCGACGATGTGCAGGGCGGCGCGCCGCACCGTCCACGTCGCGCCCGGCTCGAACCACGGTGCCTTCGGCAGCTCGTACGCGGTGTCGAGGTCGAGGGTGCGGACGAGCTCGTCGGTGCGCGCGGCGACCTGCTCGTAGCGGGCGAGCTGCTCCGCCAGCGTCTCGTCCTCGGTGAGCCGGTGGGAGTCCTGGAAGGCGGCGACCTCCGGCGGCGGGTTCTGCCAGTCGATCGAGGGCCAGTCGATGTCCGGGGCGGTTCCCGCGCCCTCGGTCATGAACGTCGCCCAGTGGGCCTCGGTCTCGGCCACGTGCTTGATGAGGCCGCCGAGGGTCAGCTCGCTCACCGTGGTCCGGGTGCGGGCCTGCTCGTCGGTGATGCCCCGAACCGTGAAGAGCAGGAAGCCGCGGTGACGCTGGAGGGTCTCCACCAGGTCGTCGCGCTCACGCGAACCGGAAGGAGTCGGGTGCTGGGCCTGGGGCGAGGAGGTGTCCATGGATCCAGCGTAGGAGCGCTTCCGGCCAGTTCGTGACCTGATTTCTCGGTCGTTCCGCGGCTCCCGGGAAGCTGTCCTACACTCGAACATGTGTTCGACAAGCAGCCCAGGACGGCAGCCGTGCCGCCGGGCTGGCCGCCTCTCGTGCCACCCCCGGAGGCCGACGGGTGGCAGGTTCCGGCGGTGTCGTGGCTGCTCGACTTCTGCCCGGCGGACTACCGGCTCTACGCCTCGTGGCGGCGCCAGCCGGTGGCCCTCGCCTGGCTCGCGACCCGCCACATCGATGCCCAGCTCGTCGCGATGCGGCAGGCCTACCGGGAGGTCCGCGTCGAGCTCGGCGAGCACCTCAGCGACGAGGGCCTGGCGCAGGTGCTCGCCGACCTCGAGGCCGAGGGGGTGCGGCTGCTCGCCGCCCGGCGCAGCGCCGGACTGGTCTACGACGCCTTGCAGGGCAAGCGCTACGTGCCCCGACTCTGAGCGGACGTCTTCCCTCGAGCACCCGTGCGCGCCGCATGGACCGGCTCTGGGCGATGAGCGGACGTCGGGACGTGTTACCGGTCCACCTCCCACGACGCATCGCTGGGAGGGACGCCGTCAGAAACAAGGGAGACCACGATCCTCAACGCCTCGCCCATCGGCACCGTCTCTCGGTCGTCGTACTCGTCGACCTGACCGTTGTCGAGGACGAACCCACCGCTCGACCCCACGCCGGCCGCTGGGTCGATCGCGTGTTCGCCGGGGTCGCCGTCGTCATGCTGGAGGAGCAGCACCATCGCTCGCAGACCGTTGCTCACCAAGGCGATCCGGCGACCGAGCGAACTCTCCAGCCATGTGGTCATCACGCCCGATGCCACTCGGCGCTCAATCGTCTCGGCAAGCGTTGCCGCGTCGACCATGTCGTCAGGCTGATCGGAGAATCGCCATCGCTCCTGCACCACGACCTACGATCACGCCCTGACAGCCGCAGCAGTCCGATCGCGACCGGCAACCACGACGTATCCGTCGCTCTGGGGGTCGAAGGTGGTGGACTGCACCGTGAGCCCGACGCTGCCCAACTGCGCCACGAGGTCCTCGTACCGGTAGGGCCAGATGGACAGCCGCTCCGAGCAGGCGCGCACCGCCCCATCCGGCTCGATCTGGGCGACCACGATCTCCAGGAAGTGCTCCTGCTCCCAGCGCTGCTCGATCTGCCAGTAGTAGCTGACGACCGCGTCGCGGTCGTTGCGGCGGATGAGTCGGTCGCGGACGTCCACCCGTGAGCCGGCGGAGCGCACGAGTTCCCAGTTCCGTGACGTGAGAACGAGGCGTCCGTTCGGACCCAACAGCTGCGACATCGCTTCCAGTGCTGTCAGGCGCCCGGCTGCGCCCTCGGCGTGCCCCAGCGAGTTGCCGACGCAGAACACCAGATCGAACGTGGAGTCCTCCAGGTGGTCGGGCAGCTGGTCCCAGCTCGCGCGGAGAGCTCGGAGCGGGACGCCCTGCTCGTCGGCGAGCTCCTCCGTCCGGCGGACCATCCCATCGCTGGCGTCCGCGGCGACCACGTCGAGGCCGAGGCTCGCGAGACCGACAGCGAGCTGGCCAGTTCCACACGCGCAGTCGAGGACGCGCGAGTGGGGCGGCAGAGAGCCCACGACGTCGCCGTAGTACGAGGCGGCCGCCTTGGCCGGGGTCAGCTTGTCGTCGCCGATCAGCCACTCGTACACGTCGGAAAGCGCTCCGTAACCAGCCACCGCGACCACCCCCGTCACCTGAGGAGACGCGGCGTGGACCGCGCCTTGAGATTCGTGCCCTTCGCCTCGCACTGTGCTGGGTCGTGGCAGCGAGGCACTCAACAGGACCCAACCACTTCACGCCGCTGGGACTCCACCGGGTTTCCACCGGGAAGCCCCGGCACGCGCACCGAGGCAGGTCCCGAATCGGCCGGCGGTCGCCCATCGGCCACGAGGGGGACGACGGTCGGCAAGCGCGCGCATCGTCATGCGGCATGCTGCCCACATGGGGCTGGTGACACATCTGACCTGGGGCGACTCGTGGCGACGCCCGAAGGAGGGGCTCGGTCGGGTCGTTGACGGGATCCAGAGGAAGTCCGGCGAGCTGCCGAAGCCGGTGGACGCCGACGACCCGTCGGTCGACATCTACATCTACGTCTCCGGCGCCCTTGGCAGCACGAGGACGACAGAACGTCCGGATCTGTCGTGGTCGGGTCGGTCCGCTGACCGTCCGGTCTCGTGCAAGGAAGCGGCGTCCAGGGCGGCCGTCAACGGTCCCGGGCCGCCCGAGCGGTGGTACGTGACCGACCTCTAGGTCGTGTGGATCGACCGGACCAGCGCGTCGACGAAGGACTGTGCCGACGCTTCGTCCCGCGTCAGTACGTGCGCAGGTCCCGCGGTACGTGGACTCCGACAGGCGCTGTCAGCCCTTCACGCCGCCCTCGTTGGCGCCGCGGATGAAGTGGCGCTGGAGGGCGAAGAAGATGACGGCGACCGGGATGGTCGTGAGCAGCGCTGCGCCGAGCTTGAGCGGGTACTGCGTGCCGGTGCCCAGCTGCCCGCTGACGAGGCTGGCGAGACCGGTCACCAGGGTCATGTGCTCCGGCGTGCCGCGGGTGACAACGAGGAAGTGCGAGAACTCGTTCCACGAGCCCTGGAACGACAGGATCGTCAACGTGATGAGGGCCGGCCGGGCCATCGGCAGCACGACCGACCAGAAGGTGCGGAAGATGCTCGCACCGTCCATCCGGGCGGCCTCCTCGATCGAGACCGGCACCGAGTCGAAGAACTGCTTCATGATGAAGACGCCCGCCCCGTCGACGATCAGGGGCAGGATCATCGCGGCATAGGTGTCGTAGATCCCGAGGTAGTTGACCATCAGGAACTTCGGGATGAGCAGCGCGACGCTGGGCACGCTCATCACGGCCAGCAAGGCTGCGAAGACGAAGCCGCGCCCACGGAACCTGAGGCGCGACAACGCATACCCGGCCAGGCTGTCGAGGAACACCCGGCCCACGGTCACGACCGTGGCGATGACCACGGAGTTGGACAGCCACCGCATGAAGGGCACGCTCCCGGCTCCCTGGCCGAAGATCTGCTTCCACGCGTGGAGGTCGAACGGGTTGGGGACGAGCGACAGCGGGTGGGCCGCGGCGTCCGGGTCCGTCTTGAACGACGTCGCGATCTGGATGAGGAACGGGTAGATGAACAGGATGGAGAAGAGCGCGAGGGCGACGTAGAGCATCACCTGCTTCAGCGGGCTGACCCGGCGGTTCACCGGGCCACCGCCTTCGACCGGCGAAGCAGTGGTCGACGCTCGTCCTTGTCGGTCAGGACCCAGCGCTGGATCCGTGTCAGCACCACGATGATCGCGAACACGACGAACGCCATGGCCGCGCCCGAGCCGTACTTGAAGTTGCCGAAGCTCTGCTGGTAGCTGAGGTAGGCGGGCGTTAGCGTCGTGCCGTTGGGGTTGCCCTTGCCCATGACGTAGATCTGGTCGAAGACCTGCCAGGTGCCGATGAGGCCGAGCGTGATGACGAGGAAGAGCGTGGGCCGGATCATCGGGATCGTGACGTGGCGCAGCTTCTGCCAGCCGCTGGTGCCGTCCAGGGCGGCCGCCTCGTCGATCTCGACGGGGAGGTCCTGCAGCGCCGCGATGAACATGAGCATGAACGTCCCGGACGTCGTCCACACGACGAGGATGATGATGACGCTGAGCGCGACCGACGGCCCTGAGACCCAGTCCCACAGCGAGCGGCCGAGGACCTCGCCCTGCGCCCACCCGGGGTTGTCGACACCGACCGCGTTGAACAGCAGGTGGACCAGCCCGCGGTCGTCGGTGAACCAGTTGGGCTGGCCGGCGCCGATGGCGCCGAGCAGGGCGTTGACGGCGCCCGTGGCGGAGAAGAGGAAGAGGAAGACCGTCGAGATCGCGATCGAGCTGGTCACGGAGGGGAAGTAGAAGGCGGTGCGGAAGAAGCCCTTGGCCTTGAGCATCCGGTTGTTGACCAGGAGCGCGAGCCCCAGGGCCAGCAGCGTCTGCAGCGGCACGACGAACAGCACGTACCAGAAGGTGTTGCCGATCGACTGCATGAAGTTGGAGCGCGTCAGGCCGTCGCGGGCGAACAGGTCGCTGTAGTTCCTCACCCCGACGAACTCCGCGCCCGGGCCGCCGCTAAACGGGTTCACCGACCCGTTCCAGTTCGTGAGGCTGACCCAGAGCGCCATGACGATCGGGATCACCATGAAGAGCCCGAGGATGACGATCATCGGGCTGACGAACACCCACCCGGCGATGCCCTCGCCGCTGCGGATCCCCCCACCACCGCGGCGCCCCCGCGGAGGCTGGGCCGTCGGCGTCATGGCCTCGGTCCCCACCGCCTGGTTCGCAGTGCCGAGCTGGGTCATGGGTCCTCCTGGGGGATGCCGCGTCGCGGCAGGGCGGAGTCGGGTGCGTTCTGGTGGCGGGCGGCGTGCGAGGCGTGGGGGTCGCTCGCACGCCGCCCGCGATTCGGGGACGGGTCAGCCGCCGAGGGCGGCGGCGCCGTTCTTCTGCAGGTCGGACAGCCACGCCTTCGGGTCGCCGGACGTACCGGTCAGGGTGGCCAGCTGGCTGTTGAACTTGCCGATCACGTCGTCCAGACCCGGGAGGTTGACCGGGCCCTGCCCGTATGCCGCGCCGTCGACGAACGCCTTGCTGTCCGGGTACTTCGCGGAGAACTGCTGCAGGCCCTCGGTGGTCGAGGGCATGACGCCGAAGGCGTCCGCGAACTTCATCTGCTGCTCGGGCGTGATGAGCGACTTGACGAGCTCGACGGCCTGCGCCTGGTTGGGCGACTTGGCGGCGATGCCCCAGCAGTTGCTGAACAGCAGCGTGCCCTTGCCCGCAGGGCCGGCGGGCAGCTCGACCGTCTTGTACTTGATGTTGGGGTAGTCCTTCATCCCACCGGCGATCCAGTTGCCCTCGATCGTCATGGCGGCCAGGCCCTTGCCGAACGCCTCGCCACCCCAGCCTGCGGCCGGCTTGGTCTGGGTGTTGAACTTGAGCGACCCCTCCTTCATCATCTTCTGCACCTCCTGCAGGCCCTGGAGGTTGCCGGGGGCGTCGGCGCTCATCTTGCCGTCGGAGACGACCCAGCCACCGGCCTGCTTCATGAAGGCGCCGGACCGGTTGATGTCGTTGCCGATCACGAGGCCGGTGACGTTGCCCTTCGTGAGCTTCTTGGCGACCGTCTCGAGGCCGGCCCAGTCCTTCGGGACGTCCGCGTCGGTGAGCCCTGCCTTCTGCCACAGGTCGGTGTTGATCTCCAGCGCGAGGGTGGAGGAGTCCTTGGGCGCGCAGTAGAACTTGCCGTCGTACGTGAAGGTCTTCACGAGGGAGTCGACGAAACCCGCGTCCTTGACCTGGTCGCCGTACGCGTACAGGTTGCCCGCCTTGGCGTAGGTGCCGATCTTCGAGGCGTCGGTGTAGAAGAGGTCGGGCGGGGTCGAGCTGGCGAACGCCTGCCCGAGCTGCTGCCCGAGGTCGGAGGCTGCGATGACCTCGACGGTGTTGCCCGTCTTCGACGCCCACGCGGCAGTCGCGTCCTTGACGGCCTTGGTCTCGGCGTCGCCCGAGCTGCCGATCATGACGGTGAGCTTGACCGGGCCCTTCTTGGTGTTCTGGGTCGCCGAGCCGCTGCTGAAGCCGCCGCCGCCTCCGCAGGCACTCAACGCGAGTGCGGAGGTGGCCGCCAGCGCGACGGCGAGGATGGGGGTGCGCCTCATGTACTGCTCCTTCGGGTGGGGCGTCCGGTGGGAGTGCCGGACGGGTCTCGGGTGCTGCTCGCACGGATGGTCAGGGTGGGGGGCAGGAGTGCGGTCCGGTCGGCCCTGCCGGCCGCCGGGGGAGTCGCCGCTCCGTCAGTGGCCCCCGGGTTGGTCGCGGCCGGCTGGAGGATGCCCCACGCCGCCTCGGCTGCCGCGCGCAGCGGCTGGCGCAGGCTGGTGAGGGAGAGCGCCTCGGCCACGTCCGAGTCGTCGAACCCGACTACGCCGACGTCCGTGCCGAGCCGGAGGTCCTGCGCCGCGATGGCGCGGACCGCTCCGAGGGCCAGCAGGTCGGAGGCGCACAGGATCGCGCCGCGGCCGCCCATCCCGTGCAGCAGGCGCTCGGCGGCCGCGGTGGCCTCGGCGACGTCCTGCACCGCCTCGGCCGTGAGCGACGCGTCGTCGTCGTGTCCGGACGCCACGAGCGCGTCGAGCCAGCCGGCGCGGCGGTCCTCGCCGACGGGGGACCCCTCCGGCCAGCCCAGCCACGCCACGTGCTCGTACCCCTGCGACAGGAGGTGCTCGACGCCGATGCGCATGCCCGCGCGGCCGTCGACGTCGACCCAGCCGCCGAGGTCGGGGCGGTCCCAGATCCGGCCGAACGTCACGAAGGGCACGTCCTGGCCGAGCAGCCAGTCCGGTCGGGGGTCCCCGCGCCGGGTGTCGCCGAGGACGAAGCCGTCGACGAGCCCGGTGCCGAGCAGCCGGTCGTAGCCCTCGATGAGGGCGTCCAGGTCGGGGGCGAAGGTCACCAGGTGGGCGGCGTGGCCCGGGGCCGCGACGGTCATCTCGACGAGGAACCCGTCCAGGATGTGCCCCATCCGCCCGGCGCCCGAGGGGTTGACCTCGAAGCCGTAGGCGCTGGCGCGGCGACGGCGCAGCTGCTGCGCGGCGACGTTGGGGGCGAAGCCGAGCTCGTCGATCGCCGCGTGCACCTTGGCGAGCGTCTCGGCGGCCAGCAGGTGCGGCTTGTTGAGCGCGTTGCTCACCGTCTGCCGGGACACGCCGGCGGCGGCGGCGACGTCGACGATCGTCACGCGGTCGCCGGGCCGGGTCGCTCTCGTTGCCACGTCGCTCCCTTGCGAAGTGATCGTCGGTGGTGGGACGGTTGCCCCGGAACGCGGATTGGAACGTTCAAATCGGGTGCCATCGGAAGGATGACCCACCACGCGTGCGTCGTCAAGATCTGCCGGCGGCCCGGCTCGGCGAACGGTCCGGCACCTGAGAGGGTGGGCCCACCGCGTTCCCGACCCACACCCCTGCACGACGCAGACCCCGACCCGAAGGAGCCGCCCGCATGCCCACTCGACACCGCCAGCCGTGGTTGCACGACCTGGCGATCACGGTTCGGGGCAACGTCACAGCCCTGTCCGGGGAGGACGGCCAGCTCCGCCCCGGCACGGCGCACGGTCTCTACGTGGACGACGAGCGGGTCCTGAGCGGGCTGCTGGTGGCGGTGGGCGGCGAGGAGCCGAGTCCGGTCGGTGGCGAGGCGCGCGCCGGGCGCGCCCAGTTCCTCTCCTCGGCCAGGGACCTCGGGGACCCCGGTGCCGACCCGACGGTCGAGGTGCGGCGCAGCAGGGAGCTCGTGGACGCCGGGATGGTCGAGACCGTCCGCGTCGTCTCCCGGGCGGCGACGACGGTGCGCTCGACCGTGCGGGTCGAGGTCACGGCCGACGGCGCCGACATGGCCACGGTCAAGGCTGGGCAGGTCGACCAGCCCCCGCTCGAGTGGTCCGTCGACGGCGAGGGAGCGCGGGTCGAGACGCCGCGCCACGGCATCACCGTCCGGTCGCAGGCCACGGTCCGTGTCGACGGGGGAGCGCTCGTGCTCGAGCAGCCGTTCGAGCTGTCGCCGGGGGGCTCGCTGGACCTGGCGGTGACGGTCGCGACGACGCGCCGGTCGACCAGCGCGCTCGACGCCGACGCCGGGCTCGACGTGGTCGCCTGGGACGAGGTCGTCGTCGAGGCCGACGACCCCCGCCTGGGCCCGCTGGTGGCGGAGTCGATGGCAGACCTGCGCCACCTGCTCCTGCGCGACCCGCTGGACCCCGACGACGTGTTCGCCGCGGCCGGAACCCCCTGGTACCTCACGCTGTTCGGCCGCGACTCGATCTGGGCGGCGCGCCTGACGCTGCCCTTCGGCACCGAGCTCGCCGCCGGCACGCTGCGCTCGCTGGCGCGGCGCCAGGGCACGAAGAACGACGCGGACTCGGCCGAGCAGCCCGGCAAGATCGCGCACGAGGTGCGTCGCACGGCATACGGCGCCGCGGGCCACGCGCTCCAGCTGCCGCCGCTCTACTACGGCACGGTGGACGCCACGGCACTGTGGGTGTGCCTGCTGGTCGACGCCTGGCGCTGGGGCCTGCCCGAGGACGAGGTGCGCTCCCTCCTCCCGAACCTGCAGGCGGCGCTGGACTGGCTGACCGGTCCCGGCCGACCGGACACCGACGGCCTGCTCAAGTACATCGACACCACCGGCCACGGGCTGGCCAACCAGGGGTGGAAGGACTCCGGCGACTCGATGCGGATGCGCGACGGCAGCGTGGCCGACGCCCCGATCGCGCTCGTGGAGGCGCAGGCGTATGCCGTCGAGGCGCTCGCCGGGGCAGCGGACCTGCTCGGGGCGCTGGGCGTCGACGGGGCGGACCGGTGGTCGGCGGAGGCACAGCAGGTGGCGACGCGGGTCCGCGACGGCTTCTGGGTCGAGGACGCCGAGGGCCGGTACCTCGCGATGGCCCTCGACGGCCACGGAGCGCCGGTCGACGGCGTGGGCTCGAACATGGGGCACGTCCTCGGCACGGGCGCCCTCACCCCGGAGGAGGCCGTGCTCGTCAGCGAGCGGCTCACCTCGCCGGCCCTGCTCGACCCTTTCGGTGTCCGCACGATGTCCACAGACACGGGGGGCTTCAACCCGATCGGCTACCACACGGGCTCCATCTGGACCCACGACACCGCCATCGCCGCGGTAGGGCTGTCCCGCGAGGGATTCGGCGACCTCGCCGGCATGCTGGCCCGGTCGCTCGTCGCGTCGGGGACGGCGTTCGACCGCCGGTGGCCCGAGCTCTACTCCGGGTCGCCGCTCATCGAGAGCCCGGCGCCCTACCCGGCGTCCTGCCGCCCGCAGGCGTGGTCGGCCGCCTCGGTGGGCGCGCTCGTCACGACCGCCCTGGGGCTGCGCGCCGACGTGCCCGGGGGCGAGCTCGTGGTGCGGCCGCCCGCGACCCCGCCCTTCGGGAGCCTGCGCGTGAAGGGGCTGCGCTGGGCGGACGTGACGTTCTCGGTGACCGTGGACCGGGACGGGGAGGTGCACGTCGAGGGGCTGCCCGACTCGGTCTCCGTGGTGGTCACGGCTTAGACTCGGGCGTTCCCCCCAGGACGCAGCACGGGTCCGCGAAGGACGCAGCACGGCGAAAGGACGCACCCTGTGGGACTGCTCGAGACGATCGCGAGCCCGGCAGACCTCAAGGCCCTGACGCCTGCCCAGCTCCCGGCCCTGGCCGAGGAGATCCGCACCTTCCTGGTCACCGAGGTCTCCAAGACCGGTGGCCACCTCGGCCCCAACCTGGGTGTCGTCGAGCTCACCATCGCCCTGCACCGCGTCTTCGACAGCCCCACGGACACGATCGTCTTCGACACCGGGCACCAGTCGTACGTGCACAAGCTGCTCACCGGCCGGCACGACTTCAGCCGGCTCAAGAAGAGCGGTGGCCTGTCCGGCTACCCGAGCCGCGCCGAGTCCGAGCACGACGTCGTCGAGAACAGCCACGCCAGCACCGCGCTGTCGTGGGCCGACGGCATCGCCAAGGCCCGTCGCCTGCGCGGTGAGCGCGGCCGGCACACCGTGGCCGTCATCGGCGACGGAGCGCTCACCGGCGGCATGGCGTGGGAGGCGATCAACAACATCGCCGCCGACAAGGACCTGCCGCTGACGATCGTCGTCAACGACAACGAGCGCTCCTACGCCCCGACCATCGGCGGCCTCGCCGAGCACCTCGCGACGCTGCGTACCACCCGGGGGTACGAGCGCTTCCTCGACTGGGGCAAGAGCACCCTGCACCGCACACCCGTCGTCGGCGGTGCGATGTACGAGACGTTGCACGGCATGAAGAAGGGCATCAAGGACATCGTCGCCCCGCAGGGGATGTTCGAGGACCTCGGCCTGAAGTACCTCGGCCCGGTCGACGGCCACGACGAGCAGGCGGTCGAGCAGGCCCTGCGCCGGGCGCGGTCGTTCGGTGGCCCGGTGCTCGTGCACGTCATCACCCAGAAGGGCCGCGGCTACGCGCCCGCCCGCAACGACGAGGCTGACCAGTTCCACGGCGTCGGCAAGTTCAACCCCGAGACCGGCCTGCCGTTCGAGGTCAGCGGCCGCATCTGGACCGACGAGTTCAACGACGAGATGGTCGCGGTCGGTCGGGAGCGCAAGGACGTCGTGGCGCTCACGGCCGCCATGCTCATCCCGGTCGGCCTCGACGGCTTCGCCGCCGCGTACCCCGACCGCGTGTTCGACGTGGGCATCGCCGAGCAGCACGCCGTGACGATGGCCAGCGGCCTGGCGTATGCCGGGATGCACCCGGTCGTCGCCGTGTACGCCACCTTCCTCAACCGGGCCTTCGACCAGCTGCTCATGGACGCGGCCCTGCACCACGCCGGCGTCACCTTCGTCCTCGACCGGGCCGGGGTCACCGGGTCGGACGGTGCCTCGCACAACGGGATGTGGGACATGACCCTGGCCTCGATCGTGCCCGGGCTGCGGCTGGCGGCCCCGCGCGACGGCCAGCAGGTGCGCCTGCAGCTGCGCGAGGCGCTCGAGGTCTCCGACGCCCCCACCGTGCTGCGCTTCCCCAAGGGCGACGTCGGCCCGGCCGTGCCGGCCGTGCGGCAGCAGGGCAGCGTCGACGTGCTGCACGAGACCACGGGGGACTCCTGCGAGCTGCTCGTCGTCGGCGTGGGGGTCTTCGCCTCGCTCGCGGTCGACGTCGCCGCCAAGCTCGAGGCCCAGGGGCACACCGTCACCGCGGTCGACCCGCGCTGGGTGCTGCCGGTCTCTGACGACCTCGTCGAGCTCGCCCGTTCCGCAGGTGCCGTGGCCGTCGTCGAGGACAACCTGGTCAGCGGCGGCGTCGGCGCGGCCGTGACCCTGGCCCTGCGCCAGGCCGGCCTCGACGTGCCGGTGCACCTGCACGGCATACCGAAGCAGTTCCTCCACCACGCCTCGCGCGGTGAGCTCCTCGAGGAGCTAGGCCTCACGGCCGACGCCGTGGCTACGTCGCTCGCCGAGCGCCTTCGCTGAGCAGCCGCAGGCGCAGCGCGAGCTGCAGCTCCAGGGCGGCGTCGGGGCGCTGCCAGTCCCCACCGAGCAGCGCCGTGATGCGTTCGAGGCGCTGGCTGACGGTGTTGACGTGCACGTGCAGCGCCGTCGCCGCGTGCCGCGGGCTGCCCCCGGCGTCGAAGTAGGCCTGGAGCGTCTTGACGAGTTCCGACCCGCGCCGGGCGTCGTAGTCCAGCAGCGGTCCGAGCTGGGTGCGGACGTACCCGTCGATGTCGGGCGTGGAACCCACGACCAGACCGGCGAAGCCCAGGTGGGCCGACGAGGCGCCGTGGCCCTGCAGGCCGAGGGCCACGAGGGCGTCGAGGGTGCGCACCGCCTCCCGCCAGGCTCCCGGGAGGTCGCCGCCGACCGCCACCGGACCGGCGGCACCGACGGTGACGGCGCCCAGTCGTGCCAGCCGCTTCGCGAGCTGCACCGCCGCGGCGTGCGGGTCGTCGGTCGGCAGCAGCGCCACGACGTTGCCGTCGTGCTCACCGACCACCGAGCCGGGCCCCGCTGCGGCGTGGGAGGCCAGCAGCAGCGTGCGACGGGGCGTCTGGTCGTCGGCGTGGGCCACGAGGACCGTGAGGGGGGTCGTGGGGTCGACGCCCTGCGAACGCGCCCGCGCGGCAAGCGTCTGCGGGTCACCCCGGCCGCTCACCAGGTCGCTGACGAGGTCGGTACGGACCCGCTGCTCGGCCTCCGCAGCCGTCCGCTCGAAGAGGAGCACCAGCGCGCACACGACGGCCGCGCGCTCCATCGTCCGGCGGTCGGCGTCGTCGAGCACGCCGGCTCCTCCGAGGACGAGGGCGCCGAGCGGTGTCTGCGGCGCCTTGACGGCGATCGCCCACTGGTCGCGCGCGGCGTCGTGCGCGAGGCGTCCGGTGCCCGAGGTCTCGCGGACGGCGGGCGACTCCGACAGCGCCGGGCCGCCCTTGTCGGTCGCGGCCGGGACGGGCCCGTGGCTGCTCAGCTCCTCGCCCTCGGAGTCGACGAACACCACCCAGCCGCCGAGCAGGTCGCCCAGCGCCTTGGTGATGTCGTCGACGCCGCCGCCGGCCAGCACGAGCTCGGCGAAGCGGTCGTGCGCCGCCGCCGCGCGCTCCACGCCCGAGGTGTGGCGCCGCACCTCCTCGGCGCTGCGGGTCTGCACGATCGAGACGGCCGCCAGGGCCGCCAGCGACCCGAGCAGGGCCACCTGGTCGGGGGAGAACGGCCGCGGCGACCGGTTCGCGGCGAAGAGCACTCCGACGAACTCGTCCTCGACCACGAGGGGCGTGCCGCAGATCGAGACCAGTCCCTCGTCGCCGACGGCGCTGTCGATGGTCCCCGTGTGCTGGAAGCGGTGGTCGTGCAGGTAGTCGGCGCTCCAGTACGGCTTGTGCGTCGAGGCCACCAGGCCGCCGAGGCCGTCGCCGAGGGAGAGCCGGACGTTCTGGAACTCGACGCTGACCGACCCGTCCGTGGCCCGCATGAAGGTGTCGCCGGCCTGCGCGTCGTACAGCGTCAGGTAGCTGACGTCGGTACCCAGCAGGGCCCGGGCCCGGCGCACGATCGCCTCCAGCAGGCCTGCCGGGTCGCGCAGTGACGCCAGGTCGCGCGCGGTCTCGACCAGGGCGGTCAGCTCGGCCTCGCGGCGTCGCCGGGAGTCGAAGGCGGCGCGCACCCGCAGCGCGAGCTCGCGGGCCTCGCCGGAGTCGTCGCGGACAGCACCGAGCTCGGACGCGGGTGCCCCCTCGGCCAGCAGGCGCAGCAGCGTCATCGCGGGGTCGTCGCGGTGCTCGGCCATCGCCCGGGATCCTAGGGGAGCCGGAGCCGTCAGTGGGCCGTCCACCCGCCGTCCATCGCGAACGACGCCCCGGACACCGAGTCGGCAGCGGGGGAGCAGAGGAACGCCACGAGCTCGGCGACCTCCGGCGGCTCGACCAGGCGCTTGACCGCCACCGGGTCGAGCATGACCTTGCCCACGACCTCGTCCTCGCCGATGCCGTGGGTGCGCGCCTGGTCGGCGATCTGCTTCTCCACCAACGGTGTGCGCACGTAGGCCGGGTTGACGCAGTTGCTCGTGACCCCGCGTCCACCACCCTCGAGCGCGGTCACCTTCGACAGGCCCTCCAGCCCGTGCTTCGCCGAGACGTACGCCGCCTTGAACTCGCTGGCGCGCAGGCCGTGGACGCTGGAGACGTTGACGACGCGGCCCCACTGCTGCTCGTACATGTGCGGCAGCACCCGGCGCACGAGGCGGAAGGGGGAGGTGAGCATGAGCCGCAGGATGAGGTCCCACGTCTCGGTGGGGAACTCGTGGATCGGCGCGACGTGCTGGATGCCCGCGTTGTTGACGAGCACGTCGACGTCGCCGGGCAGAGCGTCCACGGCGTCGAGGTCGCTGAGGTCGGTCGCGAGGGCCACGACCCCGCTGTCCTCGAACCGGGCCAGGCCCGCCTCGTCGCGGTCGACCGCGTAGACCTTCGCCCCGGCAGCCGCCAGCCGGTCCACGCAGGCGGCCCCGATCCCGCTCGCGGCGCCGGTCACCAGGGCCGTGCGTCCGGACAGGTCGAGCAGGGCTGGCGTCGTCGGCATGACCGCGAGACTAGGTCTGGCGGGAGGGGCCGAGCATGTGGTGGCCAACCACAGTTCGCCCCGGTCCTGTGTGGGCGCCCGCGATGATCAGGAGGGGTACGGGCGGACCGGGTAGGGGTAGGGGTCGGGGTCGCCGGAGCTGCTGGTGCGCAGCGAGGTCCACGGCGTGGCCGGCGACAGCAGCTCGCCCGGGGCGAGCACCACCAGGCCGCGGGTGTCGATGCACAGCTCTGCGTGGTCGGCCCTGCGGTCGGCCGCCTCGACCGTGGTCCCCTCGAGCGTCGCGAGGTCCGCGGGCTGCTCGACCACGACGACGCAGTCCAGGGCGCCGAGCGGCGACTCCACGGTCGCCGTCCCCAGGGCCGGTCCCTGGCCGCGGACCGCGTCGAGGAATGCCGGCCCGCGCGCCTGGGCCGTCATGGCGGCCGACGCCACGTAGACGAAGGAGTCGGTCACCGTGTCGAACAGGTGCGGCCTGTCGCCGGGGGACTCCTTGCCCGTGATCGTGAAGCAGGACCTCTCCGCGTGGGGGCAGACGGTGACCGGCACGGCGAGGAGCCGTTGCGGGTCGGGGTCCGCCAGCGCCGCGTGGTCGGCATACACGTCCAGGACGGGGCGGTCCTGCGGACCGAGGCGGACGTGGGACCGGGCGCGTCCACGGGTCAGGGTGTACTCCCCGAAGGGGCCCGCGACCGTGGCGGTGAACTCGCGCGCGAGCACGGCGCGGCTGCGGCGCCGGACGGTCTCCACGTCGTCCTCGCCGGCCGGCCGGACGTTCCGCAGGACCGGCTTCCACGTCGTCCAGGCCGTGGCCGGGACGCTGAAGTCCGCCCACCGGCCGGGTCCCGGCGTCACCGGCGTGCCGGTGGCACCGCCCGGGCCGGTGGCTGGCAGGGGCGTCGTGGTCGTCGCGCCGGCGCCGGCCGAGGACGTACCGGAGCCCGTCCCGGGGGACGTCCGGAGGCACGCCGCGGTGGAGCCGGTGACCACGACGGCGATGACCGCGGCGAGGACGGCTCGGTGGGGGCTGGGCACGCAGTGGACTGTGGCAGGTCCCGCCGCGTCGCGTGCCGGGATCGGCCAGGTCCGGCCGGAGGGACGAGCCGACACCGACGGCCGCGCCCGGGCTCTGGTGTGCCGTGAGGTGCCCGCCGGAGGTCAGGCGAGCACTGCCTCGACGTGAGTCGAGGACAGCCACGGGTATGCCGCGTGGGCGGGTGCCGCGTCGAAGGTCATGTCAGTCGTGTCCATGGCGAGGGCCGCCTCGGCGAGGCGGGCGAGCTGCGGTCGTACCGGTCGGGCGAGCACGCGCATCACCCGCAGCGCCGTCCGGGGCACGTGGCGTGGTGCAGTCCCGGGTGCGACCAGCTGGGCGAGCTCGACGAGGGTCAGCTGGTCGGGGCCGCCGACCTCGATGACCTGTCCCCGGAGGCCCGGGTCCACCGCGGCGCGGACCACGGCAGTGGCCATGTCCGTCACCGACACGAAGTTCACCGGGTTCCGGCCCCTGCCGAAGACCTGGACCCGCCCCGCCCGGTTGGCGCTCGATCGCAGGATGTCGCTCCAGGTCTCGACGAACGCGGTGCCACGCACGATCGTCCACGGCACGCCGCTGGACCTCAGGTACGCCTCCGCAGCGCCCTTCATGCGGTGCAGCTCGACGGGGTGGTCCGGACCGGCGCCGACGACCGACACGAGCACGAGGGCCGCCCCCGCAGCGGCTGCGGCATCCACGACGTGGCGGTTGCCGTCGCGGTCGACGGAGGCGGGGGAGGGCTTGCCGGTACCCGCCAGCCCCTGGGCTGCGCACACGGCGACCGTCGCGCCCTCGACGGCCCGCGCGACGGCCGCCGCGTCACGGATGTCGCCCGGCACGAGCTGGGCGCCCGCGTCCGCGAGGTCCGTGGCGGAGGCGGCCCCCTTGGCGTACACGCGGACCGTGTTCCCCTCCGCGAGCAGGCGTCGCACCACCTCGCGTCCCAGGTGGCCGGTGCCGCCGACCACGGTGATCACGGCGCGCCGCCCGAGACAGCCCGGGCCACTGCGTCGTCCGCCGTCGAACCGCTCTCGTCGACGGGTTCGACGTAGAAGCGGAGCCGCCGCACGAGACCGTCGGCGACGGTGAAGACCAGCACGCCGCGGGCCAGGTGCCTGCTGCCGTCGCCCCGGGTGCCGGACATCTCGACCTCCGCCCAGACGTCGTCCCCCTGGGTGACCTGGGCCCGCACCCTGCACGTCATGTCTGGGAGCCCCGCGAACAGCTGGGTCCAGTTCGCGCGCACCTGCTGCGGGCCCCGGAAGCCGCGGTCGGGGTGGGCGGGGGTCTCGTTGACGTAGTCCGGGGCGAAGCAGGCGACCAAGGCCTCCAGGTCGTGCGCGTTGGTCGCTGCGAAGAGCCTGTCGATGGTGCTGGCGGGCGTGGCGTGTGACGTGTCCATGGTGCCTCGATCCCTAATTGGTTACAGTTATCAGTAACCAATACTGGGATGGTGCGCCTTGGCCGAAGCGGTCGTCAAGAGGCGGCGCCCCTACGACTCGTCGGGGCGCCGTGCCGCGGCTGCCGAGCGCCGCCGGGCCGTCGTCGACGCGGCCGCGGGCAGATTCGCGGCACAGGGCTACGCCGGCACCACCGTGGCCGACGTCGCAGCGGACGCCGGGGTGTCCGTGGAGACCGTCTACAAGCAGTTCGGTGGCAAGCCCGGCCTCGTCCGGGCGCTGTGGCTGCAGGCACTCGAGGGCGCAGGGCCCGAGCCGGCGGAGCGCCGGTCGGACGCGGTGTCGAGCACGGCCACGGACCCGCTCGTGGTCCTCGACGCGTGGGCCCGGCTGAGCGCCGAGGTGGCACCACGCGCCGCGCCGGTGCAGCTGCTCGTGCGTGCGGCGGCCGCGAGCGACCCGGCGGTGGCCGACCTGCACGAGGAGCTCGAGGCCGCTCGCCTGCGTCGAATGGCCCACAACGCCAGGGCGATCCGACGCTTCCTGCGACCAGGGCTGTCCACACGCAGGGCGCGTGACGTGCTCTTCGCCATCACCGGCGCCGGGCTGTACGAGACCCTGGTGCTGCAGCAGGGCTGGTCGCTCGAGGACTACGCCGACTTCGTCCGCCGCACCCTGGTGGCGCAGCTGCTCGACTGACCGCGCGGGCCTCGGTCGTCCGCGGGTGCCGCTGAAGGGTTTCGTTCCCCGGACGCCGGAGGGGTGGCGCACGACCGCTGTCGTGCGCCACCCCTCCGGTTGGTGACGTGTCCGCTCAGGCGGGGACGCTGGCCACGCCCGGCGGCAGGAAGCGCGTGCCGGTGACCTTCTCCGAGACGCCCTCGCGGTCGAGCAGCGGCGTGAGGCCGCCGTTCCAGAACTGGAACCCGGCTCCGGTGATCATCGCCAGGTCGAGGTCCATCGGGGCCTGCGCGACGCCCTCGTCGAGCATCCTGCGGGCCTCGTCGGCCAGGACGCCGAGGACGCGCTCGCGAACCTCCTCGGTGGTCAGGACCACCGGGTCGGCAGGCTTGTCGAACAGCGCCTCGACCTCGGGGTCGACGACCGGCTTGCCCTCGGGCCAGGTGTAGATCGCCGGCTTCTTCGCGGCGACGACCTTGCGCAGGTTCTCCGACACGTAGAACCGGTCGGGGAACGCCTTGGCCAGGGTCTCGTTGTTGTGCAACGCGATCGCAGGGCCGACCAGGCCGAGCAGGATGAACGGCGGCATCGGCGCGAGGCCGGCGAACGCACGGTCCGCCACCTCGATCGGCGTGCCCTCGTCGACGACCTTGGCGACCTCGCCCATGAAGCGGCCGAGCAGCCGGTTGACGATGAAGCTGGGGGAGTCCTTGACCAGGATGGTCGTCTTCTTCAGCCCCTTGCCGGTGGCGAACGCCGTGGCGAGGGTCGCGTCGTCGGTCTGCTCGCCCTTGATGATCTCGAGCAGCGGCATGACCGCGACCGGGTTGAAGAAGTGGAAGCCCACGACCCGCTCGGGGTGCGTCAGCTCCGAGGCCATCTCGGTGATCGACAGCGAGGAGGTGTTGGTCGCGAGGACGCACTCCTCACCGACGATCGCCTCGACCTCGGCCCAGACCTGCTTCTTGACCGACATCTCCTCGAAGACGGCCTCGAGCACGAAGTCGGCGTCGGCGAAGCCGTCCTTGGACGTGGAGCCGGTGACCAGGCCCTTGAGCCGGTTCGCTTTGTCCTTGCCGAGACGGCCCTTGGCGAGCAGCTTATCGACCTCGCCGTGGACGTAGCCGACGCCCTTGGCGACGCGCTCCTCGTCCAGGTCGGTCATGACGACCGGCACCTCGAGGTTCTTGGCGAACAGCAGCGCGAGCTGGCTGGCCATGAGGCCTGCCCCGACGATGCCGACCTTGGTGACCTTGCGCGCCAGCGATTTGTCCGGCGCACCAGCGGGCCGCTTGGCGCGGCGCTGCACGAGGTCGAACGAGTACAGCCCGGCGCGCAGCTCGTCGCCCATGACGAGGTCGGCGAGCGCCTCGTCCTCGGCGGCGAAGCCCTCGTCACGGGTGGCCGTGCGGGCCGCCTCGACGAGCTTCAGCGCGCGGTACGGCGCGGGGGACTTGCCACCCGTCTTGAGGTCGACGACACTCTTGGCAGCCTTGAGGGCTGCGGCCCACTCGGCCTCGTCACGGCTGACCTCGGGGCGCTGGACCGTCGTCTCGCCCGAGACGACCTCGGCCGCCCAGAGCAGGGACTCCTCGAGGAAGTCGGCCGGCTCGAACATGGCGTCGGCCATGCCCAGCTCGAAGGCCTGCGGGCCCTTGAGCATGCGGTTCATGTTCATCGGGTTGTCGATGATGACCTTGAGCGCGTTGGCGGGGCCGACGAGGTTCGGGAGCAGCCAGCAGCCGCCCCAGCCGGGGACGAGGCCGAGGAACGTCTCGGGCAGCGCGATCGCCGGCACGCCCGAGGAGATGGTGCGGTAGTCGGCGGACAGCGCGATCTCCACGCCACCGCCCATGGCGGCGCCGTTGACGAACGCGAACGTCGGCACGGGCAGGTCCATGATGCCGGCGAATGCCGCGTGGCCGGCCCGGGCGACACCGAGCGCGTCCTCGCGGGAGCGGGCCTGACCCACGGCCTTGAGGTCGGCGCCGACGGCGAAGATGAACGGCTTGCCGGTGATGCCGACCGCCTGGATCTCGCCCGCGTCGGCGCGCCGGCGCAGCTCGGCCACCGTGGCGACGAGGCCCTCGATGGTCTTGGGCCCGAACGTGTTCGGCTTGGTGTGGTCGAAGCCGTTGTCGAGGGTGACGAGCGCGAGGGTGCCCGCGCCGCCGGGGAGGGTGATGTCGCGGACCGGGGTGTGGGTCACGACCTCCTCGAAGCCCTGGGCGCCCTTGTCCGCCGGGGCCTGCTGCTGGGTGTCCGTGCTCATGCCGCGTCCTCCTTGCCGTAGTCGGCGTGGTTGGGGTTCTCCCAGATCACCGCGCCGCCCATGCCGATGCCGATGCACATCGCGGTCATGCCGTAGCGCACCTCGGGGTGCTCCTCGAACTGGCGGGCGAGCTGGGTCATCAGCCGCACGCCGGAGGAGGCGAGGGGGTGGCCGGTGGCGATGGCGCCGCCGTACTGGTTGACCCGGGGGTCGTCGTCGGCGATGCCGAAGTGGTCGAGGAACGCCAGCACCTGCACGGCGAAGGCCTCGTTGAGCTCGAACAGGCCGATGTCCTCGATCGACAGGCCGGCCTTGCCCAGCGCCTTCTCGGCGGCCGGCACCGGGCCGATGCCCATGACCTCGGGCTCGACACCCACGAAGGCGAAGTCCACGAGCCGCATCCGCACCGGCAGGCCGAGCTCCTCGGCGGCCTCGGCGGAGGCCAGGATGCACGCGGTGGCGCCGTCGTTGAGGCCGGCTGCGTTGCCCGCCGTCACGTTGCCGTGCGGGCGGAAGGGCGTCTTGAGCTGCGCCAGGTCCTCGACGGTCGTGCCGGGACGCGGCGGCTCGTCCTCGGTGGCCAGCCCCCAGCCGAGCTCCTCGTGGCGGGTCGCGACCGGCACGAGGTCGGGCTGCACCTGGTTGTTGGCGTAGGCCTTCGCGAGCTTGTCCTGGGAGGCCACGGCATACGCGTCGCTGCGCTCCTTGGTGAGCTGCGGGAACCGGTCGTGCAGGTTCTCGGCGGTCGAGCCCATGACGAGCGCGGAGGGGTCCACGAGCTTCTCGGCCACGATCCGCGGGTTGGGGTCGACGCCCTCACCCATCGGGTGGCGGCCCATGTGCTCCACCCCGCCCGCGATGGCGACGTCGATGGCGCCGAAGGCGATCGAGGACGCCGTGGTGGTCACGGCGGTCATCGCGCCCGCGCACATGCGGTCGATGGAGTAGCCGGGCGTGGTCTTCGGCAGCCCGGACAGCAGCGCGGCCATGCGGCCGAGGGTGAGGCCCTGGTCGCCGATCTGGGTGGTCGCGGCGATGGCGACCTCCTCCACGCGCTCCGGCGGCAGCTCGGGGTGGCGGCGGATGAGCTCACGGATGCATTTGATGACGAGGTCGTCGGCGCGGGTCTGGGCGTAGATGCCCTTCTCCCCGGCCTTGCCGAACGGCGTCCGGACGCCGTCGACGAACACGACCTCACGCAGAGTGCGGGGCACGAGTGGCCTCCTGTGGAAGGTGGGGGTGACACCGGTATGCCGGTGCGTACCGCTCGATGCTACCCGCGGGTAACCGGTCGGTCACGGCACCCCGGAAGTGAGTGCCGTCACCCGTGTCGGTTCCTCACCCCGCGTCGGCGTCCGGGTGGTCGGCGAAGGCGCGCGTCACCATCGGCGCGACGATGTCGGTCTGCCACCGGCGGGCACCGAGCCGGGCGAGCGCCTCGGCGAAGCCCTCTGCGGTGCGGTCGGCCGGCGGCGTCCAGATGACGCGGCGCAGCGGGTCGGGGGAGAGCACGTTCTCCACGGGTACCCTGCGCTCCTCCGCGAACGCGGTGAGCTCGGCCCGGGCCTGGGACAGCCGGGCGGCCGCGACCGGGTCGCGCTCGGCCCACGCGCGCGCCGGCGGGGGCCCGTCGGACCGCAACGTCATCGGCGGCAGCTTGTCCTCGGGGACCTGACCGGCCCGCGCCACGGCCTCGAGCCACTGGCGCTGGTAGCGGCGCACCGCACGGTGGCCGCCGGGCAGCTGGTCGGGGCTGGACGGCGCCGCCATGGCGATGTCGACGATGGCGGCGTCGGGCAGGACCCGGCCGGGCGAGACGTCGCGGTCCCGGGCGATGGCGTCGCGCGCCTCCCACAGCTCGCGGACCATGGCCGCGGTGCGGCGGTGCCGGACCTTGTGCATCCCGGACGTGCGGCGCCACGGGTCGACGCGCGGGGCGGGACCGGTGAAGTCGAGCAGCGCCTCGAACTCCTCGCGCGCCCAACCGTCCTTGCCCTGGCGGGCGAGGTCGACGCCCATGAGGTTGCGCAGGTCGACGAGCACCTCGACGTCGAGGGCGGCGTACCGCAGCCACGGCTCCGGCAGCGGGCGGGTCGACCAGTCGACGGCCGAGTGCTCTTTGGCCAGCGACAGCCCGAGGTAGTGCTCGACGACGGCGGCCAGGCCGACGCGCGGGAGGCCGAGCAGCCGTCCGGCGAGCTCGGTGTCGAACAGCTGCCGCGGTCGCAGCCCCACCTCGGCGAGGCAGGCGAGGTCCTGGGTCGCGGCGTGCAGGATCCACTCGGCGTTGCCGATGGCCTCGTCGACCGGCGACAGGTCGGGGCAGGCGATGGGGTCGATCAGCCAGGTGCCGGCACCCTCGCGGCGCAGCTGCACGAGGTAGGCGCGCTGGCCGTAGCGGTAGCCGCTGGCCCGCTCGGCGTCGAGCGCCACGGGCCCCTCGCCGGCCCGGATCGCGCGGGCGGCCTCCATCAGCGCCCGCTCGGTCTCCACCACCGGCGGCACGCCGTCGGCAGGCATGTCGAGGGGGACGAGGTCGACCGCCGGGGTGGCGTCGGGCGCCGGGTCCAGCTCGGCGTCACGCGCGGCGTCGGTGTCGGTCACCGGCCCAACCTACCGGCTGGTCCCCTCAGCGGCGTGGGCCCGGGAGGGCGATGACGCCCTCGGGCAGCGGAGGCAGGCCGGCGATGGTGCACAGCAGGTCCGACCACGCGAGCAGGTGTGCCCCCACGTTGCCGGTCACCGGGGTCCACGAGGCGCGCACCTCCATCTCGACGCTGGCCGGCCGGTCGGACAGCCCGGCGAAGCTCTCGGACACCACACGCGTGACCGTGCCGGCCTCGGCGGTGTAGCCGACGTGGTGGCTGTCGAGCGCGTCGACGAGCCAGGACCACCCGACCGCACCGAGCATCGGGTCGGTGGCCAGCTCGGGCTCGAGCTCGGCCCGCGCGAACGTCACCGCACGCCAGGCGCCGTCCCACGGCTCGGGGACCGACGGGTCGTGCAGCAGCACGAACCGTCCCGAGGCGAGCTCGTCCTCGTCGGCGGCCGCACCGACCACCTCGGCGGTGAGGGCCACGGCATACGGGGCGATGCGCTGCGGCGCGGGCACCTCGGTGAGCCGGATCTCGGGGCGCAGGCGCGCTCCACGCAGATCGGCCAACGCCTGCGCGAACTCGGGGGAGTGGTCTCCGGGGACCGTTCGGCTGCCCACCGTCAGAGCGTATGCCGCGGGGTCGCCTATCACAGGCAACGGCACGCCGCGCGGGGTGTCGGACCGCGCGTGGACGCCGTGCCCCGGGGTCGGGGAGGGTCGGTACCGTGCGGGCCATGGTCTCGCTGCTCGCCCTCGCGTCGAGCGCGGTGTGGGGGACCTCGGACTTCTTCGCCGGGCTGTTCTCGCGCCGGCGCCCGGCCGTCGCGGTCGTGGGCTGGACCCAGGGACTGGCCTTCCTCGTCATCAGCGTCGTGGTCCTCACCCAGCTCGGGCACGTGCCGTGGCACGGCTGGCCGCTGTGGTCCGTGGCCGCCGGGCTGTCGGGGCTCACCGGGCTGCTCTGCTTCTACACCGCGCTGTCGACCGGGACGATGGGCGTGGTGGCACCGATCGCCGCCCTGGGGGTCGCGGTGCCGGTGCTGCTCGGCGTGGCCACGGGCGACGAGCCCGGCGCGTGGACCTGGGTGGGCATCCTCGTCGCCGTCATCGGCGTCACCCTCGCCTCGGGGCCCGAGCTCAGCGGTGACGTGTCGCCGCGGCCGGTGGTGCTCGCGGGGGTCGCGGCCGTCGGGTTCGGGCTGGCGCTGTTCTGCATCGACCGGGGCGCGCGCACCTCGACGCTGATGACGCTGTGGGGGATGCGCGCCACCTCCGTCGTCGTCTTCACCGTCGTGGCGCTCGTCGCGCGGTCGGTCGGCGGTGTCGTCGCCCGCGAGCTGCCGGCCCTGCTGGTCATCGGCTGCGGCGACATGCTCGCCAACATCCTCTTCGGCCTCGCCAGCAGCCGCGGGCAGGTCAGCGTCGCGAGCGTCCTGGGGTCGCTCTACCCGGTCGTGACGATCCTGCTGGCACGGGTGGTCCTCAAGGAGCGGCTGCGCGCGATCCAGCGGGTCGGCGCGGTCCTGTCCCTCGTGGGCGCCGCGGTCATCGCCTTCTGAGCGACGACCGCGGCGCGTCCGCGAGGCGCTGCGTCACCAGGGGGCGACGCCGTGCCGGTCGAAGTGCGGTCCCGGGACCGTGTCGGCGGCGGCGGCGGTGACGATCGCGTCCGTGCCCTCGCGGACCGTCTGGGGACCGGAGTGCCCGTTGAGGTCGGTCGCGGTGTACCCGGGGTCGACGGCGCAGACGCGGACACCGGGCAACGCCTTGGCGTAGAGGGTCGTCACCATGTTGAGGGCCGCCTTGGACGACTGGTAGACGAGGCCGGGCACCCTGGACTCGGTCCGTGCCGGGTCGTTCACGTGCTGGATGGAGCCCAGCCCGCTGGAGACCATGACGAGCCGCGGGCGCGACGACGCCGCGAGCAGCGGCAGGAAGGCGTGCGTCACGCGGACCGGACCCAGCAGGTTGACCTCGAGCACGGGCAGGAAGTCCGCGGGGACCGTCTCGAGGGCGGGGCGTCCCGGGCCGAGGACGCCGGCGTTGTTGACGAGGACGTCGAGGCCGGTGCCGGAGCCGTCGACCGCCTCGACGGCCTTGGCGACCGAGTCGTCGTCGGTCACGTCGAGCTCGACGAACCGGACGTCGGCGCCGGGGTGGGCGTCGGCGACCGCCCGGGCGGCCGCCTCGCCGCGCGCTGCGTCGCGGGCGCCCATCCAGACGGTCCAGCCGAGGTCGGCCAGCCGGTGCGAGGTCTCCAGGCCCAGGCCCTTGTTGGCGCCGGTGACCAGGACGGTGGTGGTGCTGTCCGCGGGGTCGTCGGGGAGGGTGGTGTCGGTGGTGTCGGTGGTGGGGGTCATGGCACCACCGTGCGGCCGGCGCGCAGGCCCCGGAAGGGACGGCTGGTCGTGGGAGCGGCAGTCCTACCCAGCGCCGCCCGAGACCGGGGATGCTGGGGGCGTGCCGTCCAGCCGTCCCCAGCTCGCCGCCGTCCTGCGCCGCGCCCGGGAAGCGGTCCGTCCCGAGGACGTCGGCCTCGCGGCGGGGTCGCGCCGCCGGGTGCCCGGCCTGCGCCGTGAGGAGCTCGCGCTCCTGGCCGGGATCAGCGTGGACTACGTGGTGCGGCTGGAGCAGGGCCGGGGACCGCAGCCGTCGAGCCAGGTGCTGGGCGCGCTCGCGCGGGCCCTGCGCCTGGACGTGGACGCCCGGGACGAGCTGTTCCGGCTCGCCGGGACGCCTCCTCCGGAGGCGGGGACGATCGACGTGCACGTCCGTCCCTCGGTGCTCCGCCTGATCGACCGGTTCACGGACCTGCCGGCGTTCGTGCAGAGCGCCAAGGGCGACGTGCTGGCCTGGAACGCCATGTCGGCGGCGCTGCAGGGGGACTGGTCCGGCCTGCGGCCCGAGCAGCGCAACCTCGCCCGCCTGCGGTTCCTGCACGACCCCGCAGGCGAGGCGATGACACCCGTGGGCGGTACTCCCGAGGAGCGTGCCGCGATCGCGCGCCAGAGCGTGGCCAACCTGCGCAGGGCGGCAGCGCGCTACCCGCGCGACCCCGACCTCCAGCGGCTCCTGCGCGACCTGCGGTCGGGGTCGACGGAGTTCGCGGCGCTGTGGGAGGACACCACTGCCGGCGCCTGGCGCAGCCACCGGAAGACGCTGCTCCACCCCGCGGTCGGCCCGCTCACCCTCGAGTGCGACACGCTGCACGTACCCGACACCGACCAGCTGCTCGTCGTCTACTCGGCGGCGCCGGGGACGCCGGAGGCCGACGCCCTGGCCCTGCTGCGGGTGCTGGGGACCCAGCAGCTGCAGGAGCGGGCCGGGGCGTCAGGAGGAGGCGCGCGACCGACCTAGGATTGCCGGGTGACCTCCCCAGCAGACTCCGTCCTCGTCCGGGCCGCCCGACGCCAGCCCGTGCCGCACACCCCGGTGTGGTTCATGCGCCAGGCGGGCCGCTCGCTGCCGGAGTACCGCAAGGTCCGCGAGGGCGTCGGGATGCTCGAGTCCTGCCGCCGCCCCGACCTCGTCACCGAGATCACCCTGCAGCCGGTCCGCCGTCACGGCGTGGACGCCGCGATCTTCTTCTCCGACATCGTCGTCCCGCTCGCGGCGGTCGGCGTCGACCTCGACATCGTCGCCGGTGTCGGACCCGTGGTCGCCAAGCCGGTCCGCACCCGCGCAGACCTCGACCGCCTGCCGGAGCTCACGCCCGACCACGTCCCGTACGTCACCGAGTCCGTCCGGCTGCTGACCGCCGAGCTGGGCGGGACCCCGCTCATCGGGTTCGCCGGCGCGCCGTTCACCCTCGCCAGCTACCTCGTCGAGGGCGGACCGAGCAAGAACCACGAGCACACCAAGGCGCTCATGTACGGCGACCCGCAGCTGTGGCACGACCTGTGCGCCCGGCTCGCCCAGATCTCCGGCGCGTTCCTCGACGTGCAGGCCGCCGCCGGCGCCTCCGCGGTCCAGCTGTTCGACTCCTGGGTCGGCGCGCTGCCCCGGGCCGACTACGAGCGGTTCGTCCAGCCCCACTCGGCGGCGGCGCTCGCCGCGGTGGAGGCACGCGGCATACCGCGCATCCACTTCGGGGTCGGCACCGGTGAGCTGCTCGCCTCGATGGGCGCCGCCGGCGCCGACGTCGTGGGCGTCGACTTCCGGGTGTCGCTCACCGACGCGATCGCCCGCCTCGGCGGGTCGTACGCCGTGCAGGGCAACCTCGACCCCGCCCTCCTCTTCGCGCCCTGGGAGGCCCTCGAGGCCAAGGTCCGCGAGATCGTCGAGGAGGGCCGAGCGGCGCCGGGCCACATCTTCAACCTGGGCCACGGCGTCCTGCCCGACACCGACCCCGACGTCCTGACCCGCGTCGTCGAGCTCGTGCACGAGATCAGCGCCCGCTGACCTCCGCGCTCACTGCGGGAGCGCGGCCGGTGGCGCCGCGAGCGGCCGACGCCGGCGCAGCCACACGAGCACCGGCACGCCCACCAGGGCGAGGAGCACGGCGAACGGGAGCACCGCGCCGACCACGGTGAGGGCCACGGCCGCCGAACCGGTGAAGGCGTCCCACCCGCTGTGCAGGCCCGCGAGGAAGCCGGTGTCGGCCTTCTTCGGCTGCACGACCTCCGGCTGGGTGGTGAGGCTGACCTGGACCGGTGACATCGCGACGCTGTCCTTGAGCGAGGCGAGCTGGGCCTCGAGCGCCTCGAGGTCGGACTGCCGCCGGGTCAGCTCGGCCTCGAGCGCCACGACCTGGTCGAGTCCCTTGGCCTGGTCGAGGAACGCCCGGACCCGCGCCACGCTGACCCGCATGGTCTCCAGCCGGGACTGGGTGTCGACGATCTGCGAGCCGACGTCGTCGCTCGAGGTCGTCGACCGCAGGACGGTGCCGACCGAGGCGAGGTCGGCCACCACGGCGTCGAGCTTGGCGCTCGGCACGGAGATGGTGATCTCGCCGTAGGTGGTGGCGCTCACCTTCGAGCGCTCGGCCAGCGGTGCGGTGCCGTCGGTGGTGCCGATGTTCTCGGCGAGGATGATCCCGTCGGAGGCCGCCGTCGTGGCGCGGACCCGCGCCACCGCCTGCGAGATGTTCTTCACCTCGAGGGCGACGGACGCGCGGCGCGCGAGCTGTTGCTGGGCGGCCCGCAGGCTCGCGGGGGAGACCTGCTGCGCCGCGGAGCCAGAGGCCCCCGAGGCCTTGCCACCGGACGAGGGCTGCGCGGGTGAGCCGGCACGGGAGCCGGAGGACCCGGCCGACCCGGCCGACCCTTCGGTGAGCGACTTCGGCGCGCTGCCGCCCGCGACACCGGCGGAGTCGGACCGGGCGGCGCCCGAGCTGTCGCCGCTCCCGCCCGCGCACCCGGCGAGGGCGAGGACGGCGGCGGCGAGCGCTGCCGTGGCGAGGACGGCGGGACGGTGGAGACGGTGTGTCGGGACTGGCATGACGACCCCCTACGGGTGTGCGGCGGAACCTGCGGACACCGGTGCGACTGGCGCTGGAACCGTGACGTTCCCAGCCCGCGGTATCGGAACAGTCACGGTCTTGACAGCATGTGGACATGCTTCGGTCACGAGTCGTCGTCATCGGGGGCGGGATCTCCGGGCTTGCTTGCGCCTGGGCCCTGACGCGTGCGGATGCCGCCGTGTCGGTCACCGTCCTCGACGCCAGTGACCGCCCGGGCGGCAAGCTGCGCCGCGAGCCGGTCGCGGGGGTCGCCCTCGACGTGGGCGCCGAGTCGGTGCTCGCCCGACGGCCGGAGGCGGTCGCCCTCATGGACGAGGCCGGGCTGGCCGCGCACCGGGTCCACCCCGCGACGACCTCGGCCGCGATCTGGTCCCGCGGTGAGCTCCGGCCCATGCCCAGGGGGACGCTCATGGGCATCCCGTCGACCCCCGAGTCGGCGGCCGGGATCCTCAGCCCGGCAGAGGTGGCGCGGCTCGCGGACGAGCAGCCGTGGACCGGTGGCGACTTCGACGACGTGTCGGTCGGCGACTACGTCGCGGCCCGGCTCGGCGACGCGGTCGTGGACCGGCTGGTGGAGCCGCTCCTCGGGGGCGTGTACGCCGGGCAGGCGCGACAGCTGTCGCTGCGGGCCTGCCTGCCGCAGGTGTTCGCGGCCGCGCGGCGCGCGGGCTCGCTGCTGGAGGAGGCGGCGGCCGCCGCGGCACGGGCGGCAGCGGCCAACGAGGCGGCGGTGACCGCGACGGCCTCCTCGGGGTCCGCGCCGGTGCCGGCCGGGACCTCGGTGCCGACGCCGGTCTTCGCCGGGCTCGACGGCGGCATCGGCCGTCTCGCCGAGGTCCTGACCGAGCAGCTGCGCGCGGAGGGGGTGGAGGTCCGCAGCGAGACGATCGCGCGGGAGGTGGCACCGCGGCCGGAGTCCGAGGGAGGTGGCTGGACGGTCGTCGTGGGGCCGCGGCCGGCGCCCGAGCGGCTCGTCGCCGACGCGGTCGTGCTCGCCACACCAGCCGTGCCCACGAGCCGCCTGCTCGCGCCCCACGCCCCGGCCGCGGCCCGCGAGCTGGGCGCCATCCCCTACGCCTCGATGGCCATCGTCACGCTCGCGATCGGGGTGGGCGACGCCGGGGACGCCGCCCGCGAGCTGCCCGGCTCCGGCTTCCTCGTCCCGGCCACCGAGGGCCGCACCATCAAGGCCAGCACGTTCACGTCCTCGAAGTGGGGGTGGGTGGCTCAGGCCGCCGACGACCTGGTCTTCCTGCGCGCCTCGGTGGGGCGGTACGGCGAGACGAGCGACCTGCAGCGACCCGACCACGAGCTCGAGGCGCTCGCCGTGGCGGAGGTGAGCGAGGCGCTGGGCCACCCCCTGCCACGTCTGGTCGACTCCCACGTCCAGCGGTGGGGCGGCGCCCTGCCGCAGTACACCGTCGGGCACGTCGACCGCGTCGCACGCATCCGGGCGGGCGTCGAGGCCCTCCCGGGGCTGGAGGTGGCCGGCGCGGCATACGACGGGGTGGGCATCCCCGCCTGCGTGGCGAGCGGGCGGGCGGCGGCCGAGGCGGTCCTGACCCACCTGCGAGAGCGCCCCCGGCAGGGGTGACAATGGCTGCATGAGCAGCAAGCCCTCCCCGTCCCGCATCCGTGAGATCAACGACTCGATCCGGTATGCCATGTGGTCCGTCTTCTCGGTCACCGCACCGCTGGGCGAGAACCGCGACGTGGTCGCCAAGGAGGTCGAGGAGCTGTTCGCCTCGCTCGAGGAGACCGGCGTGGTCGTCCGCGGCGTGTACGAGCTGGGCGGCATGCGCGCCGACGCCGACTTCATGGTCTGGTGGCACGCCGAGCGCATGGAGGACCTGCAGGCGGCCTACCGCGCCCTGCTGCGCACCGAGCTCGGGCGGCAGCTCGAGAGCACCTGGTCGGCTGCCGCGCTGCACCGCCCGGCCGAGTTCAACAAGAGCCACATCCCCGCGTTCCTCGCCGACGAGCACCCCAAGGACTGGATCTGCGTCTACCCGTTCGTGCGGTCCTACGAGTGGTACCTGCTCGAGGACAAGGAGCGCCGCGACATGCTGCGCGAGCACGGCCAGATGGCGCGCGAGTACCCCGACGTCCGGGCGAACACCATCGCCTCGTTCGCGCTGAACGACTACGAGTGGGTGCTGGCGTTCGAGGCCGACGAGCTGCACCGCATCGTCGACCTCATGCGTGAGCTGCGGGCCTCCCGCGCCCGGATGCACGTCCGCGAGGAGGTCCCGTTCCACACCGGCCGCCGGGTCGAGGTGGCCGACCTGGTCACGTCGCTGCGCTGATGTCGTTCCCGGTGGCCGACCTGCTCACGCGGTGGGTCGTGTCGCCGTTCGGGACCGCGCTCGCCGTCGTGCTCACCGTGGGCTACGTCGTCGCCCTGCGCGCCGGGCGGGCGCAGGGGCACCGCGTGGGTGTGCTGCGCACGCTGGCGTTCCTGGGGCTCGGCGTGGGCTCCCTGGTCCTCGCCACCGACGGCGGCCTGGCCGCCGACCGTGGTCACTCGTTCGTCGCGGCCGCGGCGCAGTCGGCGGTGCTCGCCGCGATCACCCCGGTCGGCCTGGCCCTCGGCGACCCGGTCGGGGTGACCCGGCGCGCGCTGGGCGGGGGAGTGCAGCGGCTCGACCGCGTGCTGTCCGGGCGGGTGGCCCGCGTGGTGATGTTCCCGCTGCTGGCCTCGGTCGTGGCCACGGCGGTGCACCTGCTGCTGTTCGTCACCCCGTGGCTCGCCGACAGCCTGCGGGACGGCTGGCTGCGCGAGGCGACGTATGCCGTGCTGCTCGGCACGGGTGTCCTGTTCACCCTGCCGCTGCTCGCCGACGAGCTGGTGCCGGCGTGGTGCACGGCCGGGGTGCGGGTGCTGATCGGCTTCGCCGACGGGCTGTTCGACGCCGTGCCCGGCGTCGTCGTCATGGCGTCACCCGCGCTGCTCGGGGCTCCTGTCGCGGCCTACCTCGCGGCACCGGACCCGTTGTGGCAGCAACGGCTCGGCGGTGGGGCCATGTTCGGCATCGCCGAGGCGGTCGGGCTGCCGCTGCTGGCGGCCACCGTGCTGGCGTGGGTCCGTGCCGACGCCAGGGAGGCGGCCGCGGTCGACGCGCGGCTGGACGCCGAGCGGGCCCTCCGGGCGCCCCGGGCGGGAGACGGCGGCGGCGACGTGACCGTGCCCGTGCGGGGTGCCGTCGCGCCTGCGCAGGCAGCGGCAGAGGCGGCCGAGCCTGTGCTCGACCGGCCGTGGTGGGAGACCGACCCCCGGTTCGCGCACCGGCGGCCCCGTCCCTGACGGAGGCGGGGCAGGGGCCCTGTGGACGGCGGCCTGCGACCGTCAGCGGGGGTGGGCACGATGGGGGCATGGCAGCCACACCCGACCTCAGCCGCTTCCTCAGAGCCCAGGACGACGGCGGCACGTACGCCACGGCCCTCGGGGAGCTGTGCGCCGGCTCCAAGCGCAGCCACTGGATGTGGTTCGTCTTCCCGCAGGTAGCCGGCCTGGGCTCCAGCCCCACGGCGCGCGAGTACGCGATCTCCGGCGTGGACGAGGCCCGCGCCTACCTCGCCCACCCCGTCCTCGGCCCGCGGCTGCTGGAGTGTGCGCAGGCGCTGCTCGACCTCGGCGGCTCCGACCCGCAGGCCGTGCTGGGCGGGATCGACGCCGTGAAGCTGCGGTCGTCGATGACGCTCTTCGCGCACGCCGCCGAGCACGACGAGGACCGCGCGGTGTTCCGCGCGGTCCTGTCGCAGTACTACGGCGGCGAGGAGGACCCCGCCACGATCATCCGGCTCTGACCGGAGGCTTCACTCAGGCGTCGGCCTTCGGCCGCAGGGTGAGGCTGATCGAGTTGATGCAGAAGCGCTGGTCGGTCGGGGTGTCGTAGCCCTCGCCCTCGAAGACGTGGCCGAGGTGGCTGCCGCAGGTGGCGCAGCGGACCTCGACCCGCTTCATGCCCAGGCTGTTGTCCTCGATGTACTCGACCGTGTCACCGGCGAGCGGGGTGTAGAACGACGGCCAGCCGCAGTGGCTCTCGAACTTGGTGTCCGAGGTGAACAGCTCCGCGCCACAGGCGCGACAGGCGTAGACGCCCTCGGTGGTCGTGTCGGTGTACTCGCCGACGAAGGGTCGCTCGGTGCCGGCGCGGCGCAGGACGTCGTACTCGGCGGGGCTGAGCTCGGCCCGCCACTGCTCGTCGGTCTTGCTCACGGCATACGTGCGCTCGGTGCTCTTCATGCTCACGGTTCGTGGCCCTCTCGTGTCTCGGATGGGTGGGCACTCGGTGCAACGCCACGCACCCCGGAAATGGTCCCGGACGCCCGGAAATGGTCCGGGGCCGTCGGACCCCCGGGGCTAGGCTCGGCCCATGGCGGCGGCGAAGGCGACCGAGATCGAGGTGCCCGGGGGGCGCGGCGGCGGGCGGACGGTGCGGATCTCGAGCCCGGACCGGCTCATCTGGCCCGACGACGACGCGACTCCCGGCGGCATCACCAAGTTCGCGCTGGCGCAGTACGCCGTCGACGTCGCGCCCGGGCTGATGCGGGCGCTGGGGCACCGCCCGGTGACCCTGCAGCGGTTCCCCGAGGGCATCGGCGGCGAGGAGTTCTGGACCAAGAACCCGCCCAAGGGCATGCCGGACTTCATCGAGCCCGTGATGTGCACCTACCCCAGCGGGCGGCGCCACCTGCAGGTCGTGGTCGACGAGCCCGCCGCGGCGGTCTGGGCCATGCAGATGAACACCGTGACGTTCCACCCCTGGCCGGTCCGCACGAGCGACGTCGACCGGCCCGACGAGCTGCGGATCGACCTCGACCCGCAGCCGGGCCGCGACTTCCGCGACGCCGTCGAGGCGGCGTACGCGCTCAAGGACGTCCTGGACGGGATCGGCCTCACCGGCTGGCCCAAGACGTCGGGCAACCGCGGGGTGCACGTCTTCGTCCGGGTCGCGCCGACGCACGAGTTCCTCGACGTCCGGCACGGGGTGATCGGCATCGCCCGCGAGCTCGAGCGCCGGCTGCCCGACCTCGTGACCACCTCCTGGTGGAAGGAGGAGCGCGGGGAGCGCGTCTTCGTCGACTTCAACCAGGCCTGCCGTGACCGCACGATCGCCTCGGCCTACAGCCCCCGTCCGCTGCCCGGTGCGCCCGTGAGCATGCCCGTCACCTGGGAGGCGCTGCGCGACGTGGAGCCCGCCGACTTCACCGTGCTCACCGTCCCGGGCATCCTCGCCGCCGACGGCGACGCCTGGGAGGGGATGGACGACGCGGTCGGCGACGTCGCCGCCGCGATCGCCCTGTGGGACCGGGACGTGCAGGAGCGCGGGCTCGGCGAGCTCAACTTCCCGCCGGACTACCCCAAGATGCCGGGCGAGCCGCCGCGGGTGCAGCCGAGCAAGCGGCGCAAGGACAAGGGCGACGAGGAGTACATGGGCCCCAAGGCCGACCGCGACGCGGACCTGCGGGCGCTCTGGGGCCCGGTCGTCCCGCCGGTGCCCCCCATGCTGGCCAAGCCGGTCAAGGCGATCCCGCGCGACGGTGGCTACCTCTTCGAGCCCAAGTGGGACGGCTTCCGGTCGATCATCTTCCGGTCCGGCGACACCGTCGAGATCGGCAGCCGCAACGAGAAGCCGATGACCCGGTACTTCCCCGAGGTCGTCGAGGCCGTCCTGCAGAGCTTCCCCGAGAAGGCCGTCATCGACGGTGAGATCGTCCTCGTCAGCCCGCAGTCCGGTGACCGGCTCGACTTCGACGCGCTGCAGCAACGGATCCACCCGGCCGCCAGCCGGGTCAAGCGGCTCGCGGCGGAGACGCCGGCGAGCTTCGTGGCGTTCGACCTGCTGGCGCTGGGGGACGAGGACTTCACCGGTCGACCGTTCGCCGAGCGGCGCGAGGCCCTCGATAAGGCGCTCGCCGGCGCGGCCCCGCCGATCCACCTCACCCGGGCGACCGACGACCCGGACGTGGCGCAGGAGTGGTTCCACCAGTTCGAGGGCGCGGGGCTGGACGGCGTCATCGCCAAGCCGCTCGACGTCGCCTACGTGCCCGACAAGCGGCTCATGCTCAAGATCAAGCACGAACGCACCGCCGACTGCGTGGTGGCCGGCTACCGCACCCACAAGAGCGGCCCGGACGCGATCGGCTCGCTGCTGCTGGGCCTGTACTCCGAGGACGGCACGCTGCACAGCGTCGGGGTCATCGGCGCCTTCCCGATGGCCCGGCGCCGGGAGCTCTTCGAGGAGCTGCAGCCGCTGGTCACCGACTTCGAGCACCACCCGTGGGCGTGGGCGCAGGAGGACATGGGCAGCCGCACCCCCACGAGCGGCGCGGGCAGCCGCTGGAACGCCGGCAAGGACCTGTCCTTCACCCCGCTGCGTCCCGAGCGCGTCGTCGAGGTGCGCTACGACCACATGGAGGGCAGCCGGTTCCGGCACACGGCGCAGTTCTCCCGGTGGCGCCCCGACCGCGATCCCGAGTCGTGCACCTACGAGCAGCTCGAGGAGCCGGTGAGCTTCGACCTCGCCGACGTCCTCGGCGGGACGGACACCGCATGACGCAGCCCGGCGCCGGCGAGCAGCAGCGGTCGGCGGCACGCAGGGCCGGCGCGGCGGCCGCCGTCGCCGGTGGCGCCGTGGTCGCCACCGGGCTGGCCGGCTCGCTGGGGGCCGCGGCCTACGTCGCCCGCCGTGCCCTCACCCCGGACCGGCGCCGTCCCGACGACACCCACCTGCTCACGGTCGACGACGGCACCGTCGTGCTGGGCGTGACGCCGGAGACGGTCGTCCCGGGCCGGTACGGCCTCTGGCTCGACAACGAGAGCGGGCACGTCCGGCTCGGGGACGTCGTCGACCTCGACGAGCGGGCGGGACGCGTGCGCCGGCGGGTGCTCGGCACGGACTTCGGGCACCTGGCGCCCGGCTACGGCCGGTGGAACCAGTACTACTTCTCCGGGCCGCCGGACCGGTCCCTCGGCCTGCGCACGGAGTACGTCGACGTCGACACCGAGCTGGGCACCATGCCGGCCTGGGTCGTGCCGGCGGCAGCACACAGCGACCGCTGGGCCGTGCTGGTCCACGGACGCGGAGCCCGCCGCCACGAGGGCCTGCGCGCCGTCCGTCCCTTGCACGACAACGGGATCAACGTCATCGTCCCGAGCTACCGCAACGACTTGGGCGCCCGCCGCGGTCCGGACGGCCGCTACAACCTGGGCCTGTCCGAGTGGCGTGACATCGAGGACGCCGGCCTGTATGCCGTCCGGCGGGGAGCGCGCGAGCTCACCCTGGTCGGGTGGTCCATGGGTGGGGCGATCGTGCTGCAGACCCTGGCCCGGTCCACGCTCGCGGACCAGGTTGCGCGGGTGGTGCTCGACGCCCCGGTCATCGACTGGGCCGACGTGCTCGCCCACCACGCCGAGCTCAACGGGGTGCCGCACGCCATCGGCGAGCTGAGCCGGGCGCTCATGGGAAGGCGTGCCGCCCGTCGCCTCGTCGGGGTGCACGACCCGCTCGACGTCGCCCAGACCGACTGGGTCGCGCGTGCCTCCGAGCTGCGCCACCCCGTGCTGCTCATCCACTCCGTCGACGACGAGTTCGTGCCCGTCGGGCCGTCGATCGAGCTCGCCCGCGCCCGTCCCGACCTGGTCACGATGGAGCACTGGGACACCGCCCGGCACACGAAGGAGTGGAACACCGACCCGCAGCGGTGGGAGCGCTCGGTCGCGGAGTTCACGACGCGCTAGGCACGGTCCCCGGGCGCACCGGGCACGACCTCCCAGCGGCCGATCAGCGTGCCGTCCTCCTCGACGAGGGTCATCGGGCGGAGCGAGACGTCGAGGTCGCCCGCCTTGACGATGCGGTCGTGGTCGCCGCCGACAATGGTGGGCGCCCACGTCAGGTCGACCTCGTCGACGACACCGGCCGCGAGCATCGAGCCGAACAGGCCCGGGCCGCCCTCGCTGAGCATCTGGCGAAGTCCCCTGTCCGCCAACGCCTTCCGCGCTTGGACGAGGTCGACCTCGTCGTCGCCGGCGAGGACGACGTTCTCCTCCCCGAGCACCCGGCGCGCGTCGTCGAGCGCCTTCGCGTCGGCGCCGCTGCGGGTGACGAGGATGGCCGAGCCCCGTGGCGAGGTCATGGCCGCGACCGTCTCGGGGAGCACGCCGCGGTTGCTCACGACCGCGAGGACCGGCGCCCCGGGGTCCTCGTCGCGCAGGGCGGGGTAGCCCTCGGCCCGGACCGTGCCTGCCCCCACGACGACCACGTCGGCCAGCCGCCGCAGGAGTGCGAAGACGCGGTGGTCTGCGGGGGTGTTGATGCTGCCCGAGCGGCCGTCGGCGCCGGTGACGGCCCCGTCGAGGCTCGACACGAAGTTCACGCGCAGCCACGTGCGGTCGGCCGGCACGGCATACAGCTGCTCCAGGGCCTGCTCGTCGAGGTCGGTGCCTGGCGCGGGGGAGCCGCTGGGGCCGAGGAGGATGCGCATGGCCGCAGTGTGCCTGATTACGCTGCCCCTCGTGCCTGGCTCCCTGACCGAACGCTCACCGCAGCTGGACCGCGCCCGCCTGGTGCGCGAGCTGGTCCCGCCGCCGCGCTTCGACGCCGAGCGGTTCTCGACCTACCGCCCGGACCCGGCGCAGCCCAGCCAGGCCGAGGCCGTCCGCCGGCTCGAGGCGTATGCCGCCGGGCTGGGGGAGCGGCGCGGTGGTGGCCTGCTGGGGCGCCTGCGCCGGGGGAACGGCGACGGGGACGGCCGGGGCATCTACCTCGACGGCGGCTTCGGGGTGGGCAAGACGCACCTGCTCGCCTCGCTGTGGCACGCGGCACCGGGGCCGAAGGCGTTCGGGACGTTCGTCGAGTACACCAACCTCGTCGGGGCGCTCGGGTTCCAGCAGACCGTCGAGGCGCTGAGCGACCACCGGCTCGTGTGCATCGACGAGTTCGAGCTCGACGACCCGGGCGACACCGTGCTGATGGCGACCCTGCTGGCCCGGCTCGCCGAGGCCGGGGTGTCGCTGGCGGCGACGTCGAACACGCTGCCCGACGCCCTCGGCGAGGGCCGCTTCGCCGCCGAGGACTTCCTGCGCGAGATCCAGGCGCTGTCGGCCCGGTTCGACGTGCTCACCGTCAACGGCCCGGACTACCGGCACCGCGACGCCGTGGACAGCCCGCCGCCGCTGCCCGAGGACGAGGTCCGTGCGGCCACGGCCGAGGACGAGGCCCTGCTCGACCACTTCGTCGACGTGACCCGGCACCTCTCCACGGTCCACCCGAGCCGGTACCGCGCCATGCTCGAGGGCGTGTCCGCGATGGGGTGGACCCACGTGCGGCAGGTGACCGACCAGGCCGTCGCGCTGCGGCTCGTCGTGCTCGTCGACCGGCTCTACGACGCCCGGATCCCGGTGTACGCCAGCGGCCTCCCACTGGGCGAGGTGTTCGGCGGCGACATGCTGCGCGGCGGCTACCGCAAGAAGTACTACAGGGCAATCAGCAGATTGACCGCGCTGGCGCGCCCGGACGAGCACTGGCGCGCCTCAACAGGCCCTGTTGGTCCCGCCTAATCTCAGATGGTGAGCCCATTTGGGCTCACCCCTTGAGGGGCTAGATGGGTGGTTAGAGCGCGGGCACCCAGGGCTTCCCTTGGGACACCCGCGCCGCCACCGCCTTGGCGGTCCACTGGCCGCAGCTTTTCAGGCACCTGTGGCAGGTCACATCGACCGGACCCCGCGCGGTCGCCGGAACGCTGGCCGCGATGTCGCTTCGGAGTGAACCATCTCCGCGATCATCCGATCGTTCTGCGGGTACCAGGTGGGGCCACCCGTTGAGCTGCAACAGGAAGGCGACGACCGTCCACTGACCTCGACGCCTGCAACGTGAGCATGCAATCGGGACTCCAAGCATGCCTACGACATCGGTGAAGGACGCTCGGCGGGGGAGCGGGGTGCTCATGCCCACATCTTTCCGCAGGCATGCCCTTTTCGGTACACTTTGTCCCGTGTCGTCGTGCAGATCACGGCTGCACAAGGCTGAGCCTGAGACCAGTGCGGTGACCGGACATACGAGCCGGATAGCGGCTGGGTACGTACCTCCCACGGAGCGTGCCCATGCCTGCACTCGGTTCTGCCGCCGATCCCTCGACCATCCTGTTCAGCTACGCCGACACGGCGAAGTTGCTCGGTGTCACCCAGAGGTGGCTCGAAGATCAGGTTCAGCGTCGTCGCGTGCCACATCACCGACTCGGACGCCAGGTCCGGTTCTCGGCCTCGGACATCGAGGAGATCGAGAAGGACGCTCGCGTTCGGGCTCAACCGCGACCTGCGGGGGCGTGAACGGTGGTCCCCACAGAACAAAAGGCCCCGATGGGGCCCTTCGCCGCCGACCTCGCTGCCAACGCCCTCGACTCCTCAAACTCTAGTCCGGAGCGCCCGCGGCTCCAGCCCACCGCGCCGGACTACTACGCCGAGCTCATCGAGCGGTACCGAGCGCTACTCGATATGGATCGCCGGCGGCGCGAGGCGGCACGACGGCTCAGCCCCATGGCCGACGGTCGTCGCGACCCGCTGGCTGAGACCCCCAAGTCCTCGGCATGAGCGCCATGACGGTGGACGGCCCGCGCCCGGCCGTGGAGTGGGTGACGTCGATGCCCTACCGCCTGACCGACGCGGAGTTCAGGGTGCTGATGCTGCTGGCCCTCGACTCGTACGACGGGGTCACCGCCGCCCCGGGCTACGACAACCTCGCGAGGTGGAGCGGCCTGCTGCGGTCTTCCGTGGGCGCTGCCCTGGCCCGTCTGTGCGAGCCCGCGGAACACCGACCGGCGCTGGTGCGCCGAGTGGGCAAGCGGCAGCGGCATACGGTGTTCGCCTTTTCTCGTCCAGCGCTGCCGGACATCTCGACTGGTCCGGCCACGCCGGAGGAGTGGGTGAACGTCTCGTCCGGTCGGGCCGGACAGGTGGTCTCGTCCGGCCGAGCCGGACGAGACGGTGGCGACACGCCCGTGGACCCGTCCGGCCAGACCAGACGCACCCTTCCTAGTACTACCCGCGTGCCCACCTCCACGGCGCAGGTCACCCGGACCTTGCAGGAGTCCCAGCGCGTGCCTCAGTCCGATGGCGGTGAGGTGCAAGGCGGCCACGACGAAAGTGGTGTGCCGTCCGCCGGCACCTCGCCCGATGCGGTCGGCCGGTTTATGAGCATCTACAGCCCGCCCGGCGAGCGCTACGGCTTCGTGCGGCTCACTTCGGACGATGGTCGCCAGTGGTTCCGCGACCGGGGCATCCACAGCATGTACAGCCGTCTCCACCGCGCCCACGAGGTGCGCCGAGAGCACCTCGCCGACATTGCCACCATCGCGGAGCTCGAGGGCTGGCACATCCGTGAGTACACCAAGAAGCCCACGAAGTAGGAGAACAAGATGACCCGCCCCGAACGTGTCCAGGATCTTCGCCACCGCTTGGGCGACCACAGCCTACCCACCGCCCTGGAGCGCATCGTGGACAACGGCGACGGCACCGTGACCGTCGTGGAGATGACGGACGACGGTGTCACCCAACACCGGACGCTGTGGCCGACGCTGAACGAGGAGGTGGAGGGGTGAGCGCCCGGGACGAGCGATACCGCCAGCAGCGGGACAGGTACCGGTTCGCACTGGTCGAGGTGGCCGCCGTCGCGATCATCGGCGGCATGACGGTCACCATGGAGTTCCTGCCCGTCGAGCCGAGACTCCTCGACGATGTGCACCGGCGCGTACGGGAACTGCGCGCCGAGGTGGATCGACTGGCTTACCAGCAGGCATGATGGACCCAGGGGAGTGCTGACCGCAGCCATCCGGCCGGAGCCGTGAGCCGTCGAGCCGCGCGCATGGCGAATGTCATTCGCATGCACAGGAGTTCGACATGGCCACCACCATCACGCGCACGGAGTTCAACGGCAACGTCTTCCCCCCCGAGGTCGCCGACTTCATCGCCGACTCGATCATCGGCGGCGCGCCCTTCACCGCAACCCTCACCCGGCGCCCCTCCCGAGGCAACCTCGTCATCCCGGTCGTCAGCGCAGTCACGGGACAGGGGTGGGTCGCCGAGGGCGCAGACCTCCCGGACGTCGACCTCACCACTGGCTCCGAGGTCGTCGCCGTCAAGAAGCTCGGCGGCATCGTCCTCATCACCCGCGAAGCGTTCGAGGATGCCACCTGGCCGATCGCCGACGAGGTCTCCCGCGTCGTCCAGGACGCGTTCTCCCACGACCTCGACCTCGGTCTGCTCGGCGGCACCGGAGCCGGGGCCAACCCCCTTGGCGTCACCGGCCGCGCCGAGGAGATCACCGGGGCCACACTGACCGCTGCGGTCGCCGCTGCGGTCTCCGACATCGGTGAAGCAGGCGGTCGGGCCACCCACGTCGCCCTGTCGCCCACCGCTGCGGCCACCGAGGCGGCACGCGAAGGCTCAGACGGTCACCCGGTCTACCCGTCAGGCATGGGTTCACTCCAGGGCCTGACCGTCGTGCCGGTTCCCGGGCTCACGAGCCCACTGGTCTACGACGCAGGCCGCATCTACGCCGTCGCCGCCCGAGACTTCCGTGTCGAGCGCTCCGTCGACTACGCGCCCGCCTTCAAGGGCGACAAGGTCGCCCTCAAGATCACCGGACGCTTCGGGGCCGGGCTGCCCGTCCCGGTGAAGTCGATCCGGCGGCTCACGGTCGGTGCAGCCTGATGGTGTGCGGACGGGGGCGCGAACCTTGCGCCCCCACCGTCCGCGTCCGCCGTGCACGGCAGATAGCTGACAAACTCCTGTCATGATCCGTGGGTGACACCCGAGAGCACATGGACCGACCCGAGTTCTGCGTGGTGGGCAAAGCACGCTCACGCCCGTGAGCATTGGGAGCGGCTGGATCAAGCCGAGCGCGAGTACATGGAGCGAAAGCCCTTCAACATCAAGGAGAGGAACGAGACTGGGCCACCGATCGTGGTCGAGTTCGAGTTCCACGAAGTTGAGCCGCCCCCAGTGGCGATCAGTCTTGTTCTGGGCGACATCGTTCACAACCTGCGCAGCGCGCTAGACAGCCTGCTGTTGTCCATAGTTTCGTATGACCTGGGCCGGCAGCTGACGGAGGACGAGGAGCGTCAATGCCAGTGGCCGATATGCGCGACCCCTGCAGAGTTCGAACGGTTCTTCGAGGGTAAGGCACGACGGCAGATCTTCTCGACTCGGATGCAGGGATGCCTCCGATACGTGCAACCCTTCTATTGGCTGGAGCAGGCGCAGAAAGTAGGGTCAGCGACCTCTTCCGACCTCTCCTGGGAGTCGGAGGCTGCCACCGACTCTCTTTATGTGCTGCAGCGACTCTCGAACCTGGACAAGCATCGGCGACTGACCGTCACGGCCGTCTGGCCATCGTTGCTTTACTGGATCAACGAGGCGGGCTCGGAGCCGCGGGTGGACTGGCGCTACCTCAAGCCCCCGCCTTGGAGCGACGGAGATGTCATCGGTCGGATGACGATCGAGTCAGGTCCGTCACCCCGCGTCGTGCAGGAGCTTGTCCTAGTGGCCCTCGAGTCACCCGCGCACGACCATCAGCGAGAGGCGCACCACTCGCTGACGAAAGAGGTCGACCGACTCATCGACAGCGTCGCCATGCGGATGAGCATGCTTATCAGCGACTACACGTGCCGCACCCAAGGGTCGGACGTCGAGGAACCCCATGCCACCAGTGGTTGACGGCGAGGTGGGCAAACAGATTCGGACGCCCCAAGGACCTGGCGTAGCCGCCATGGCAAGGGCTGATCTCAGATGGGGCTGCTACGCGGCAGCCGGGCTGTCTGACTAGTCGGGTACTCCGAGGTCGCGTCTCGCCTGTCTGATGAATCGATCCAGCGACTCCTGCACCCGGCGCGTAGGCATCTCGGCACTCGTCCCGCTATAGGACATGAGGTTTTCGAACATCTCCTCGGCTATGGCGTCTGCCTCCACGGAACCAAAAACCTTGACTCTTGAGAGCCTGTTGTAGAGCGAGGAGAAAAACTCGAAGTCTGGCTCGTCGCCTGCCACATTCATGGCCACGACCGTGTCGTAGTCCCGATGGAATGCAGAGGAGAACTCCGCGTACGCATCGCGTCGTTGCTGCCTCGCCCAGACGGCTTGCTCGTGTTCACGGTCTCGGCGCTCCCGGGCTACCGCCCGACGCTCGCCCCACCACTGGCCGAGGAACCCACCACCCAGAGCAAGCGCGCCGCCGAGGGCGGTGGGTGCCAACGTCGACCAGTCCATGGCGATCATGGTGCCGTGCTGTGCTTCCTGTGCGGGCTCGCAACGCCGGACCCCTAGGGCCTTCCTGCGGCAGCGGCGAGCAGGGTGGCAGCATCGTGTACAACAACGAGCGAGGGGCTCTGTTGGGCTAGCATCCAGCTTCCAGACGTAGGTTCCGTTAGGGGGGGCTTTGCCTTCGGTGTTCCTGAGCTACGCGCACGAGGACGCGCCGGCAGCCAACCTGCTTCGCCACAATCTGATCAACAGCGGCGTAGACGTCTTTGACTCCTCTCTCATCACACCAGGTTCGAACATCAGCCACGCCATCAACGAAGGGCTCGAAACGGCGGAGGGAGTCATCTTCCTTTTGTCGCAGAACTTCGTGAAGAGTGAGTGGGCGCAGGTGGAGGTAGCGGCCGCGTCGGCCGAGATCGCGGGTGGCGAGAGAAAACTAATCGTTCCCCTTCTCATCGATCCGAACTTCGACACGAACAAGATCCCTAGCTTGTTGCGCCGCTACCAGTGGCTAGATGCCCGCGATGGAAGTCTCACAGACGCGGCGAGATCGATCAGCAGGAGTCTTTCGGGACTGGTAGGCCAGCCGGACGTCAGAGAGCAGCTTGACTCCGAAGAATTCTTGCTGAACCTCCGTCGGATGGAACTGGATCTGGAGAGGCGTGCGTACGAAGGTGCGCAGTTTGCAGAGGCGACCGCCCGGCGCTATCGCATGCTGGCGATCGCGGCTACCGCATCAACACTGATGGTGGCGGTGGCTCTTTCTCTTCTCGCCATCCTCTACAAGGACTCGGCCGAAGACTCACGAAACGTGATAGTCGCCCTTGGTGGAGTCCTGGCGGGTGCATCCGGTGCGGTCATCGCGCAGATGTTCTTGATGTCGCGGCGGAGGCGCAGGCGGGGGAATCAGCCATGACCGATCAGACCCAGCGAACGGCTGCGTTGACACAGGCGCAGGAACGCTTGAGGCAAGAGCGCGAAACCTTCGACCGCAGGAAGGAAAAGGACGCGAAGTCCTTTCGTCTGAGGATGACTATGGGTTGGATCGCCTGCGCCCTGCTGCCACTCCTCGCGGTGGGTGCAGGTGCTGTGCTCTATTTCCACAAGGATTTCCCAGACGTAGCCGTAAATGTCTCGGCGTCAACACTGCTGGTCGAGGCGCTAGCCTGCATCACCGGTGTATGGAGGGCGTTCGCAGGTGGCGCGCCAGAGGTTTTGCAGCCGGTGACCGCAGCAAGTAATCAGGAAGACGCCAAGTAGGCAGGCTTCCTGAGCCCGTCCTCGACGTGCGGGGGTCGTGGGACACAACTTGCGAGCATGCACAAACGCTTGACCGGGGGTTCTCGCGCACGGCGCGCCTCAGCAACCTCCCCCACCCTTGGCCAATGATGGTGCCGTGACGGATACACCAGCGACCACCAGTACGGCGGCGACACTCATTCAGGTTGTCGGAACGCTGGGCTTGGGGTCCATGCTGGGCAGTTTTCTGTCCTCTTCGGGGCAGCGCCGGGAGGCCCGGGCAGCGGTCCTGCGGGCCCTGTCAGTCTGTGAGAGCGCACGCTGGGCCCCCCGGCTGCCAAACGAACCAAGTTTTAACGATGCTGCGCACGACCTATCAACCGCATGTCTGGTGGCGAGAGTGCCACAGGAAGTTGCGGGCCTGTATGTCGCTGTCGGGCGCACTGCGTCTTCCGCCAGCATCGCGTCGTGGGCGGACGACCCGGACCCCGAGTACGGCGGCGGTATTAACTCCGAATTGGCCGACGTGACTCGCGAGTGTGCAAAGTTGGTGTCGCGTTTGGCGTGGTCGCCATTCCGGGGCCGCTTATTCCTGTACTGGCGCATCGACAGGCTGAAGCGCGACGCGGACGCCCTCGCCCCTCGCTTCACGGTGAACTGGACATACGGGCTGTAGCGCGACACGCGACCTGACCTGCAATAGCGCCAGCATAGTTTGCGGGCGCATGTGCCACCGCGGCACCCACGAGGAGGGGCCGCAGGTGCGCCGCTCCCAGTTCTCGACCTACCTGTCGGACACGATGGCGACGCTGGCGAACGCAAAGGCCTTCCGAGGGGTGTACGGCTCCCGCAGGCCCACGGACGCGGACCGAAGTCGCCTAGGCGCTCCTGTGGGCCTTGCGCGCGGGTCTTGTTGCCCGGGGGCGGGTTGACAGCAGCTCGCGCATCCGGTCATCGGTCTGGGCCAGCACATGGCCATAGATGTCGGCGGTGATGCCGACGGAGTCATGCCCGAGCCGACGCGACACCGCGAGCAGCTCCATCCCCCCGGCGAGCAGCCATGACCCATGAGTGTGCCGCAGGTCATGGAACCTGAGGCGTCCGGCCAGGCCCTCGGCACGGGCACGTTCGAGTGCTGGGTACCAATGGCGCTTCGCGAACACAGACGCTCGCCAGAAATCGCCGGTCGAGGGGTTGGGGAAAACGAAGTCCTCTGCAGCCTTGCCCTTGACGTGCGCCTTCAGCGCGGCGGCGAGGTCATGGTCGATCACGATGTCGCGCACGCTGCTCTGCGACTTTGGCTCCCCGAGAGTGGCCCCATTCTCACCCTCCGGACGACGAACGGCCCGCACAACCGAAATCATGGGTCGCGGCCCGAGCCGGAGGTCGCGCACCTGGAGGCCGAACACCTCACCCTGCCGAAGTCCTGTTGCCAGGACGGTCTCCACGAGCAGAGAGATTGACCGGTCACACGCCGACAGCAGGACCGAAGCCTCAGCTGGTTCCAGGGCGCGCACCCCATCACGCTTGCGGCGACGAGGGCACTTCACGGAGGCGCACGGATTCCCCGCACGAAGCGGAGGCTCCGCGCTCGTGGCGTATCGGAATACCGCCTTAGCGAAGTCGTAGGGAGCCTCGGCGGACATGCCCCGCGAGGTCAGTCCATTCACCATGGCGGCCACGTCATCCCGGCTGACCTCGTCCACTGGGCGGTTCTGCCAGTCGGCGAGGGTGGTTCGCGCGAGTCGGCGATACCGGTCCCTCGTGCCGGAGGTCGTGGTGGTTCGGCTCGCGATGTACTGCTCGGCCACCTCGGCAAACGCGGGCACCCCATGCCGGGTGCGCTCGCCCGTGATCATGCTGCGGTCTAGGACGTCGGGGTCATCATCCTTGACGCGGTGGCCGCGAACCTCAACGGCTCGTTGGAGCGACTTGGCGTCCTCCGCGCTGCGCACGGTGACGGACTGCCACGCTCCCTCGCGGGTGCCTCCATAGCGCCACCTGACACGGTAGGAGTACTCCTTGCGCTTGCCGCTCCCCATCCGCTCGCGGCGCACTATTTGTGCCACTCTGCCGCTCCCTTCGCTGCAATTTCTGTGCTGGCCCGAGATGGACTCACGGGGACAGAATATCGGTGCGGGGAGCCCATGGTGAGCCCATTTGGCCGCAAGAAGCACATTTATGCTGGTCAGGCGCATGACTCGCGCAAGAAGTACTTCCGCGCCCTGTCGCGGCTCACGTCCCTCGCGAGACCGGGCTGGCAGTGATTTGATGCCGCCATGGCGAAGGGGAACGGCAAGGGCGGCAAGGGCAAGAGCTCCAAGGGCAACGGCGGCAAGGGCTCCAAGCGCGCGGACAAGGCGAGGAAGTCCAAGGTCGCGGGGATCGACGTCTCGGACGTGAAGGACGAGGCCCCCGCCCCGGTCTCGTTCACCGAGGCGCTGCGTGCCGGGCCCGGCTTCTCGCTGACCGACCTCGACCCCCGCTCGACGCCGGGCTTCAAGGGCGGCAAGTCCGACGGGGAGGTGGCGCTGGCGGCGCGGGCGGGTGAGATCAGCGCCTTCCAGGAGCGCCTGTATGCCGAGTCCAAGGGCGGTGGCTCGCGGTCGCTGCTGCTCGTGGTGCAGGGCATGGACACCTCCGGCAAGGGCGGCATCATGCGCCACGTCGTCGGCCAGATGGACCCGCAGGGCGTGAGCTACACGTCGTTCAAGGCGCCCACCGCGGAGGAGAAGCGGCACCCGTTCCTGTGGCGGATCCGCAACGCGCTGCCCGCGCCGGGCCAGATCGGCGTCTTCGACCGCTCGCAGTACGAGGACGTGCTCATCGTGCGGGTGCACGAGCTCGTGCCGAAGGCGGTGTGGTCGCGTCGGTACGCCCAGATCAACGCCTTCGAGGCCAAGGTCGCCGCGGCCGGGACGACCATCGTCAAGGTCATACTGCACATCTCCGGCGACGAGCAGAAGGCGCGGCTCGCCCAGCGGCTGGAGCGGCCGGACAAGTACTGGAAGTTCAACCCCGGCGACATCGACGAGCGGATGCAGTGGCCCCACTACCAGGAGGCCTACCAGGCGGTCCTGGACAGGACGTCGACCGACATCGCGCCGTGGTTCGTCGTCCCGGCCGACCGCAAGTGGTACGCCCGGCTGGCCGTCCAGAACCTGGTCCTGGAGCACCTCGAGCGGATGGACCCGCAGTGGCCGCCGGCCGACTTCGACATCGCCGAGGAGACCGAGCGGCTCGCCCGTACCTGATCCCGGGGCCGCGAAGTCCTAGGGCCTGCCACAGCGAGGGGCCGAAGGGGCGATCGATGAGTTCCGCGGTCGCGGGCGGTCGGTACCGGTACCCCACGAGAGGAGAGGCGCCATGCTGCGCGACTCACAGGCGTTCAGCGGGTTCTCGGTCCCTGACACCGAGGCCGCCCGCACGTTCTACACCGAGGCGCTCGGGCTGGAGGTGACCGAGCAGAACGGCATCCTCACCCTGCACCTCGGCGGCAGCCACCGGGCCATCGCCTACCCCAAGGCCGACCACCAGCCGGCCGGCTTCACGGTGCTCAACTTCCCCGTGCCCGACGTCGAGGCGGCGGTGGACGAGCTGACCGCCCGAGGGGTCCGGTTCGAACACTACGAGGGCACGCCGATCGAGACCGACGCCAAGGGCGTGTTCCGCAAGGGCGGCCCGCTCATCGCGTGGTTCACCGACCCCGCGGGCAACGTCATGTCCGTGATCCAGGACTGACGGCCGGCGGCTCGGGTCAGGCAGGGCCGCCGCAGCCCGGCGCAGCCAGTCCGGCTCAGCCGGCCCAGGCGCGGTCGACGAGGGCGCGTGCGGTGGAGGCGGCCAGGCCGGCCTCGAGCGTGCCGAACGTCGCGCCGTGGCCGCCGCCGAGCCGCGAGGCCACGAACGCCTCCGAGACCTCCGTGGGGGCGTGGCGGACGAGCAGCGACGCCTGCAGGGTCACGGCGAGGTGCTCCACGACGCTGCGCGCGCCGGCCGCGGCACCGGGCTCGGCGGCATACCGCACCACGTCGTCGACGCGGTCGATGGCGGCGTCGAGGACCGCGCTGTGGCCGGCGCCGAGCTGGACCTCCTTGCGGAAGGCCTCCACCGCCATGGGCTCGCGGGCGACGGCCCGGAGCACGTCGAGGGCGTTGACGTTGCCCGAGCCCTCCCAGATCGAGTTGAGGGGTGCCTCGCGGTAGAGCCGGGCCAGGCCGTTCTCCTCGACGTAGCCGTTGCCGCCCAAGCACTCCAGCGCCTCGGCGACCATGGGGGAGGTGCGCTTGCAGATCCAGTACTTGCCGACCGCGACGCCGAGCCGCGACAGGGCGGTGTCGCCCTCGTCGACGGCGTGCGCGAGGCGCAGCGCGAGGGTCGTCGCGGCCTCGACCTCGAGCGCCAGGTCCGCGAGGACGTTCTGCATGAGCGGCTGGTCGACGAGGAGCGCCCCGAAGGCCGAGCGGTGCCGCGCGTGGTGGATCGCGCGCACCAGGGCGGCCCGCATCGTCGAGGCCGACCCGAGGATGCAGTCGAGCCGGGTCGCCGCGACCATGTCGAGGATCGTGCGGATGCCGCGCCCCTCGTCGCCGACGCGGACACCCCACGTGCCGTCGAGCTCGACCTCGGAGGAGGCGTTCGAGCGGTTGCCGAGCTTGTCCTTTAGCCGTTGCAGGGCAAAGGGATTGCGTTCGCCGTCCTCGAGGACGCGGGGGACCAGGAAGCAGCCGACGCCGGCGTCGGTCTGCGCCAGCACGAGGAACGCGTCGCTCATGGGCGCCGAGCAGAACCACTTGTGGCCGGTCAGCCGGTAGGTGTCGCCGCCCCCGAGCGGTCCTCCCGGGGTCGCCACGGCCCGGGTGGTGTTGGCGCGGACGTCGGAGCCGCCCTGCTTCTCGGTCATGCCCATGCCCGCGATGGCGCCGCGCTTGGTGGCGACGGGGCGCAGACCGAAGTCGTAGTCGCGCGAGGCGAGCTGCGGGACCCAGCCGGCGGCGAGGGTGGGGTTCGCCGCGAGGGCGGGCGCCGCGGCATACGTCATCGAGACGGGGCACAGGTGGCCCTGCTCGTTCTCGGACCAGGCGATGAAGCCGGCGGCGCGTCGGACGTGCGCGCCGGTGCCGGTGGGCGCGGTCCACGGCTCGGCGGTGAGCCCGGCGCCGACCGCGATGCGCATGAGCTCGTGCCACGCGGGGTGGAACTCGACCTCGTCCACCCGCTCGCCCCGGGGGGAGTGGGTGCGCAGCCGCGGCTCGAACTCGTTCGCCTGCACGGCCCACGCCCGGGCCTCGTCGCTGCCGGCGCGGGCGCCGAGCTCCTCCACCTGCCGGTATGCCGCGTCGTCGGACCACCGCCGGAGCCCCTCCGCCAGCGCCGGCTGCGTCGTCAGGGTGTTGGCCTCGGGCAGCGGTGGCACCTGGTTGGTGACGGCGTGGGTGGACACGTCAGGCACCCTATGCCGGGATACCGTGGCGGGGTGAGTGTCAGGGGCCGGCTGCGACGGACGCTCGTCCGGGTGCCCGGCGGGCTGCAGGTCGCGCGCCTCACGGTCGAGACCGTCCGGGTGTGCATGAAGTACCGCGTGACGGGGCTGGCGTCCGAGGCGGGCTTCTTCATGCTGCTGTCGCTGCCGCCACTGCTCATCGGGCTCATCGGTGGAGTCGGCTACGTCGGCCAGTGGCTCGGCGAGGACATCGTCGAGCGGGTCATCCTCGGCATCCAGCAGTTCTCGGGCCGGTTCCTCGTGGCCTCCGTCGTCGACGACACGATCCTGCCGACCGTCCGCGAGGTGCTGAAGAACGGGCGTGGCGACCTCATCTCGATCGGCTTCCTGCTGTCGATCTGGTCGGGGTCGCGCGCGCTCAACGTCTTCGTCGACACCATCTCGATCATGTACGGCCAGTCGGGCGTCCGGGGCATCGTGCGCACGCGGGCCCTGTCGCTGACGCTGTACTTCCTGTCCCTCCTCGTCGGCATCGTCATCGTGCCGCTCGTCGTGATCGGCCCGGCGGTCGTGGGGGACCTGCTGCCCGAGCAGGTGCGCTTCCTCACCTGGCTGTACTGGCCGGTGGTGGTCGTCGGTGCCGTCGCCAGCATCGCGACCCTGTTCCACATCTCGACCCCGCGGCGCACGCCGTGGCTGCGGGACGTGCCCGGTGCGGCCCTCACGCTCGTCATCTGGGTCGTGGCGTCGTTCGTGGTGCGCGAGACCGTGACGGCCTCGATCCGGGGCGGGACGTCGATCTACGGGCCGCTGTCGGCGCCCATCGTGCTGCTGATCTTCCTGTACGCGCTCGCCATCGCGATCCTCATCGGGGCGGCCCTCAACGCCGCGGTGCGCAAGCTGTGGCCGGTGGAGGAGCGCCCCTCGCTGCGTGCCCAGACGGTGGAGTGGGTGCGTGACCGCGTCGCCGAGACCCGGGGGGTCGACACCGGTGGCGCTGTGCCTGCCGGCGGCGTCGTGCCTGCCGGCGCTGTCACCGAGCCGCGGGGTGCCCGCAGGCGGCGCCGCCGCCTCACCGCGCGGGCCCGTGTCCAGCGCGACCAGGCGGCCCTCTCGTCCTCGGTGGCCGGGCTGCGTGCTGCCGCGCGCGGCCCCCTGACCCCGATGCAGGGCGAGGGCGAGGTCCCCGAGGGGCAGGAGCGCCACGGGGAGCGGGGCGCGGAGCGCGACCGCGAGCAGGGCACGCAGCAGGACCGGCGCACCGCTCGTGAGCGCCTCGCGAGCCGGTCGAAATGACACCGGTGGCACCCGATTTGGAGACGGGTCCGCCGATCCGATAATGTCTGACCGCACGCGCAGCGGGTGAAAGCCCGTGAACAACACCAATAGCGCGTGTAATGCGGATGTAGCTCAGTTGGTAGAGCGCAACCTTGCCAAGGTTGAGGTCGCCGGTTCGAGCCCGGTCATCCGCTCGGAAGGGTTGGACCGCCTTCATGGTGGAGTGGCCGAGAGGCGAGGCAGCGGCCTGCAAAGCCGCGTACACGGGTTCAAATCCCGTCTCCACCTCGGACCGGCTCCCTCTGGGGGGAGTCGAACCCAGCACCACCCGGGCGATTGGCGCAGTGGTAGCGCGCTTCCTTGACACGGAAGAGGTCACTGGTTCAAACCCAGTATCGCCCACCACCACGAACGGCCCCCGGCCGGCGGAGACGCCGGTCAGGGGCCGTTGTGCTGTGCCGGTACGACGGGCAGCCGGAGGCAGAACCGGCAGCCGTCTGCCGTGTTGACCACCGTCGCCGTCCCTCCGTGGGCCCGTGCGACCCCCGCGACGATGGCCAGCCCGAGTCCGGAGCCGCCCCCGTCGCCCGGCGTCCGCGCCCCACTGCCGCGGAAGCCCGTCTCGAAGACCCGTCCGATGACGTCCGCGGGGATGCCTCCGCACTGGTCCTCGACCGTGACCAGGACGTCACCCGAGGCGGCGGCGGTGACGGTCGTGACGACCTCGCCGTGTGTGTGCCGGATGGCGTTGACCACGAGGTTGGCCACTGCCCGTTGCACGTCCCCCGCGGCCACGGTGGCCCGCACGCCGGGGGCGGCCGAGCCCGTCAGCCGTATGCCGCGTTGCTGCGCCAGGGGCGACAGGCTCGCCACCGTGTCCGACACCAGGTCGCCCAGGTCGACCTCGCCGACCTGCACCCCGGGGCCGTCGGCCTGCAGCCGGGACAGCGCCAGGAGGGAGTCGACGAGGTCGCCCATGCGCACCACGGAGTCCCGCACCATCCGCATGGCGGCGGGCACGTCCGTGGCCACGCCGTCCTCGACCGCCTCGCTGATGGCCCGGATGCCCGCCAGCGGGGTGCGCAGGTCGTGCGACACCCAGGCGACGAGCTCGCGCCGGTCCGACTCCGAGCGCGCCTCCTGCTGCCGCTGCATCCGCTCGGTGGTGGCGAGTCGGTCGGCGGCGATGACGCGTCGGGCGACGAGCCCACCGAGGACGGCGGCGACAGGCACCGCAGCGAGCAGGACGAGCAGGACGGTGGTGGAGTCCTCGGTGCGCAGGAACATCGCCCGGGAGCTGGCGTACACCCCGGCCGCGACGGCCAGGACGACCACGACCGGCGCCGCGACCGCGGCGGCCCCCAGGGAGCGGCGGGCGAGGCGCACCACCGCCGCGACGCCGAGCAGTCCCGTGACGAGGGCGACCGCGGCCGACAGCGCCACCGCGGAGAGCTGGGCGGGCATCAGGAGGCGTCCGGTGGCGTCGGGTCCCAGCGGTAGCCGACGCCGAAGACCGTGACGAGCCGCCGCGGGGCGGACGGCTGCGCCTCGACCTTCTCCCGCAGCCGGCGCACGTGCACCGTGACCGTCGACTGGTCGCCGAAGTCCCACCCCCACACGTGTCGGATGAGGTCGTCCCGGCGGTGCGCCACGCCGGGGTGGCGCAGGAACCAGTCGAGGAGGGCGAACTCGCGGGCGGTGAGCGCCAGCTCCGACCCCGCGCGGGTGACGACGTGGGCCCGTCGGTCCAGGACCAGGTCGCCGTCCGCGGTGGTCGGCGGCAGATCCGTGCCGGGGTCGCCCGGGTGGGCGTCGCCCGAGCTGCCCGGGAGGGGTGCCTGTCCGGAGGCCCGGCGCAGGATCGCCTGCACGCGCAGGACGAGCTCGCGCGGGCTGAACGGCTTCGTCACGTAGTCGTCGGCACCGACCTCGAGCCCGTGGATGCGGTCGGTCTCCTCGCCCAGGGCCGTGAGCATGAGCACCGGGACCTCGGGCTGGTCACGGCGCAGCCGCCGGCACACCTCGAGCCCGTCGACCCCCGGCAGCATGAGGTCCAGCACCACGACGTCGGGGGATGTGCGCGCGGCGAGGTCCAGGGCCGTCGCACCGTCGGAAGCGCGGTGCACCTCGAAGCCGGCCCGGACGAGGTAGGCCCCCACGACGTCGCCCACCGTCGGGTCGTCGTCGACGACGAGGGCGCTGGGCATGGATCGAGGATAGGTCCGGGGCACCCCTGTGCGGAGTGCCCAGCCGCGCACGTCAGGACCTCGTAAGGAGGGCGTAACCGCCACGTCATGGTCTCCCGCGCCCCACCTCGGTTGACTCGTCCCGAGGCCGCCACCGTGGCGGTGAGAAATGAGGAAGAACCATGAACCGCAAGGCATTTCGCATCGCAGCAGTCGCCGTCTCGGCAGGCGCCGCGGCGCTGGGGCTGGGCTCGACGGCATACGCGGCGGGTGTCTCCGGCCCCGCCATCTACGTCGACCACGTCCTCTACCGGACCGTCGCCACGCCGACCGACCTGTCCGGCACCGGCGCCCCCGCCCAGAGCTGGGACACGATCTACAACTTCTTCGGGGCGCAGCCGAGCGTCGCCACCGCGGCTCCCGGTGACCCCGGTTTCAACGGGGGCCGGTGGCAGGTGCACAAGGTGTCCACGCCCCAGGGGTATGCCGCGGCGCTGGCCGCGGGCGACCTCGACGCCGACGGGGTCCTGGACTCGGCGACGGAGGTGCAGGCGGCGATGGCCTCGGGGACCCTCGTCGACGACGGCATCGTCAAGTACTTCGTCTGCACCCTGAACAAGGTGCCGGGACAGCCGTGACGGAGGTCGCCCCGGGCACCGGTACGTCCGGTGCCCGGGGCGCGCCGGTCCCGCGCGGCGGGTTCACGAGGCGCTGAGCATCGCCTTCATGGTCGAGATCTCGCGCGTCTGGCCGTCGACGACGTCCTGGGCGAGCGTGCGCACCCGCGAGTCCCTGGTGGTCGCGAGCACGTCCTTGGCCATGGTGAGGGCGCCCTCGTGGTGGGCGACCATCATGGTGAGCCACAGGCGGTCGAACTGGGCGCCGCTGGCGTCCCTGAGCCTGGACATGTCGGCGTCGGTCATCATCCCGTCGGTGCCGTGGTCCATCCCACCGGCGGTGGTCGGCGCGCCCCACTGCTGCAGCCACCCGTTCATGGTCTCGATCTCGGGCCCCTGGGCGGCCTTGATCTTCGTGGCCAGCGTCTTCACGTCCGGTGACTCCGCCTTCGTCAGCGCCAGGTCGGCCATCTCGACCGCCTGCTGGTGGTGGGGCACCATCATCTGCGCGAACATCACGTCGCCGGCGGCGGCGGACGTGGAGCCGGAGGCGGTCGAGCTGCTGCTCGCGCCGCCCATCCCGCTCATGCCGTCCATGTCGTCGTGGTCGCCGCCTTGGCTGCACGACGCGACGGCGAGGCTCGCAGCCAGGGTGGCGGTCAGGGTGAGGGCGCGGACGCTGGTGCGCACGGTCGGGCTCCTTCGGGGTCGGGTGCGGACGGCAGGCCCTGCCCCGATGGTCGGGGCGCCCGGGCACGTCGGCCCGGCCTGCACCCCGAGCCTCGCCCGCGTGCCCCCGGCATCCGGTCGGCATCCGATGAAGGTTCGATGAAGACCCGCGCCACCTCCGGCACTGCCGCGCCGGGGTCAGGCGCGGTAGGAGAGCGTCGTCATCATCCCGGCCTCGCCGTGGTAGACGTTGTGGCAGTGCGTCATCCACTGACCCGGGTTCGTCGCGTCGAGGTCGACGAGCACGGTCTGCATGGGTCGGACCACGACCGTGTCCTTGCGGACACCGGGCCGCCCGGTCCCGTCGACGACCGCGAAGGTGTGCCCGTGGACGTGCATCGGGTGGAACATCATCGTGGCGTTGCGCATCCGCAGCCGGACGCGCTCGCCCTCGCGCACCTCGAGCGGCTGCTGCTCGTCGAACGTGCGGCCGTTGATGGTCCAGCGGTACTCGCGCATCGACCCGCCGAGCAGCAGGTCGTGGCTGCGGTCGACCCGCTTCGCGGGCAGGGTCACCGACGCGGCCGGGCTGAGGTCGGCGACGGTGAGGACGCGGCCGCCGAGCTCGGTGGGGACGGCGGCCGCGGTCGGGGCGGCGCCGCCGGCCGTGCGTACCACGGCGAGGCCGTGGCCGGACTTGCCCTCCGCGGAGGCGACGAGCGGGAACGCCCCGTCGCCGAGGGTGAGCAGGAGGTCGACGCGTTCGCCCTGCCCGAGCAGGACGGCGTCGCCGGCGACCGGCTGCACGGGGAACCCGTCGGCGTGGGTGACCGTGAGCCGGTGCCCACCGACGGCGACGCGGAAGGCGGTGTCGGACCCGGCATTCACCAGGCGCACCCGGACCCGCTGCCCCGGCCGGCCGGTCAACGTCACCGGGGACGTCGGGACGCGGCCGTTGACGAGGTAGTGGGGGTAGTCGACGTCCCCGGCGCCGCCGAGCAGTCGTGAGGAGCCTCCCTCGCCTCCCATGCCCATGCCGGGTCCGCCCATGCCGCCCATGCCGCCCATCCCCGAGGCGGACGTGCCGGCGCGCAGGGAGGCCAGGACCTGGTCGGGCGTCCGACCGGTGCCGTCGACCCAGTCGTCGAGCACGACGACCCACTCCAGGTCGTGGTCGCCCGGCTCGGCCGGGTCCTCGACCACGAGGGTGCCGTACAGCCCGCGGTCGAGCTGGACCCCGACGTGCGGGTGGAAGAAGTAGGTCCCGGGATCCGGGACGGTGAAGTCGTACCGGAACGCGGCGCCCGGAGCGATGGGCTCCTGGGTCATGCCCGGCACGCCGTCCATGTCGTTGCGCAGCGCTATGCCGTGCCAGTGCACCGTGGTCGGTGCGGGCAGGTGGTTGGCGAGGTCGACCAGCAGGCGGTCGCCGGCCCGGGCCCGTAGTGTGGGGCCGGGGAGGCTCCCGAAGGACCACGTGTCGACCACGACCCCGCCGAGGTCCAGCGCCCCGGCGGACGGGGTGAGCCGGGCGGTCACGGTGCGGCCGCTGTGGTGGCGCGCCCGCTCGGTCGCCCGGACAGCAGCGCCCGACGGCGGGAGCAGCCTGCCGGTGGGGGAGCCGCACGCCGCGAGGAGCCCGGCCCCCGACAGGCCCGCCGCGCCGGCCAGGACGGCCCGGCGGGTCACCAGCGGGTTCGGGTGCCGGCCGGTCATGCCCGGCTCCGCAGCGTCGCGAGCCGCGACCGGTACTCGGCCTCGTCGATGTCGCCGCGCGCGAGGCGCTCGTCCAGCAGCGCGCGGGCGGCGTCGGGCGCGGGCCGGCCGCCGGCGTCGGCAGCGCCCTGTCGCGGTGCCGCGGGAGGCGGTGCCGCGGTCCGCGGTGCCGCGGTCCGCGGTGCCGCGGTCCAGCGCAGCAGCGCGACGATGCCCACGACGACGAGGGTCCAGAACGCGACCATGACCAGCACCATCACCAGCCACGTTCCCCAGCCCGTTCCTGCGTACCACCCCGTCATCGGGACCACCGTTCCTCTCTCGGTGCCTCCAGCGTGCGCAGCCCGCCCCCATGACCCGGTCGCGGGACGATGAAGGTTCGCTGAAGAAGCGGGCTCGGGACCACCGGGTCCTGCGTCGCCGCCGGGCGGGCTGGGACGATGGTCGCGTGACCAGCGCCGCCCACCAGGACGCGAGCCCCGCAGCCGGGCTGCGCGCCCTCGTGGTGGAGGACGACGCCCCCATGGCGGACCTGGTCGCGAGCTACCTGGACCGCGACGGCTACGAGGTGCAGGTGACGCACGACGGCATCCGTGCCGTCGAGGTGGCCCGCGAGCTCGACCCGGACGTGGTCGTCCTCGACCTCGGGCTGCCCGGCCAGGACGGGCTCGAGGTGTGCCGGCAGCTGCGGACCTTCTCCGACGCGTACGTCGTCATGCTGACCGCCCGCAGCGACGAGGTCGACACCCTGGTCGGTCTCTCGGTCGGGGCGGACGACTACATGACCAAGCCGTTCAGCCCGCGCGAGCTCGTCGCCCGGCTCAGGGCCATGCTGCGCCGACCGCGACCCCTGGGCGCGCGCGCACACCCGCAGCCACAGCTGCGCTCGTTCGGGGCGCTCTCGATCGACCCGCTGGGACGGGACGTCTGGCTCGACGGGGAGCCGGTGCCGCTGACCCGGACCGAGTTCGACCTGCTGGGCGCGCTGTCGGCCCGGCCGCAGCTGGCCTTCACGCGGCGGCAGCTCATCGACGAGGTGTGGGGCTCGGGCTGGGTCGGTGACGAGCACCTCGTCGACGTCCACGTCCTGCACCTGCGCCGCAAGCTCGGTGACGACGCGGCCGCGTCCCGGTACATCAGGACCGTGCGCGGCGTCGGGTACCGCATGGGGACCGGCGCATGAGGTCCGGGCGTGCGGTCGGCCTGTCGACGCGGTTGCTCCTGGCCCAGGCGCTGCTGCTGGTCGCCGGCGCGGGGACGGCGTGGCTGGTCGCGTCCGCCATCGGGCCGGGCATCTTCCACCGGCACCTGGTCGAGGCGGGTGGCGGGCACGGCGCGGCCGAGCTCGAGCACATCGAGCGCGGGTTCCGGGACTCGCTGCTCGTGGCCCTCGGCACCGGCCTGCTGGCGGCGGTCGTCATCGCCCTGGTCGTGACGGCGTGGTTCAGCCGGCGGCTGCAGCGCTCTACCGACGCCGTGGCCCACTCGGCCAGCCGCATCACCGACGGCAACTACGAGACCCGGGTCCCGGCCGTCGGGCTCGGGCAGGAGTTCGACCACCTCGCCGACACCGTCAACGAGCTGGCCACGAGGCTGGGGGACGTCGAGCACACGCGCACGCGGCTGCTGTCCGACCTCGCGCACGAGATGCGCACCCCGCTGGCGAGCATCGAGGCCCACCTCGAGGCCATTGAGGACGGGGTGCGGACCCCCGACGCGGCGACCATGACCGTGCTGCGGGACAACACCAGACGCCTGCACCGGCTGGCCGACGACCTCAGCGCCGTGAGCCGGGCCGAGGAGGGCCGGCTCGACGTGCGCCCCGTCCCGCGGCCGGCCGGGGACCTGGTCCGTGCCGCCGCTGCCGCTGCCGCCGAGGCGTGCCAGGAGCACGGCGTGACCCTGCGCACCGACGCCGACGCCCCGGACGTCGTCGACGCCGACGCCGACCGGATGGCGCAGGTCCTGTCCAACCTGCTCGACAACGCGCTCCACCACACGCCCTCCGGGGGGACGATCACGCTCGGCGTGCGCAGCGGGCCCCGCGACACCGTGGAGCTCGTCGTCAGTGACACCGGCTCGGGCATCGCCGAGCAGGACCTGCCCCATGTCTTCGAGCGCTTCTACCGCGCCGACCCGGCCCGACAGCACCGTGGAGGCACCGGCATCGGCCTGACCATCAGCCGTGCCATCGTCGACGCCCACGGGGGCACGCTGACAGCGGCGAGCGACGGACCGGGGCGGGGGGCGACGTTCACCGTCCGGCTCCCCGCCGCGCACCGCCGACGGCCCTGACCCTGCCGGGTCGACCTCGTCCACCCGGCGCGGCGCCTACCTCGTCCGGCTCCACGAGCGGGCGGTCGCCGCGGCACCACCCGGCTGGCATGAGCCACGTACGGCTGCGGACGAGTCGCGGCACTCACCCACGCGGGGTGAGGCGACCGCCGGCCGCGGCCGATTCGCTGGGTCGGGAGGCAGCCACCGTGGCCTGCGCCCGAGACCCAGGAGGAACCCGTGATGGACACCATGCAGAAGCCGCCGACCGAGGCGATCCTGGCCGTTCACGAGCAGCTGTCGAAGACGCTGCCCATGCACGACGAGCAGGACTTCGAGGACGCTCGGCGCGGCTACCTCGGGACCATCGAGCCCGCGATCGTCCGTGACGCCCGGGGTGAGGTCGTGTGGGATGCCGGCTCCTACGAGTTCCTGGACGGTGACGCACCCGCGACGGTCAACCCGAGCCTGTGGCGGCAGTCCACGCTGACGGCGATGCACGGGCTGTTCGAGGTGGTTCCGGGGATCTACCAGGTGAGGGGGCTCGACCTCTCGAACGTCAGCTTCGTCGAGGGGGAGCGGGGCGTCCTCGTGATCGACCCCCTGATCTCGGCCGAGACGGCGGCGGCGGCCCTGCGTCTCTACCGGACCCATCGCGGCGACCGCCCGGTGACCGGTGTCGTGTACACGCACAGCCACGTCGACCACTTCGGCGGTGTCGAGGGCGTCGTGTCCCCGGAGGCAGTGCGTACCGGTGAGGTCCCGGTCCTCGCGCCCGAGGGCTTCCTGGAGCACGCCGTGAGCGAGAACGTGTACGCAGGCACCGCGATGACGCGCAGGGCCGGCTACATGTACGGCGCGTCCCTGCCGCGCGGACCGCAGGGACAGGTGGGGGCCGGTCTCGGCCAGACCACCTCGACCGGCACCGCCGGGATCATCGCGCCGACCGTGGACATCACGCGGACGGGGCAGGAGGAGGTCGTCGACGGCATCCGGATGGTGTTCCAGATGGCTCCCGGCAGCGAGGCTCCTGCGGAGATGCACCTCTACCTCCCGGCTCCCACGCCCTGTGCATGGCCGAGAACGCCACCCACGTCCTGCACAACATCCTCACGATCCGGGGTGCCGTGGTCCGTGACCCGCACGCGTGGGCCGGCTACATCGGCGAGGCGATCGACCTGTTCGGCGGCGAGCTCGAGCTCGTCTTCGCCTCCCACCACTGGCCCACGTGGGGACGGGAGCGGGCCGTGGAGTTCCTCAGCCAGCAGCACGACCTCTACGCCTACCTGCACGACCAGACCGTGCGCATGCTGAACAGGGGCATGACCGGTACGGAGATCGCCGAGGAGATCGTGCTGCCGCCGGCCCTGGACCACGCATGGCACGCCCGCGGCTACTACGGATCGGTGAGCCACAACGTGAAGGCCATCTACCAGCGTTACATGGGCTGGTACGACGGGAACCCGGCCCACCTGTGGGCCCACCCGCCGGTGGAGGCAGGACGGCGCTATGTCGAGTTCATGGGGGGTGCCGACGCCGTCGTGGCCAGGGCGCGGCACTCGTACGCGGCGGGAGACTTCCGCTGGGTTGCCGAGGTGCTCGACCACGTGGTGTTCGCCCAGCCTGAGCACGAGGCCGCTCGCGAGCTGCTCGCGGACACCTACGAGCAGCTCGGCTACGGCTGCGAGAACGGCACCTGGCGCTCGGCGTACCTCGCTGCCGCGCACGAGCTGCGCCACGGGGCGTTCGGTACGCCGGTCGCCACCTCACCGGGGATGCTGGCCGCGCTCAGCCCCGAGCAGGTCTTCGACGCGCTCGCGGTGAGGGTGGACGGGCCCGCCTGCTGGCAGGAGCGCCTCACTCTCGACGTGCGCCTCACGGACACCGGTCAGGCGTTCCGGCTCACCCTGCGCAACGGTGTGCTGAGCCACACGGCTGTGCTGCCCGACACCCCAGCCGACGCAGTCCTGCACCTCCCCGCGGCTGGGCTCGTCGCCGTGGCCACCGGTGCCACGGACCCCGCTGCGCTCGCAGCCGCCGGCGTCCGGGTCGAGGGGGACCCGGCGGCGCTGGGGCGGCTGGTCGGGGCGCTCGAGGCGCCCGACCCCGACTTCGCGATCGTCACGCCCTGACCGCGACCGGGGTCGGGAGCCGGGTCAGGCTGCGCTCGTCACGCGGTAGGACCCGTGCGCGACGTCGTCGACCGCGCTCGGTCGGTGTGGCTGCCAGCCCAGCTCCCGCCGGGTGCGCTCCGACGAGACCACCTGGTCGCAGGCGAGGGCCTGCGCGAACGGCCCACCCAGGACGTCGGCGGCCTGGTCGACGGACCAGCCGCGGGTGCCGCTGACTCCTGCGGCCTCGGCGGCTGCGGCGGCCAGGGCCCGGGTGTCGACGCCCTCCTCCGTGACCCCGTGCAGGACGCTGCCTGCCGGGGCGTGCTGCAGGGCCAGGACGAACAGGTCGGCGAGGTCGTCCACGTGGACCATGGGCCAGCGGACCGTCCGCTCACCCACGTGCCGCCCCACCCCGTGCTGCCGGGCGAGCTCCACGAGGAGGGCCGGTATGCCGCCCCCGCGTCCGTGCGCGACGCCGGGTCGGACGACCACCCCGCGCACCTGGTGCGTGGACGCTGCGAGCACCCGCTCCTCGAGGCGGTGGCGGTAGCCGACGAGTGGGATCGGGTTGGTCGGGCTCGTCTCGTCGAACGGCTCGACGGTGGCCGGTCGGGTCGCGGCGTCCGGAGTCGTCGGGTCCGGGACGGCCGTGTCCTTCGGCGACGGCGTCGTCGAGGGGCCCAGGACCCAGGCGCCGCTCGTGTAGAGCAGCGCGCGACCGGTCCCGGCCAGGGCGGACACGAGCGCGTCGAGGGCCGCCAGGTCTGCTGCCTCGTCCCCGAGCGGCGTGGCCAGGTGCACGACGGCGTCCACGTCGGCCGTGACCGCCGCTCGCAGCGAGTCCGGGTCGCGCAGGTCGCCCGGCACCGTGGTCACGCCGTCCGGGACGGGGCTGCTCGCCTCGCCGGGTCGGGTCAGGGCACGGACCTGGTGCCCGGCTGCGAGCAGGTGCTCGGTGACGACGCCGCCGAGGTAGCCCCCGGCGCCGATGACCAGGACGCGTCCGGCAGCGCCGGTGGTCGTGTGTTCCCTGTGGTGGATCATCTGGTTCTCCTGTGGTGGTTCGGTGTGCAGGGGGGAGGCGGGGTGCCGGTGCTCTGGTGGCTCAGGCCCTCCCCACCGGGTTGCGGAGGAACCCGGCGAGGTCGGCCTCGAGCCGGCGACGGGGCCTGGCTCCGGTGATGGTCCTGACCACCTCGCCCCCGACGTAGACGTTCATCGTCGGCATGCCCGTGATGCCGTACCGCGTTGCGGTGACGGGGTTCTCGTCGACGTTGAGCTTCACGACGCGCAGCGTCCCGGCATTGTCGGCGGCGATGTCGGCGAGCACCGGCGCGATGGCCAGGCAGGGTCCGCACCACGGTGCCCAGAAGTCCACGAGCACGGGCAGCTCGGACTGCAGCACCTCGGTCTCGAAGTCGGCGTCGGTGACGTGCTGGATCTCGGTCATGGTCGTCCTCGTTCCCGTCGCAGGTCAGGCGTGAGCCGGCTCGGGCGCGGACTGGTCCGCTGGTGCCGGCGTCCGCAGCGTGACCGCGGCGGCCACGGCACCGACGAGGGCGATGACGGCCGCGCCGACGAAGGCCGCGGAGAAGCCGTCGGTCAGGGCGCGCACGTCGCCCAGCTGCCCGGCACCCGCACCGGCAGCGATCGCCGTCATCGCGGCGAGACCGAGGGCGGAGCCCACCTGGTAGCTGACGTTGACGATGCCGGAGGCCAGGCCGCCCTCCTCGGGCCGGGCCGAGCTGATGGCGGTACCGAGCGAGGGGATGAACGCCAGGCTCATGCCGAGTGCCGCGACGAGCGAGGCGGGGAGGACGTCGACCCAGAACGCGCCGTCGGGGCGCACCAGCGACAACCAGCCGAGGCCGGCGGCGAGCAGGAGCATGCCGGTGACGACCATGGCCTTGGGACCGAAGGCCGCCATCGCCCTCGGGGCCAGCGCGATCATGCCGAGCATGATGAGCGCGGTCATGGGCAGCAGCGCCGCGCCGGACGGGAAGGCGCTGTAGCCGAGCACCTGCTGCAGGTAGAGGTTCAGGAAGAACCACATCGGGATCCACGCACCGCCGAGGAGCAGCTGGGCGAGGTTGGCCGCGCCCAGGTTCGGGGTCCGCAGGATGCCCAGGCGCACGAGCGGATCGCGACGCGAGACCTGGACCAGCACGAAGGCGACGAGCAGCGCCGCGGCCACCCCCAGGGCGACCCAGGTCGAGACGGAGGACCAGCCGACCTCGGGTGCCCGCACCACGGCATACACGGCCGCGCCCAGGCCACCGGTGACGGTGAGCGCGCCCAGCACGTCGACCGAGCCGGAACGGGCGCCGCCGGCCGGCAGGAACGCGGGCGTCAGGACGAACACGAGCACCGCGATCGGGACGTTGAGGTAGAACACCCACGGCCAGGACAGGTACTCGGTGATGACGCCGCCGAGGAACACGCCGGCCGTGCCACCCGCCGGGGCCGCCGCGCCGTAGAGCGCCAGCGCCTTGGTGAGCTCCTTGGGGTTGGAGCCGAACGTCATCATCAGCAGCGTCAGCGCCGACGGCGCGATGAGCGCAGCGCCGGCACCCTGCACCGCGCGCCCCGCGAGCTCGACCGCGGGGGTGGCGGCGACCCCCGCCACGACCGAGCCGGCGAGCAGGACGAGCCAGCCGCTGGTGAACACCCTGCGGGCGCCGAGCAGGTCGGACAGGCGGCCGCCGAGGAGGAGGAGCCCGCCGAAGGCCACGACGTAGGCGTTGAAGACCCAGGACAGGTTCTCCTGGCTGAAGCCGAGGTCCGCCTGCATCTTCGGCAGCGCGACCCCGATGATCGAGGTGTCCATGATGACCATGAACTGGGCCGCGGCGATCAGGGCTAGGCCCTTCCAGCGCCGCGACGCGATGGTGGTGCTCATCTGTCTTTCTCCTTGTCGGAAGGTCCTGCGGGAAGTGGGATACCCCAGTGGGGTACCTGCCCACGAGTCTGGGCCCGCCGGGTTGTCGTCGGCTGTCCACTCTCTGTCCGGCGTCTTTCCCGGCTCGGGACAACGGTTTCCGGGCGGCTCGAGCCGGTTGTCGGCACGGGCCCGGCGGCATACGGTGCAGCGATCCGTCGTCGACCGGGCGCCCGAGAGGTGGGGCCACGGACGCGGATCCCGGAAGGAGTGGGGCGGCATGAGGACGTTCGAGGTGCGTGCCGGTGAGGTGCCGGCGGCGGCAGGCCTGACGCCGGCCGCCCAGGTCGTCGTCGCGTTCCTGGCGCGGGTCCGGGTCACCGGCGACGCGGCGGAGGCGCATCGGGTGATGGCACCTCGCGTCGTGGCGCACCAGGTCCTGGCCGAGGGCGAGCAGCAGGTGGTGCGGACGCCGCAGGAGTATGCCGGGCACGTCCGGGACATGCTGCGCGCCTTCGGGCCGTTCCGGTTCACGGTCACCGAGCTGCTGGGTGAGGGCGACCATGTCTACGTGCGCTGGCGCCAGGAGGGGCGCCACGTCGGGGAGGTCGACGGCCACGCCCCGACCGGTGAGCCCCTGGTGGAGCTGGGCTCGGCCGTCTACCGCGTGGCCGACGACCGCATCGCCGAGTACTGGGTGCAGCTCGACCGGCTAGGCCTGTCCCTCCAGCTGGGGGCCGGCGGACAGTGAGCCGACAGCGCCCGGCACCACGATGGCCTTCTGGATCAGGGCAGCGAGCAGGGCAGGGAGCAGGGCCGAGCACGGTGGAGGAGGGGCCGGTGGACCACGAGATCGCCCTGGTGGTCGAGGGCATGGGCTGTCGACGGTGCGTGCGGGAGGTGTCGCGCTGGCTGCGCGACGTCCCCGGTGTCGCGACGGTCGAGGCGGACGCGGCAACCACGCGCGTGCGGCTCACCGGCACCATGCGCCTGGGTGAGGTCCTCGACGTCTTCGCCGGCACGGCATACACGCCTCGTGTCGGTGCGGTGCCCGGTGCCGGCCCGGACGCCGCGACCGGCCGGTGACGGGCGGGCATCAGAGGCCACCAGCGACGGGCCCGGCACTCTCCCGGTGGGGCCGGGAGGGCGTTGCCCGCCCCGCTCGGCGTCCGGCACGATGGTCCTGGTGAAGGGTGGTACCGCGGTGGACGAGGTGCGTTACCTGCTGCTCGGGCCCATGGAGGTCGTCGTCGACGGCGAGCCGGCTCCGCTTCCCGGCCCGGCCGAGCGCGCGCTCCTGGCCCACCTGCTGCTGTCCGCAGGCCGGACCATCCCCACCACGGCGCTGGTCGACCGCCTGTGGTCGGGGTCGTCGCTGCCGGTGGACCCGGTCAACGCGCTGCAGATCCGGGTCTCCAAGCTCCGGCGTGCCCTCGGCGCGCTCGGGCTGCGGGACGTCGTCGTGCGGCACGGCACCGGGTACCGCGCTGACGTGGAGCCACAGCAGGTCGACGCGATCGCCTTCTCGTCCGGGGTCGCGCGCGCCCGTGCAGCCCTCTCCGGGGTGCTGCACCCGACGGAGGCACACCTCGCGGCGTACGACGACGCCCTGGCGCTCTGGCGCGGTGAGGCCCTGGCCGACTTCGGCACCGAGCCGTGGGCGGCCGTCGAGGCGGGCCGCCTCACCGAGCTGCGGCTGGCGGCCCTCACCGAGCGGGCCCAGGTCGCGCTCGGCCTGGGCCGGGCGCCCGAGGTCGTCGCCGACCTCGAGCCGTGGGTGGCGACGGACCCGACGCTGGAGTCGCTGGTGGGTCTGCTCATGGTCGCCCTCTACCGCGCAGGCCGGCAGGCGGACGCGCTCGAGGCGTACCACCGCACCCGCACCGTGCTGGACGAGTCGCTGGGGCTCGAACCCTCGCTCACCCTGAGGTCGCTGCACGAGCGCGTGCTGCGCCAGGACCCGTCGCTGGGGGAACAGGCCGACCTCGCGCCGCCGGCCGTCGCGGCGCCCCGGGTCCGTGTCGCGGAGACCTCCCCGCTGTGCGCCACCACCCTGTCCGCGGCTGTCCCGCGACCCCTCCTGGGCCGGGACGACCAGCTCGGGGCGCTGGTCGAGCTCGTCGGCGAGGCCCGGCTGCTGACGCTCGTCGGGCCCGGTGGGGCGGGCAAGACCTCGCTCGCCCTCGCCCTGGCCGCACGGGTGTCCGACAGCTTCGCCGACGGTGTGCACGGGGTGCGGCTGGCGGCCGTGGCGTCCGCGGACCAGGTGCCGTGGGCCGTGGCGGAGGCGCTCGGCGTGCCACTCGACGGCGCCGCCCCCGACGGCGGTGTGCGGAGCAGGCTGGCAGCGTTCCTGTCCGGGCGCAGGGCCCTGGTGCTCCTCGACAACTGCGAGCACGTGGTGGATGCCGTCGCCGCCCTCGTCGACGAGGTCCTCGCCACCTGCCCGCACGTGACGGTGCTGGCCACCAGCCGGGAGGCGCTCGCCCTGCGCGAGGAGGTCCAGGTCACGGTCGGTCCGCTCGAGGTGCCGCCGACGGGCGCGGCGCCGGCGGAGGTGCTCTCCTTCCCCGCTGCCCAGCTCTTCGCCGAGCGGGCCCGGTCCGTCGCGCCCGCGGCGGTGTCCTCCGACACCGACCTCGCGGCCGTGGCGTCGATCGCCTGTGCCCTGGACGGCATGCCCCTTGCCCTCGAGCTGGCCGCCGCGCGGGTGACCACCCTGTCGCCGTCGGAGATCGCGGCCCGGCTGGGGCACCGGTTCGACCTGCTCACGTCGGGCAGCCGGACGGCCGAGGCCCGGCAGCGGACCCTGCGCGCGACGGTGGACTGGAGCTACGACCTGCTCACCGAGGCCGAGCGCCGGGTCTTCGACCGGCTCGCGGTGTTCCACGGCGGGTGGACCCTCGAGGCGGCCGAGGCCGTGCTCGGCGGTGACGACCTCCCGTCGGCCGAGGTGCTCGACGTGGTCGGCCGGCTCGTGCACCGCTCGATGGTGGTCGTCGAGCGCGGGGTGACCACCCGGTACCGGATGCTGGAGACGCTGCGCGAGTATGCCGCCGAGCGGCTCGGGGCGAGCGGCGACGCCGGGCTGCTCGCGGCCAGGCACGCCCGGCACTACCAGGCGCTCGCGGTCCGGTGCGAGTGGCTGCTGCGCCGGGGCGGTCAGCGGGAGGCGTTGCGGGTCCTGCGTGAGGAGCAGCCCAACATCCGGGCCGCCCTGGCCTGGTGGAGCGGCCCCGCGGGCGACCGGGACGTCGCCCTCGAGATGGCGGGCTCGCTGGGGCTGTTCTGGCACCTCGGACGCGACCTCGAGGGGCGCGAGGTGCTGCGGCCGCTCCTGGCGGACCCGAGTGGGTCATCGAAAGCCAGAGCCCTTGCGCTGCAGGCGATCTCGCTGGTCGAGCGGCCCCGGGCCTGCCTGGTCCACCCCAGCGCCTCGTGTGCCCGGGCTGCGGCCGACAGCCTGGCCGTCTTCGAGGAGGCGGGTGACAGGTCGCGGGCCGCGCTGTCGAAGGTGCTGCTCGCCGTCGAGGGTGTGTCGGGCGGGGACGACGGACGCCACGCGGCTCTGCTCGAGGAGGCCGGCGCGCAGTTCGCCGCGGAAGGCGACGCGTGGGGTGGGGCGGTCATCGGCTTCGTACGCATGGAGACCGCGTTCACGCGCGGTGACGAGGAGGCCGTCCCGATCGGCCGGGCCGCGGCCGCGGCCTTCCGCGCGCTGGACGACCCGTGGGGCGAGTCCGCGGTCCTCTACCACCTCGGCTGGGGCCTGCGGCAGTTCGGTCGGCACGAGGACGCGGCCCGCGTGCTCGAGGAGGCGATCGACGCGGCCGGCTCCGCGGGGCTGTGGAACACGGCGCAGTGGGCGCTCGCGGAGCTCGGCATCACCCAGCTCGACCTCGGCCACCGCGACGAGGCCGCGCGGCTGTTCGACCGCGCCGCCGCGGCGTCCCGCCAGGTGGGTGACGGCGCAGGGGCCGTCCTCTGGGAGTACGGCCGGGGCCTGCTGGCCCACGCCGACGGCGACGTGGAGCGGGCTCGGCTGCACTTCCGTTCGGCGGTGGCGGGGTTCGCCGAGCTGCGCACCCCGGTCATGCAGGGGCTCGCCCTCGTGGGGCTCGCCGGGTGCGACGACGTCGCCGGTGCGTCGACCCTGGCCCGGGACGGCTACGAGCAGGCGCTGGCCCTGGGCCGCTCGACCGGCGAGCCGCGCCTCACCGCCCTGGCGCTCGAGGGCCTGGCCCGCACCGCCCGGGCGGCGGGCGAGGTGGACGCGGCGGCGACGTGGGCGGCGGAGGCGGCGGCGCTGCGTACCGCCGCGCGCAGACCTGTGGCGCCGCACGAGAGGGTCCCGGCGCCGGTCACCCGTCCGGCCGCGGACCCCGTGGGCGGCTGAGACGACAGCGGACGGACAGCCCGGCGACACCGCGGGCTCCTAGCGTCGTGGGTGCGGGGCGTCCCGGCCCGACGGGGAAGCCGGCCCGGGACGCCACCGCTGCACGACCGGGAGACCTGTCGTCGACCCGTGGAAAGGACTCGAGATGGCCGTGACCCTGCGCATCGAGATCTTCAGCGACGACCTCGACGCACTCGTCGACTTCTACACCCGCGTCCTGCGCTTCCGCCTGGACCGGGACGAGCGCGCCGACTCGCCCGGGTACGTCGCGCTGAGCCGCGACACGGTCCGCATCGGGGCCGCCGAGCGCGGGGGCATCGCGCACCTGGAGGGCCGCCGTCCTCCCGCCGGGACCGAGATAGTCCTGGAGGTCGACGACGTCCGTGCCGAGCTGGCCGCCGTGGAGTCCAGCGGCTGGCCGCTCGAGGAAGGCCTCCAGGACCGGCCGTGGGGGCTGGCCGACTTCCGTCTCCTCGACCCCGCGGGCTACTACCTGCGGGTCACGCACCACCAGCCGCAACCCTCCGAACAGCCAAGGAGCACGCCCTCATGACCGACGTCCTTCGCTACACCGCCTTCACCACCGACCCCGCCGGGGGCAACCCGGCCGGAATCGTCCTGCACGCCGACCGCCTGTCGGACGAGGAGATGCTGCGCACCGCCGCCGAGGTGGGCTACTCCGAGACCGCCTTCGTGCTGCGCGAGGGCAGGACCCGGCCACACCTCGGGCTGCGCTTCTTCAGCGCCCTGGACGAGGTGGCCTTCTGCGGCCACGCCACCATCGCCACGGCTGTGGCCCTTGCCGAGCGGGGCGGGGTCGGGACCACGGTCTTCGACACGCCCGCCGGCGAGATCGAGGTGGCCACCGCGGTGGTGGACGGCGTGCTGCGCGCCAGCCTGACCAGCGTGCCGACCCGGACGCGACCCGTCCCCGACGCGGCGCTGGGCGAGGCGCTGGCCGCGCTGCGGCTGTCCGCGGCGGACCTCGCCGACGTCCTGCCCCCGCTCCTGTCGTATGCCGGGAACGAGCACCTCGTGCTCGCCCTGGCGAGCAGGCAGCGGCTGGCGGAGCTGGACTACGACTTCACCCGGCTCAAGGACCTCATGACTGCGGAGGGGTGGACCACCGTGCAGCTCGTCTGGCGGGAGGACGAGGACACCTTCCACTCGCGCAACCCGTTCCCCGTGGGCGGTGTGGTGGAGGACCCGGCGACCGGCTCCGCGGCGGCAGCCCTCGGTGGCTACCTCCTGTCGCTCGGCCACGTCCCGGCGCCCCGGACCGTCCGGGTGGTGCAGGGGGTCGACATGGGCCGCCCTAGCGAGCTGCTCGTCGACGTGCGCCCGGACGACCCGCGCGTCACCGTGTCCGGTGCCGCCGTGGAGCTTCCGACGCCCCAGGGCTGACCGCGGGGAGGCTCGAGACCCATCCCGTGGCCGCATTCCCCGGACGCCGAACCACCATCCCTGGACGCACCGGCACCCGTGCCGCACAGGACCGGGGCCTGCGCGCGCCGGCGAGCCGCCTTGCTTTGGTCAACCAAGTTGACTGAAGATGGTGGGCAAGAGCTCGTCCGAGAGGGGATGCCGGTGGAGGGTCTGCCGTTGGTACGGCTGTTGTCGATGGCGCTGCGGACCAGTCTGGAGCAGCTGCACGAGCAGCTCGCGGCGGCCGGGTACCCCGAGCTGCGGCCCACCCACGGCTACGCCCTCAACGCAGTGGCGCGGGGCGAGGCCACGGCCAGCGAGCTCGCCGTGGGTCTCGGCATCACGAAGCAGGGCGCGGCCAAGGTGCTGCAGCAGCTCCTGGACTCGGGCTACGTGGAGCAGTGCGTCGACCCTCGTGACAGCCGCAACCGGCCCGTCCGCCTCACCCGGCGCGGACGGGCCGCGGTGAGGACGTCGGTGCGCATCCAGGCCGAGATGCAGCGCCGGTGGGAGGAGCACGTGTCTGCCGCCGACGTCGAGACGCTGGTGACCAGCCTCGAGCGGATCGTCAGGGCCGAGAACGGAGGCGAGCTGCCTCCCGTGAGGCCTGGCTGGTGACAGGACGAGGGGCGGACCGGTGGTCCGCCCCTCGCCCTTCCCTCGCGCGGTCGGCGTCGTCCGACCTCAGCGACGCCGGATCGCGGCAGACAGCCCGGCCACGGCGAGGGTGACCGCCAGCCAGGTGAAGGCCCGGTCGTAGCCGGCCACGGCCTGTGCGGCCGATGGTCCCTCGGGTTGGGCGAGCACGGTCGCTGCCGCGACCCCGAGCGCACCGCCGAGGACCTGGCTGGTGCTGAGTAGGCCACCGCCACGCCGGTGTCGCGCGGGTCGACCCCTGCGGTGGCGGCCAGCGTGAGCGGCACGAACACCAGGCCGATTCCGGTGCCGGCGAGGACCAGTGGTCCGAACGTGCCGGCGAGGTAACCGGTGTGGGGTCCCTGCGCCGCGAGCCAGGCGGCGCCCACGGCGGCGAGCAGCAGACCGGCCACGGTGCCCCCGGTGGACCGCCAGCGGGCCGGCCCGCGGCCGACCAGCTGGGACGTCGTCACCATGGCGGCGCTGAACGGCAGGAACCCCAGCCCGGTGAGGACGGCCCCCGTCCCGTGGACCCCCTGTCGCAGCTGGGTCGTCAGGAACAGCAGTGCGAGCAGCGTGGCGCCGACGACGAACGCGAGCAGGAAGGCCCGGACCCGCCGCCCGTCGGTCAGCAGGGTGGTCGGGACGAGCGGGCGCTCGGCCCGCCGCTCGGCCAGCACCAGCAGTACCGCCAGCAGGGCCGCGGCGGCGAGGGAACCGGTCACCAGGGCGTCGCCCCAGCCGCTGGTCGCGGCCCGCGACAGGGCCAGGGACAGCGCGGTGGCGGCGCCGGTGACGGACACCGCGCTCGGCACCGCTAGCCCGTGGGCGCGACGCGGTGTCTCGGGCAGCACGCGCGGCGCGAGGGCGAGGACCCCGCCACCACGGGGATGTTGATGAGGAACACCGCTCGCCAGGACACCGCCTGGACCAGCAGGCCGCCACCGACCAGGCCCAGCGCAGCGCCGGCACCGGACATGGCGGCATACAGCGCCATGGCGCGAGCCCGCCGCGCCGGTTGGGGGAACGTGGTCGCGAGCAGCGCGAGCACTGCCGGTGCGGCGAGCGCCGAGCCGACCCCCTGGCCCGCCCGGGCAGCCAGGACCATGGCGGTGCTGGGGGCCAGGCCGGCCAGCAGGCTGGCCAGGCCGAACACGAGCACGCCGAGCTGCAGGGCCCGGCGACGCCCCATCAGGTCCCCGGCCCGGCCGCCGAGGAGGAGCAGGCCGCCGTAGGTGAGGGAGTATGCCGCGACGACCCACGGTGTCGCCTCGGTCGAGACCCCCAGGTCGCGGCGGAGCGCGCCGAGGCCGATGTTGACGACGCTGACGTCGACGACGAGCAGCAGCTGGACGGCGCACAGGACGAACAGGGCGGTGCTGTCCGTCCGAGCCGTGCGGGGTGGTGCGGCAGCCGCCGGGGTGAGGGATGCGGTGGCGGTCATGGCCGGCCTATCGCGCCCACGGCACGGGGACGGGGTCCCCGTCGCCGACGCGGGCGGTTGCGCCCGGCACGGACGAGACGACGGCGGTGGCACCGTCGGGGCCGGCCGTCAGCCGGCGATCGGCTCCTGCGGGAAGGACGACGGCGTCGTCGGCCCGGAGGTCGAGCTGCTCGTCGCCGACGGTGGCGGAGAGGCTGCCCTGCACCAGGACGAGGACCTGGTCCTCGCTGACAGTGTGCAGCGGGCCCGCCGCTCCGGCGGCCATCTCGGTGCGCCAGACGGCGATCGACGCCGGTGCTGGCCCGGAAGGGGAGGCGTAGGTGCGCATGGTCGCGGCGGGGGTGACGACCGGACGGGCGTCGGCCAGCCGGACGTCGAGGGGGGAGGACGTGGTGGTCACGAGGAGTCTCCAGAGGGTGGGTGCGGAACGGCCAAGAGCGGATCCCCCCGGCCCATTGGACAACTTAGTTGACTGTTTGGAAATGGTCAACCATGTTGTCCATCTGCAGACCACGGCCCGTTGCGCCGTCCCGCGGACCGCCGTCGCAAAAGCGGGTGACCCGGCGACCGGCGGCTGCCATGATCGGCCCGTGATCACGTTGGAGCTCGTGCCGGCAGCGGCCATGGAGGCGATGCTCGAGGACGACCTGGCCACGGCCGGTGACGTGCACGGGCGGCCGTTGCCGCCGTTCTTCCTCCAGGAGAAGTGGCTGTGGCGGATCCGGCTGGGCCAGGTGCGCAGCTGCTCGCCGGATGCGCCCTGGCTCGTCCGCGCGGCGGTGCGCGAGCCGGGCGGTGTGGTGGTCGGGCACGCCGGTTTTCACGGCCGGCCCGACGCGACCGGAATGGTCGAGGTCGGCTACACCATCATCCCCGAGCACCGCGGCCACGGCTACGCGCACGAGGTGCTGGCTGCCCTCGTCGAGGAGGCGAGGGCGTCCCAGGACGTGGCCGTCGTCCGCGCCACGGTCAGCCCCGACAACGAGGCGTCGTTGGCCGTCGTCCGCCGCGCGGGGTTCGTCCACGTCGGCGAGCAGTGGGACGACGAGGACGGGCTCGAGCTCGTCTTCGAGAAGGTGCTGGCGAGGTCGGCCGCAGGGGAGTGACGCCGGTCGCGGGTCAGCCGGCGACGATGATCTGCGTGCCCGTGCTGCGCAGGTGGGCTGCTGCGGCGGGCTCGGGCTCCGCGTCGGTGACGAGGGTCGTGATCCGGTCGTGCGGGCAGAGCAGGACCGGCGCCGAGATGGCGAACTTGGTGTGGTCGGCGAGCAGGACCACCCGGTCGGCGACGTCGATGAGCGCGAGCTTGGTCGGGCGCTCCTTGTCCGTGGCGACGTACACGCCGCGCTCGTCCACGGCTGCGGCGCCGAGGAAGAGGGTGGACACGCGCAGGCCCCGTGCCGCGTCGACCGTCATCTGCCCCGTGAACGCCTGGCTCTCGTGCAGCAGCTCGCCGCCCAGGCCGACGACCTTGCCGGCGCCGCGGTTGAGCAGCAGCTGGATGACGGGGACCGAGTGGGTCACCACCGTGCCGTCGAAGTCGTGGGGGAGGACTTGGGCGAGCGCGTAGGTCGTGGTGCCGGCGTCGATCGCGATGGTGTCGGTGTCGGCCACCAGGGCGAGCGCCGCCTCGGCGATCGCCTTCTTCGCCCCCTCGTCCATCCGGGACCGGCTGACGAACGCGGGGTTGTGCATCGGGCCGTGCAATGCGCTGACCCCGCCGTGGACCACCCGGACCGACCCCTGCTTCTCCAGCTTGCGCAGGTCGCGCCGGACGGTCATGTCCGAGACGCCCAGGTCGCGGGTCAGGCTCGTCACCGACACGAAGCCCGTCTCGCGGAGGCGCTCCATGATGACGCGCCTGCGCTCGGGTGCGCTGTCGTAGCGCATCGCCTCCTGGCCCATGCCCACCCTTTCCCCGTTCGGCGCACGGTGTGCCGCGCTGGGCCCAGTGAAGACCGGCCCCGGCCGGATCGGCCTTGGTTGAAGAATAGATCACATTGGATGTTGACTTTCCAACACTCGTTGTTAGTCTAGCAACAACCGCAGCACGACGTCAGCGTGGACGTCCCGCCTCCAGGAGATGGCATGCCGCACACCGCACTTCCCAGCCCCTCGGCCCCTCCGGTCGTCTTCGTCGGGGCGGCGACCATGGACTCGATCGTCCTCGTCAGCGGCTACCCCGGGCCGGACGAGCGCGTCGTGGCCGAGGACCTCGTCTTCGCCGGCGGAGGACCGGCCGCCACTGCCGCGGTCGCCGCCGCCCGCCTCGGCGTCGAGGCGGCCTTCGTCGGCACCGTCGGCGACGACGAGGACGGCCGGCGGATCCTCGAGGACCTGGCCGCCGAGGGCGTCGACGTCTCCGGTGTCACCCGGGCCGCCGGGGCACGCTCGGCTGCCAGCGTGATCGTCGTCGACGCGCTGCGTGGGACGCGCGCCATCTGCAACCGCCCGGGCCCCGGGGTCGACACCGCCCGGGGCGCGGAGCTCGTCCGCGGCGCGCAGTGGGTGCACGCCGACCACGTCGGGTGGGCCGCGGTCGCGCAGCTGCTCGACCTCACGGCGACCGCCCGCCCCAAGGTCTCGGTGGACGCGGGGAACCCGATCCCCGACTTCACCCCCGCCGGGGTCGACCTCTACGTCCCCACCCTCGAGGCCCTCCGCCGCACCCACGGCGACGGGACCGGCGACGAGGCCCTGCTGGAGGCCGCACTGCGTGAGGGTGCGCGACGGGTCGTCGCGACCGACGGCAGCCGCGGCTCCCTGGCCGCCGACGCGACGGGGGAGAGGGCCCGCGCCGCGGGCGTCCCCGTCGACGTGGTGAGCACCCTCGGCGCCGGCGACGTCTTCCACGGGGCGCTGGTGGCCGCCCACGTCCGCGACCTGCCCCTGGACGACGCCCTGGAGTACGCCAACCACGTCGCCGCGCTCTCCTGCCTCGGTCTCGACGGCAGGTCCGCCATCCCCACCCACGACGACGTCACCGCGCGACTGCGCGCCCGCACCGCTCGACCTGCCTGACCGCACGCGACTCGCCCCGCCCAAGGAGACCCCCGTGAGCCAACCTGCCCCGACGGCATACACGTTGTCGTCCATCGCCCGCCCCAGCGGCGCCTTCGCCATGCTGGCCGTCGACCAGCGCGAGGCCATGCGCGGGATGTTCGCCGAGCACCAGGACGGGCCCGTCGGCGACGAGCAGCTGAGGCGCTTCAAGGTCGAGGCCACCCGCATCCTCACCCCCTACGCGTCGGCCGTCCTCGTCGACAAGCAGTTCGCCTTCGACGCCGTCGTCGACGCAGGTGCGGTGGCGCCGGGGTGCGGCCTCATCGCCGCGGCCGACGAGTTCATCGCGGGCAACGGCGAGTACGTCACCGACGTCGTCATCGACGAGGCCGTCGACCCTGCGGCGGTGCGTGAGCAGGGCGCGGTCGCCATGAAGCTGCTGGTGATCCACCGCCCCGACACCGACCCGCAGGTGCGCATCGACATGGTCCGCCGGTTCGTCGAGCGGTGCCGTTCCGCGGGGCTCGTGAGCATCATCGAGCCCGTCGCCAAGGCCCCTCGTGACGGCCGTGACTGGGACTGGGACCAGTGCGTCGTGGACGTCGCCAGCGAGCTGGGCGGCCTCGGCGCCGACCTCTACAAGGCCGAGGTGCCGCTCAAGGGGCAGGGTGACGAGGGCGAGATCCGCCGGCGCTGCGCCGAGATCACGGACGCCGTCTCCTCGCCCTGGGTGGTGCTGTCGTCGGGCGTGCCCGCCGAGCTCTTCCCGCGCGCGGTCCGGCTGGCGTGCGAGTCGGGAGCCTCGGGCTTCCTGGCCGGGCGTGCGGTGTGGGCCTCGGTGATCGGCAGCGACGACGTCGAGCGCGACCTGCGCGAGGTGTCGGTGCCGCGGCTGCAGCAGCTGGGCGAGCTCGTCGACTCGCTGGTGACGCGATGACCGCGGCCACCGCGCAGCGCCGGCCCCGCGTGGTCGTGGTCCCCACCGCGCGCCCGACGTTCGCCGTCGACGTCGCCGCGCAGCGCGCCGCGGAGGCCCGAGCCCTGCTCGAGGAGCTGGGCGCCGACGTCACCGGGCCCACGGACCTCGTCATGACCCCCGCGGACCTCGAGCGCGCCGCGGCCCTGCCGCTGGCCGAGGCGGACCTCGTCGTGAACGTGTGCGCCTCCTTCTCCGACGCGAGCCCGGCGCTGCGCCTGTATGCCGACCTGGAGACGCCCGTGCTCCTCTGGTCGTTCCGGGAGCCCGGCCCGGTCGGGGACCCGCTGTGGCTCAACAGCCTCTGTGGCGCCAACCTCTTCGGCCACGCGCTGGTCGTCCACGCGGGGCGTGTTCCGCACCTGCTCTACGGGGACCCGGGAGAGGCCGGTGTCCGTGCGGCCCTGGGTGCCGCCCTGGCCGGGCGGCTGCCGGTCGTGCCCGACCTGCCGACCACAGTCGGGGAGCGCGCCGACGACGCCGGGGCGGTGCGCGAGGCGCTCGACTCCCTGCGCGGGCGGACCCTCGGGCTCGTCGGCGACGCGCCACCCGGGTTCACGCCGAGCCAGTACGACCCCGACCTGCTGGAGAAGCTGTTCGGCATCGCGGTCGAGCAGATCACGGTCGAGGACATGTTCGCGAAGGTCGCTGCCGTGCCGGAGGCCGAGGGCGAGCAGGAGTATGCCGCGGCGCTGGCCGCCCAGCCGTCGCTGGCCTCCGTCGCCCGGGCGCAGGCCGGGACCGCCGCCTGTGTCACGAGCGCGATGCGGGGCTGGCGGGACGACGCGGACCTGTCCGCGATGGCCATCAGGTGCTGGCCCGAGTTCCCCACCGAGCTCGGGGCGTGCCCCTGCTCGTCGCTGTCACGGCTGGCCGACGCCGGCACGCCGACGGCGTGCGAGCGTGACGTCTACGGCGCGGTGACCATGTCGCTGCTGGAGGCCCTCGGGTCGGGGACCACCTACCTCGTCGACACCGTCGACCTCGACGCCGACGCCAACGTCGTCCGGCTGTGGCACTGCGGCGCGGCCGCGACGTCCCTGGCCGCAGACCCGTCGGCGGCCACCCAGTCGGTCCACTGCAACCGCAAGCTCGGCGTGGCCGGCAACTTCCCGCTGCGGACCGGGCCGGTCGTCATGGCGCGGCTCACGGAGGACCCGGCGGGAGGCCTGCGCCTGCTCGTCGCGGCCGGGGAGTCCCTCCCCGAGCCCAACCGGTTCCAGGGCAACACCGCAGCCGTCCGGCTCGACACCCCCGCCGACGAGTTCGTGGGAGCCCTGGTGGGCCACGGCTTCCCCCACCACACGGTGCTGGCCTGGACGGACGTCCGGCCGGCCCTGCGCACCGCCGCCGACGAGCTCGGCATCCCCGTCATCGAGTTCTCCGCCACCCCCACCAAGGAGCAGTCATGAGCAACACCGTCAAGGCAGAGCACCTCAACCGCCGCACCGTCCTGCAGCTGCTCGGGCTGAGCGGCGTCGGCCTCGCGGCGGCCGCCTGCGCCGGGCCGGGCAGCACCTCGGGGTCGAGCTCGTCGGCGACCGCCCCCAAAGGCGGCGCGTCGGCGACCGGCGACATCTCGTTCGCGCACTGGCGGGCCGAGGACAAGCAGGTCTTCGACAAGCTGATCGCGTCGTTCCAGTCCGCCCACTCGGGCATCACCGTGCGCCAGGACATCTCCCCGTCGAACGACTACCAGTCCTCGGCCCTGCAGCGCATCCGCGGCGGTTCCGTCGGTGACGTGTTCACGGCGTTCCGTGGCGCGCAGTTCGTCGACATGGCCAAGGCCGGCGTCTACACCGACCTCTCCGGCCAGTCCTGGGCCAAGAACTTCAGCCCGGACCTCATCAAGGCGGGGACGTCGAACGGCACCCAGCTCGGCTTCCCCTACCAGGTCGTCTTCAACATGCCGGTGACCAACCAGGACCTCCTGGCCAAGGCCGGTGGCAGCACCCCGCCGAAGGACTGGGACTCCTTCCTCGCCCTGTGCGACAAGCTCAAGTCCCAGGGCGTCACCCCGATCGCGTGGCCGGGCGGTGACCCGGGCAACGCCGGCCAGCTCTTCAACTCGATGGTCATGAACAACGCACCGAGCGACGACATGTGCGCAAAGATCGAGTCCGGCGAGCTCAAGTGCACCGACGAGTGGTTCCTCACGACGCTCAAGCAGTACGTCCAGCTCAAGCCGTACTTCCAGCCCAACAGCACCGGCACCGCGGTCGAGCCGTGCCAGCAGATCTTCGCCACCGGCAAGGCCGCCATGCTGGCCACCGGCTCGTACCACATCGCGGCCGTGCGGGCGCTCGGCGCGAAGTTCGCGATGGACCTGCTGTCGCCCATCACGACGTCCGCCGACAAGGCCAAGTACGAGGGCATCTACAACGCGACGTTCATCCTCGGCGTGAACAGCAAGTCCAAGCACCAGGGTGCCGCGGTCGCGTGGCTGGAGTACCTCTCGACGCCGGAGGTCGCAGGGCAGTACGCCAACGGGACCAGCCAGCACGTCACCGTCAACGGGGTCGAGTACACCAACCCCGACCTCAAGGCCCTGTCGCCGTGGTTGACGAAGAAGACGCTGCTCGCGCCGCGGTTCCAGTTCAACAACCTCGACATCCGCTCGGCGGTCGAGGGCGCCTGCGTCGCGGTCGTCGGCGGAAAGAAGCCCGAGCAGGCGGCGGCCGACGCCCAGCGCGTCGTGGACCAGCAGCGCAAGAGCTAGGAGCCGACATGAGCGTCTCGCAGAGGGCACGACCGGCCCCCGCAGATCCTGGCCAGCGGCAACGGGGACGGCGCGGCATACCCGCCGTCCGCCGCTCGGGCAGCCGTGCCACCAAGGTGCACCCCGCCCTGTGGCTCTTCCCGCTCCCGGCCGTGGTGCTCTACGTCGTCTTCTTCGCCGGCCCCACGCTCCAGGCGTTCCAGTACTCCGTCACCGACTGGGACGGCATCAGTCCGCAGTTCAACAACGTCGGGGGTGGCAACTTCAGCCGGATCGCCACCGGGGACGACCTGTTCCGCGGCGCCCTGACCAACAACGTCAAGTTCCTCCTCGTCGTGGTCATCGCCCAGACGGCCCTGTCGCTGTTGCTCGCCCTGCTGCTGCAACGGAACTCGCGGTCGTCGACCGCGCTCAGGGCTCTGTTCTTCCTCCCGGCCATCCTGTCCTCGGTGTCGGTGGCCTTCGTCTGGAAATTCATGTACGACCCGAACTTCGGGCTCATCAACCAGGTGCTCGGGGGTATCGGGCTCGACGGGCTGAAGAGCTCGTTCCTCGGCAACGCCTCCCAGGCGATCTACTGGGTCGCGCTGGCACAGGTCTGGGCGCACGCCGGGCAGCTCATGGTGATCTTCGTCGCGGGCCTGCAGCAGATCCCCGAGGAGCTGTACGAGTCGGCAGCGCTGGACGGCGCGGGCGCCTGGAGCCGGTTCCGGTACGTCACGTGGCCGTTGATCGCGCCCGCCACGGCCATCGTGGTCGCGTACACGACGATCCAGTCGTTCAAGGCGTTCGACCTCATCCTCGGCCTGGGCGGCAACCCGCCCAAGGGGTCCCTGGACATCCTGTCCACCCGGATCTACACGACCTTCACCAACTCCAAGTTCGGTTACGCCGCAGCGGAGTCCGTGGTGTTCATGGTCATCATCGCCCTGGTCAGCTTCCTGCAGCGGCGGGCCGTCCGGCTCACCCAGCACGGCATGTGAGAGGAGCACGTCATGGCTGGAACCCTCGGTCGCCGCGCGGTCCTCGCGGTGTACTCGCTGCTCATCATCGTCCCGTTGTTCGTGGTGCTCAGCGGCTCGTTCAAGTCGACCAAGCAGCTGTTCGACTCGCCCTTCTCACCACCCTCGTCGCTGTCGCCGTCGAACTACACGGCGGTCCTCACCGACGCGAGCATGGCCACGGCCTTCGTCAACAGCACCGTCGTGACGCTGTCCGCAGTCGTCATCACCCTCGCCGTCGGCAGCCTCGCCGCCTACGGGCTGGCGCGGATCCCCGGCTGGCGCGGCCTGCTCGTGTACGGCTTCCTCGTCCTCGGCATGGCCGTCCCGGCGCAGTCGAACATGATCCCGCAGTACGTGCTGTTCCAGAGCCTCGGGCTGCTGGACAGCCGGCTCGGGCTGATCCTCATCGAGGTGGTCGCCACCCTGCCGGTCGCCGTGTTCATCATGACCGGCTTCATGCGCACGCTGCCCAAGGAGCTGTTCGAGGCCGGGTCGATCGACGGCGCCGGACCCTGGCGGACCTACCGGTCGATCGCCCTGCCGGTGTCGCTGCCGTCGCTGGCCGCCACGGCGATCTTCCTGTTCGTCATCCAGTGGAACGACCTGCTCTACCCCCTGCTGTTCATCCACGACCCGGCGAAGACGACGCTGCCCCTGGCGCTGCTGAACTTCCAGGGCGAGTTCCTGACGAACTACCCCCTGCTGTTCACCGGCGTGATCGTGGCCTCGGCCCCGCTCGTGGTCGCCTACGTCTTCCTCCAGCGCTACTTCGTGGCCGGGATCACCGCCGGCTCCGTGAAGGGATAGGACCGTGACCCACCCGCTCCTCCTGCGACGTGTCGCCGGGGTGCGCCGCGACGGCGAGTCCGTGGTGCTGTCCGTCGACGCCCTGCCCGGCGTCCAGCTCGGGATCATGCCCGGCTGGCTGACCGGCGAGCCGCCCGCGGCCCAGGGCGTCGAGACGACGATGCCCAACCTGCCCGAGCTGGACCTGCCGCCCACGGACGCCACGGCCTACGAGCTGCGCGTGTCGGCGCCCGCGCCGAGCGTGCTGCGGCTGACCCTGGCCCCGGCCGGGGCGTCGGTCCTGGCCGACGACGGCACGTGGCTCGGCATCGTCACGGACCCGGCGCCGGCGCCGGTCGCCCTCGACGTCGAGGAGACCGACGACGCGGTGGTCGTGGCCACCGCCGGCGCCCGGCTCCGGGTGGGACGGGCTCCGTTCACCCTGGCGCTGGAGGACCCGCACACCGGCCGGACCCTCCTGCGGTCCGCGCACCGCCTGCGCCAGGTGGCCGGCCTGATGATGGCGCCGACCGCCCTGGCGGACGAGGGCGGCCTCTCGGTGAACCTCGAGCTCGCGCCGGACGAGGACGTGCTCGGCTTCGGCGAGCAGTTCGGCCGTCTCGTGAAGAACGGCCAGCGGCTCGTCCTGCGCAGCGAGGACGCGTGCGGCACCGGTACGGGCATGGCATACAAACCCGTCCCGGTCTGGCACTCGACCGCCGGGTACACGGGGTTCGTCAACACCGGGGCCGTGGTCACCGCGGACGTGGGGCACGAGCGTCCCTCGGTCCTCGGCCTGACCGTCGCGGACGACGCCGTCGACCTCTACCTCGTGGCCGGCGACGGACCCAAGGAACGGCTCACCGCCTACACCGCACTCACCGGCCGGCCGCCGGTGCCGCCGCTGTGGGCCTTCGGCTACTGGATGGGGCGCTGCCGCTACCACTCGCGCGAGGAGATGCTCGAGGTCGCCGCCACGATGCGTGGGCACCACGTGCCCCTCGACGTCCTGCACCTCGACCCCGACTGGCTCGTCGTCGACCGCCTCAACTGCGACTTCATCTGGAACGAGAGCCGGTTCGGCAACCGTCGCGAGTTCGTGGAGGCGTTGCGGGAGCGGGGGATCCGCCTCTCCGTGTGGGAGCTGCCGTACCTCGACCCGGCCAGCCCGCGCTTCGAGGAGGCCAAGGACAAGGGCTACCTCGTCCGTCACCCCGACGGCACCCTCGCCGGGATCCGCAAGACCCCGACGCCGGACGGGCGCATGCGGGCCCTGGTCGACTTCACCAACCCCGACGCGGTCGCGTGGTGGCAGGGGATGCACGAGGCGTTCCTCGACGACGGGGTCGCCGTCTTCAAGACCGACTTCGGCGAGGCGCTGCCCGACGACGTGGCACTGTTCGACGGCACCCCAGCGGTGCACGCCCACAACACCTACCCGTTGCGCTACAACGGCGCCGTCAGCGACGCGATAGCGCGCTACACCGGTCGGTCCCCCCTCGTGTGGGGGCGCAGCGGGTGGGCCGGGTCCCAGCGCTACCCGGGGCAGTGGGGCGGCGACGCCGAGTCCACCGTGGCCGGCATGCAGGCGACCGTGCGCGGCGGGTTGTCGTATGCCGTGAGCGCGCCGGGGTTCTGGAGCCACGACATCGGCGGCTTCTTCGGCCCGGAGCTGACCCCCGGCCTCTACGTGCGCTGGACCCAGCTGGGCGCGCTGTCCCCGCTGATGCGGGCGCACGGGCTCCGGCCGCGCGAGCCGTGGGCGTTCGGCGACGAGGCCCTGGAGGCCGCCCGACGGTGGGTGCGGCTGCGGTACGAGCTGCTGCCGACCCTGTGGCAGGTCGCGCACGAGTCAGCCGAGCACGGGTGGCCGGTGATGCGACCGCTCGCGCTGGAGTTCCCCGACGACCCGGTCGCGCAGTCGGTCGACGACGCCTTCCTCCTCGGGGCGGACCTGCTCGTGGTGCCCGTGTTCGACGACGGTTCAGCCCCGGTCCGCCGCCGGTTCTACGTGCCCGAGGGGGAGTGGTACGACCTCCTGGACGGGACGACCTACCGGGGCCCGGGCTTCCACGAGGCGCAGGTGCCGCTCGACTCCATGCCGGTGCTCGTCCGCAGCGGTGCCGTGCTGCCCCGCGTCGAGGTGGACGAGGGGGTGCGCAACACCGACGACCTGGTCGGCCGACCCTGGACCCTGCACGCCTACGGACCGGCGAGGGAGGCCGCGCTCGACCTCGTCGGCTTCGACGGCACCGCCACGCGGGTCGAGCTCGCGGGTGACACGGCCGCGGCCACGGGCACCCAGCCGGTGGCGGGACGGGTCGTGCGCCGTGGCTGACCGCGTCGCGCCGGACGTCGCGGAGCGTACGGCTGACGACGTCGCGGCGCGTGCCACGGACGGCGCCACCGCGGGTCAGGTCCGCACCGACCACGTGACGGCTCCCGGTCGGGACGACCTCGCCCAGCGCCGGGACGACCTGCGGGAGCGGCTGGACGCCTTGGCGGACGTCGCAGGGGGCGCCGGTGTCGACGTGCTGGTCCTGCGCGAGCCGGCGACGCTGGCCTGGCTCCTCGAGGCGCGGGTGCACGTGCCGCTCACCCTCGACACGGCCTGCCTCGACGTGGTCGTCGACGTGTCGGGTGACGTGCCGAGCATCACCGTGGTCACGAACGCCATCGAGGCCCCGAGGCTGCAGGAGACCGAGCTGGCGAACCTGCCCGTCGAGTGGGCCGTCGTGCCGTGGTGGGAGTCGCGTGACAGCCGGCTGCCGCGGGGCGCCGGCACCGGCAGCGACCGGCCGGCGGACGGTGCGGTCGACGTGGGGCCGGCTGTCCGGGCGCTGCGGCTGACGCCGTCCCTGCGGCAGGGGCGGCTGCTCGCCGGGGTCGGCCGCGACGCCGCGGCGGCCGCGACCCGTGCCGCCCTCGCGCTGGAGCCGGGCATGAGCGAGTACGCCGCCGCCGGCGTCTTCGCGGCCGAGCTCATGGCCGACGCGATGGACCCGATCGTCCTCATGGTGGGTGGTGCAGACCGCGGCGCGCGGCACCGTCACCCCCTGCCCACCGCCCGGGAGCTGGGACCGCTCGCCATGCTGGTCTGCTGCGCGCGGCGGTCCGGGGTGGTGGCCAGCGTCACCCGCATCGTGTCCTTCGGACCCGTCCCGCCGGCGACGGAGGACGCCTACGGCCGGCTGCTCGACGTCGAGCAGGCCTTCCTCGACGCCAGCGTGCCGGGCGCGCGTCTCGGCGACGTCGTCCGCGCGGGCACCACGGCATACGGGCGCAACGGCTTCGACCCGCTGGAGTGGCACCGCCACCACCAGGGCGGACTGTCCGGCTTCGTGCCCCGGGAGTTCCCCGCGCACGCCGGGTCCGAGCTGGTGCTGGGGGAGGGGATGGTCCTCGCCTGGAACCCGAGCGCCGAGGGGGTCAAGGTCGAGGACACCGCCCTCGTCACGGCCCGGGGTCCGGAGCTGCTCGTCCACGACCCCGAGTGGCCGGCGCTGCAGGTCGGCGGCCGGTCCCGGCCCGACATCCTGCGCCGCTGACGTCCTGACCCGCTGACCCGCCGACCCGCAGACCCGCTCACCCGCCGACCCGCAGACCCGTCGACCGCGCACCCACGCGGTTGGCGACCTCGCCCAGAGCCCCGTCCCACCAAGGAGATTCGCCGTGACAGACCTCGCCCAGTCCCTCGTCGACGGACGGTGGGAAGCCCACGACCAGCAGGCGCAGGTGACGAACCCGGCCGACGGCCGTGTCGTCGGACAGGTCGCGTGGGGCAGCGCCGCCGACGCCGTCCGGGCCGCCGACGCCGCTGCCGCCGCCCTGCACGACTGGGTCGAACGTCCTGCGCGCAACCGCGCCGATGTCCTGCGCGACGCCGCCGACCTGATGACCTCGCGCGTCGACGAGATCGGCCGCCTGCTCGCGCTCGAGGCGGGCAAGCGGCTGCCCGAGGCCGTGGGCGAGGTCGCCTTCTCCGCCGAGTACTTCCGGTGGTTCGCCGAGGAGGCCCGCCGCCCCGAGGGGTCGGTGATCCCGCACGAGGCACGCGACCGACGCCACCTGACCCTGCGCCAGCCGGTGGGTGTCGTCGCCTCGCTCACCCCGTGGAACTTCCCGTGCTCGATCCAGGCCCGCAAGCTCGCACCGGCCCTGGCCGCCGGCTGCACCGTCGTCGCCCGCGTCTCGGAGAAGGCGCCGCTCGCGGTGACCGAGCTCGTCCGGTGCCTCGTCGACGCCGGCGTCCCGGCCGGGGTGGTCAACCTCGTGCACGGACCGGCGAGGGAGGTCACGCAGGCGCTCCTGGACCACGGGGCCGTGCGCGCCGTGAGCTTCACCGGCTCGACCCAGGTCGGCAGCGAGATCATGGCCTCTGCCGCCCGCCGGGTCGTGCGACCCCTGCTCGAGCTCGGTGGGGACGCCGCCTTCATCGTCTTCGAGGACGCCGACCTCGACGCCGCCGTCGAGGGGGCGATGCTCGCGAAGTTCAGGAACACGGGGCAGTCCTGCATCGCGGCGAACCGGTTCGTCGTGCACGAGCGCGTGTTCGACGAGTTCACCGGACGGCTCACCGAGGCGATCGACGCGATGACGGTCGGGGACGGCCTGGCCGACCCGCTGCCCGACCTCGGGCCCGTCATCGACCAGAGCCGTGTCGACGCGGTGCAGGGCATGGTCGACGCGGCGCTGGAGGCGGGTGCCACCCGGCTGACCCGTGAGTTCGAGCTGCCGTCGCAGGGCACGTTCGTCGCGCCCGCGCTGCTCGCCGACGTCCCGGACGACGCCGACCTGTCGTGCAGCGAGGTGTTCGGGCCCGCCGCCGCGGTCTTCCGGTTCCGCGACGACGACGAGGCTGTCGCGCGGGCCAACGCCACCGAGATGGGCCTGGCCGGCTACCTGTGGTCGCGCGACGTGGGGCGGGTCTGGCGCACGGCCGAGCGGCTCCAGGCCGGCATCATCGGCGCGAACAACGCCCTCCCGTCGGTCTGCTTCGCACCCATGGGCGGCGTGAAGCAGTCCGGGCTGGGTCGCGAGGGTGCGTCCGCCGGGCTGGAGGAGTTCCAGGACGTGCGGTACCTCTCGCTCGGTCTGTGAGCGTGGGCGGTGACCACCGAGCTGCTCTTCCTGCCGATGGGCGTCGCCCTCGGGGCGGTGACCCAGCGGGTCACCGGTGTCGGCTTCGCCCTCGTGGCGGCCCCGCTGCTGGTGCTGGTGGCGGGCCCGTTCGACGGCGTCATCCTGGCGAACCTGCTCAGCCTGGTCGTCTGCGTGGTGGTGCTGGCCCGCACCTGGCGTGACGTCGACTGGGGCCGCGGCCTCCTGCTGGTCGTGCCCGCCCTGCTGGCCATCCCCGTCGGTGCGTACGTCGCCCGCACGGTGCCCGGTCCGGTGCTGCTGCTGGTGATCGGCTCGATCGTGCTCGTCGCCCTGGCCCTGGTACAGCTCAGTGCCCGGGCCCGGATCCTGCACGGCACGGCGGGTGCCGTCACCGCCGGCGCCGCCAGCGGCTTCATGAACGTCACCGCCGGAGTCGGCGGACCCGCCATCGTCCTGTATGCCGTGAGCACCCGGTGGGAGCACCGCCGCTTCGTCGCCACGTTCCAGCTCTACGCGGCCCTGGTGAACACGGCCTCGTTGCTGTCCAAGGGTCGCCCCCACCTCGGCGCCTCCGCGATCCTCCTGTCGCTGGGCGCGCTGGCGGTCGGGCTGGCCGCGGGGGAGCTGGTCTCGCGCCGGGTCCCGGCCGAGCAGGCCCGCCGCCTCGTCGTGCTGCTTGCCATGGCCGGCGCCCTGGCCACCGTGGTGAAGGGCCTCCTGGCCCTCTGACCTCCCGGACTCCGCTGCGCGCGCATCCTGATGGGGCGGTTGCGTTTGCCCACGGACGATGGCGGGCACGAAGGGGGCATGAGCGACCGCATTGCCGAACCGTGGGGGACACGCACGCCGTATGCCGCGGGGGAGCGGTGGCCGACGCGCGTCGACACCCACCTGGAGGAGGGCCTCGAGCCCGCTGACGTCGACCGCTGGGTGCAGACCGCCTCGATCCTGCACTCCAACGGCGACGGGATGGACATCGCCGTCAAGGACGACCGGATCGTCGGCGTCCGCGGCCGCGAGGTGGACCGGGTCAACCACGGCCGGCTCGATCCCAAGGACGCCTTCGGGTGGCAGGCGAACAACTCGCCGGACCGGCTCACGAGACCGCTCGTCCGCCGCGACGGCGAGCTCGTCGAGACCGACTGGGAGACCGCCATGTCCGCGGTGGCGGGCCGGGCCAGGGAGCTGCTCGACGAGCACGGCCCCAGCTCCATCGGGTTCTACACGACCGGCCAGCTCTTCCTCGAGGAGTACTACACGCTCGCGCTCATCGGGCACGGCGGCATCGGCACCAACCACATGGACGGCAACACCCGCCTGTGCACCGCCACCGCGGCCGAGGCGCTGAAGGAGTCGTTCGGCTGCGACGGGCAGCCCGGGTCGTACACCGACATCGACTCCGCCGACGTGATCTGCCTCTACGGGCACAACATGGCCGAGACGCAAGTGGTCCTGTGGACCCGGATCCTCGACCGGCTGGCCGGCCCCAACCCGCCGGCCATCGTCTGCGTCGACCCGCGGCTGACCCCGGTGGCCGAGGCTGCCGGCGCCCACGGCATACACCTCGCGCCGCGGCCGGGCACGAACGTCGTGCTCATGAACGCCCTGCTCCACGAGCTCGTCGAGAACGGCTGGGTCGACGAGGCGTACGTGCAAGAGCACGCGCTCGGCTACGACGAGCTGACCAAGCAGCTCACCGACTACACGCCCGAGCTGGCCGAGGAGATCTGCGACGTCCCGGCGGCCGACGTCCGCCGGGCGGCGCAGGTCATCGGCACCGCCGAGCGGCTGCTCTCGTCGGTGCTGCAGGGCTTCTACCAGTCGCACCAGGCGACCGCGGCCGCCGTGCAGGTCAACAACATCCACATCCTGCGCGGAATGCTGGGCAAGCCCGGTTGCGGAGTCCTGCAGATGAACGGGCAGCCGACCGCGCAGAACACGCGCGAGTGTGGGGCCGACGGCGACCTGCCGGCGTTCCGGAACTGGAGCAACGACGAGCACATCAAGGACCTGGCGAAGGTCTGGAACATCGACCCGATGCAGATCCCGCACTACTCCGCGCCGACCCACCTCATGCAGATCCTGCGGTACGCCGAGGACGGCTCGATCCGGTTCCTCTACGTCAGCGGCACCAACCCGGCGGTCTCCCTGCCCGAGCTCCGGCGCATCCGCTCGATCCTGTCCCAGGAGCGGCTGTTCCTGGTCGTGCAGGACATCTTCCTGTCCGAGACCGCGCAGCTCGCCGACGTGGTCCTGCCCGCGGCGACCTGGGGGGAGAAGACCGGCACCTTCACCAACGTCGACCGCACGGTGCACCTGTCGGAGAAGGCTGTCGACCCGCCGGGCGAGGCCCGGCCCGACCTCGACATCTTCGTCGACTTCGCGCACCGGCTGGGCCTGCAGGACAAGGACGGCCGGCCGCTGGTGAAGTGGTCGACCCCCGAGGAGGCGTTCGAGGCGTGGAAGGAGTGCACCCGCGGACGGCCGTGCGACTACACCGGCCTCTCCTACGACAAGCTGCGTGGCGGCAGCGGCATCCAGTGGCCCTGCAACGAGGAGCATCCCGACGGCACCGAGCGGATCTACGAGGACGGGCAGTTCTGGGCGGCGCCGGACTACTGCGAGTCCTACGGCCGCGACCTGGTGACCGGCGCGCCGGTCGAGCCGCAGGAGTACAAGGCGCTCAACCCCACCGGCAAGGCGGTCATCAAGGCCGCCGAGTACCTGCCGCCGCACGAGAACATCTCACAGGAGTTCCCGTTCCAGCTGATCACCGGGCGGACGCTCTACCACTTCCACACCCGCACCAAGACCCGTCGAGCCCCCCAGCTGCAGGCAGCGGCGCCCGAGGTCTGGGTCGAGCTCTCCGCCTCCGACGCGGCCGACCGCGGCTGGGAGGAGGGCGACCTGCTGAGGGTGACCACCCCGCGGGGTGAGGTGACCGCCCGGCTGCGCATCAGCGGCATCCGGCCCGGGGCGCTCTTCCTCCCGTTCCACTACGGCTACTGGGACGAGCCCGGCGGCCACGAGCCGCAGCAGCACGGCCGCGCGGCCAACGAGCTGACCCTCACCGACTGGGACCCTGCCTCCAAGCAGCCGCTGTTCAAGACCGCGGCCGCGGCCGTCGAGCGCGTCTCGGCCGGCGGGGGCGAGCCAGCGGCGGCACCGACCACGACGGCGTCCCGGCCGGTCACGGCGTCGGTGCCGCCGACGACGGGCGGCCCGTCGGCGCACGTGCACGAGCAGATGGCGACCACGGAGGCGGCACGATGAGCAAGATCCCGATGGCCATCGAGGAGCTGCACCGGTCCGAGAGCGACCTCGCCGCCGACCTGCTGCGGATCTCGGACCGGCACAAGGCCGACCACGAGGTGCACCACGTCGCCCGCGACATCGCGCGGTGGTCCCAGCAGCACGTCCGCGAGCTCGCCCGGGTCGGCCGCGACTTCGGCCTCGAGCTGGACCCCGAGCCCCCGGACGACGTGACGGTCCTCGCCAAGGTCCGCCAGAAGGGCGACGAGCTCCTCGGCCGCCACCACGAGGCGTCGATGCTGCTGCTCGCGGACCTGCGCCAGGTGCACAAGGACGCGGCCGGCGTCTCGCTGGACTGGGAGGTGCTCGCGCAGACCGCCCAAGCGCTCAAGGAGGAGGAGCTGCTCGAGGTGGCCGAGAAGTGCCACCCGCAGACCCTGCGGCAGATGCGCTGGGCCAACGCCCACCTCAAGGAGGCCTCCGCCCAGGTGATGGTGACCCCGTGAACACCGACGCCGCGCGCCTCCCCGCGCCGCGCGTCGTCCTGCGACCCTTGGCGACACCACTACCCCTGGGCTTCCTCGGGCTCTTCCTCGCCACGTTCGCGTTCAGCGCCGTACAGCTCGGGTGGGTGCCGACCGCCCAGGGCCGGACCGTCGCCCTCGGCGTGCTGGTCTTCACCGTGCCGCTCCAGCTGGTGGCCTGCGTGATGGGCTTCCTCGCGCGCGACCCCGTCGCCGCCACTGGGATGGGCGTCCTGGCCGGCACCTGGGCCGGAGTCGCCCTCGTGACGCGCACCTCGCCCCCCGGCGCGATGAGTGCCGGGCTCGGCGTGCTCCTGGTCGCGGCCGCCACGGCGATGCTCGTACCCGCGGTAGCCGGGCACGCCAAGGTGGTGGCGAGCGCCGTCATGGCGCTCAGCGCCGCGCGCTTCGCCGTGACCGGCATCGCCGAGTGGTCGGGGTCGCGGACGTGGCTCACCGCCGCCGGCTGGGTCGGGATCGTGCTCGCCGCCCTGGCGCTGTATGCCGCGCTCGCGTTCGAGCTCGAGGGGACCAGCGGGCGCGCGGTGCTGCCGCTGCTGCGCCGCGGCAAGGCCGCGGCTGCCATGGGGACGTCGGAGGGTGGTGGGGAGCCGGTGGGGGACGTCGTCCACGACCCCGGCGTCCGCCAACAGCTCTGACGGCGTCGGGCCCGCGCTCGACCGCGCGCTAGACTCCGAGCCGATGGCGGTGGGGCTCGCCGACAACCGCAGCGCACGCGCTGCCAACAGTCCCTGCTGGAGTCCTGTGCACCCTCGACCCGGTAGGAGACCCATGCCCGAGCCCCAGCCGTCGCCCCCCGGGCTCGGTGCCGCCGTCGACCCCGACATCGACCTCCGGGTGGCCTCGAGCCGCAGGGAGTGGTCCTCGCACCGGTGGGTCCTGCCCGTCATCGCGCTCGGCGGGATGCTCGGTGCCACGGCGCGCTACCTGGTCGCCACGGCATACCCGGCACCGGTGGGTGGTATGCCGTGGGCGACGTTCGCCATCAACGTCACCGGGTGCCTGCTCATCGGCGTCCTCATGGTGTTCGTCGTGGAGGTGGGCGGGACGCACCCCCTGCTGCGGCCGTTCCTGGGCGTCGGGGTGCTCGGCGGGTACACGACCTTCAGCACGTACACGGTGGAGACGCTCGGCCTGCTCCGGCACGGAGCGCCCGTGGCCGCGATGGCCTACCTGCTGCTCACCGCTCTCGCCGCGCTGCTCGCAGTCACCCTGGGCGCGTTCGCCACGCGCGGAGCCCTCGCCCTCGTCCACCGACGCGGGCGCCGAACCGACCGGGAGGTCCACCGATGACGACGCTGCACGGACCGGCCCGCCGGCTGACCATCTACCTGGGTGAGTCCGACACCTGGCAGCACAAGCCCACCTACACCGAGATCGTGCACCGCGCGCACGCCGCCGGGATGGCCGGGGCGAGCGTGCTGCGGGGGATCGAGGGGTTCGGGACCTCGCAGCGGATCCACACCTCCCGGCTGCTGTCGCTGTCGGAGGACCTGCCCGTCGTCGTCGTCATCGTCGACACCCCGGAGAAGGTGGACGCGTTCCTGCCCGTCATCGACGAGCTCGTCACCGAGGGACTCGTCACCGTCGACGACGTCAGCGTCCGGGTGCACCGGTTCCGCGGGCCGGCGGCCACCCCATCGGGCGGGGACCGGTGAGCGCCCTGCTCGTGCTCTGGCTCGGTGCGGCCGTGGGGGCGCCCACGCGCTACCTCACCGACCGCGCCGTCCAGGCGCGGCACGACAGCGTCCTGCCCTGGGGCACCCTCGCGGTCAACGTCGTCGGCTCCCTGGTGCTCGGCCTGCTCACCGGCCTGGCGGCCCACCACGCGCTGCCGCACGCCGTCACCCTCGCGCTCGGGACGGGGTTCTGCGGGGCACTCACGACGTACTCGACGTTCAGCTACGAGACCATGCGGCTGGTCGAGAGCCGCGCCTACCTGATGGCGGGCGCCAACGTCGCGGGGAGCCTCGTCGCCGGGATGGCCGCAGCGGGCGCCGGGTACCTGGCCGGCACCGCCCTGTGACACAGCGACGCCCGACGGCCGGTTCGTGGCGCCGTGACCTCGCGCACCCGGTGACCTCGTGGACCCGGTGAGCCTGGCCGTCGCCGCCGTGGCGGCCTTTGCCCTCGCCGTCGTCTCGGCCGTGGCCGGTTTCGGGGGCGGCGTCGTGCTCCTGCCCGTCTTCACGGCACTGTTCGGGCTGCGCGTCGCCGTGCCGGTGCTCACGCTGGCGCAGCTGGTGTCCAACGGCTCCCGCGTCGTCCTGAACTCCCGGCACCTCGACTGGCTGCTCGTCCGCAACTTCGCCCTCGGTGCGGTGCCGACTGCGCTCGCCTTCGGCCTGCTGTTCGCCACCGCCCCCGCGGCCGGGCTGCAGCGCGTGCTCGGCGTCTTCCTGCTCACGGTCGTCCTCCTGCGCCACGTCCGACGGCGCCAGCTGCGCCGGCCCAGCGCGAAGGCCTTCGTCGCCGTGGGTGCGGCCTCGGGTGCGGGGTCGGCGCTCCTCGGCAGCGTGGGCCCCCTGACGGCGCCGTTCTTCCTCGCCTACGGCCTGGTCAAGGACGCCTACATCGGCACCGAGGCGGCCGGTGCCGTGGTGCTGCACGCGGCCAAGCTCGCGGCATACGGCACCGGGGACCTGGTGACCGCCCGGGTGGCCGCGCTGGGCGCGGTCCTGGCCCCGGCGACGATGCTCGGCGCGTGGACCGGCAAGCGGCTGGTGCACCGCATGGACGAGAGGGTGTTCACGGTGCTGGTGGAGGCGGGCCTCGTCGTCTCCGGCGTGTACCTCGTGCTGGGTCCCTGACCTCAGCCGTCGTGGGGGCCCCGCTCCCGCCGGGCGTCCCCGAGCACGCCCGCGACGGCGTCGAGCAGCACCTCGATCTCCGCCTCGCCGATGACGAGCGGGGGAGCGAGGCGCACGGTCGACCCGTGCGTGTCCTTGGCGAGGACGCCGCGCTCGAGCAGCCGGTGGCAGGCCTCGCGCCCGGTCATGAGGGAGGGGTCGATGTCGATCCCGGCCCACAGGCCGCGGCACCGCACGGCGTCGAGGCCGGATCCGATGAGGGCGCGCAGGCCCGAGCCGAGCAGCAGACCGAGCCGCCGGGCCCGTTCCTGGAACTCGCCCGTCGCGAGGAGCGCGACCACGGCCTGGCCGACCGCCGCGGCCAGCGGGTTGCCGCCGAACGTCGACCCGTGGCTGCCCGGCGTGAACACTCCCAGGACGTCGCGGTCGGCGACGACCGCCGACAGCGGCACGATGCCGCCGCCGAGGGCCTTGCCCAGCACGTAGACGTCCGGCACGACGCCCTCGAGGTCGCACGCGAACGTGGTGCCGGTGCGCCCGAGCCCGGACTGGATCTCGTCCGCGACCATGAGGACGCCACGGCTCCGCGTCAGCTCCCGCACCCCGCGCAGCCAGCCGTCCGGGGGCAGCACGACCCCGCCCTCGCCCTGGATCGGCTCGATGAGCACGGCCACCGTCTCGTCCGTGACGGCGGCCTCGAGCGCGTCGAGGTCCCCGAACGGCACGAGGTCGAAACCGGGCGTGTACGGGCCGTAGTGCTCGCGGGCGACCGGGTCGTCGGAGAAGCTGACGATCGTCGTCGTGCGCCCGTGGAAGTTGCCGTGCATGGCGACGATCCGTGCCCGACCGTCGGGGACGCCCTTGACCTCGTAGCCCCACCGCCGGGAGGCCTTGATCGCGGTCTCGACGGCCTCGGCGCCGGTGTTCATCGGCAGCACGAGGTCCTTGCCCGCCAACGTCGCGAGGTCCCGGCAGAACGGTCCGAGGCGGTCGCTGTGGAACGCCCTGCTGGTCAGGGTGAGGCGATCGAGCTGGGTCCTCGCGGCGGCGACGAGAGCCGGGTGCAGGTGGCCGAAGTTGAGGGCCGAGTAGCCGGCGAGGGCGTCGAGGTACCGCCGCCCCTCGACGTCGGTGACCCAGGCGCCCTCGGCGTGCGCGAGGACGACGGGGAGGGGGCTGTAGTTGCTCGCGATCCAGTGCTCCGCCATCGCGATGTGCTCGTGCGTGGCACCACCCGGTGGTGCCTTGCCGACACCCCCGGACCCCGGACGCGAGGCCGTGTCGCCCACCCTCTGATCGTCCCACCAGGAGGCCGGGCGGGGGAGACCCCGTGACGAAGATCGCCCCCTCGGGTCGGTTCGCGCCGCCGGCGCCGGTGGGAGACTCGGGGTGGAGGGTCCCTCCCCAGGACCACCCGTGGTGGGTGCGTTGGCCACGGCAGGAACCCGGCCGGGGAGACGGTCATGACCAGCACCAGCACAGCCCGCACCCGCGTCGTCCTCCTGGGGGCAGCCGGACGCGACTTCCACGACTTCAACGTCGTCTTCCGCGACGACCCCGGCGTCGAGGTCGTCGCCTTCACCGCGACGCAGATCCCCGACATCGAGGGTCGCCGGTACCCGGCAGAGCTCGCGGGTTCCCTGTACCCGCAAGGGATCCCGGTCGTCGCGGAGTCCGAGCTGCAGGACCTCCTGGAGCGCGAGGGGGTCGACCTCGTTGTCTTCGCGTACTCCGACGTCCGGCACGAGCAGGTCATGCACCTGGCCTCGCAGTGCATCGCGGCGGGCGCCGACTTCCGGCTCCACGGGGCGCGACGCACCATGCTGCGCAGCAGCAAGCCGGTCGTCGCGGTGACGGCCGTGCGCACCGGTGTCGGCAAGAGCCAGACGACCCGCTACGTCGCCCGCCTGCTGCGCGAGCAGGGCCTGCGGGTGGTGGCCGTGCGCCACCCCATGCCGTACGGCGACCTCGCCGCCCAGGCGTGCCAGCGCTTCGCCACGTATGCCGACCTCGACCGGTACGACTGCACCATCGAGGAGCGCGAGGAGTACGAGCCGCACCTCGATGCCGGTGTCGTCGTGTATGCCGGGGTCGACTACGAGCGGATCCTGCGGGAGGCGGAGCGCGAGGCGGACGTCGTCCTCTGGGACGGCGGCAACAACGACCTGCCGTTCTACGCCCCCGACCTGCACGTCGTCCTGGCCGACCCGCTGCGCCCCGGCGACGAGACGGCATACCACCCCGGTGAGGCGAACGTCCGGATGGCCGACGTCGTCCTCGTCGCCAAGTGCGACTCCGCACGGCCCGCCGACGTCGAGGCCGTCGAGGCCTCGGTCCGCGCCCTCAACCCCCGTGCCACCGTCCTGCGGGCCGAGAGCCCCGTGACGGTCGACGACGAGGCAGCCGTCCGCGGACGGCGCGTCCTCGTGGTGGAGGACGGGCCGACCCTGACCCACGGCTCGATGTCGTGGGGGGCGGGCGTCGTCGGGGCCCGCGCGGCCGGTGCGGCGGAGGTCGTCGACCCCGTGCCGTATGCCGTGGGGTCGATCGCGGCGACGTACGCGAAGTACCCGAACGCCCGCGGCATCCTCCCGGCCATGGGGTACGGCGCCGAGCAGGTGCGCGACCTGGAGGCGACCATCCGCGCGGCGGTCGACGCGGGCGCGTGCGACGCGGTCGTGAGCGGGACGCCGATCGACCTCACGCGGGTGTTGTCGGTGCCGGTGCCGCTCGTGCGCGCGAGGTACGAGCTGCGCGAGGTCGTGCCCGGTGGCCTCGCCGCCGAGCTCGACGGGATCTCGCGGGCCGCCTCTGCCACGATGAGACCGTGACGGACCACCGGAACACCTGCCCGCACTGCGGGGGCGACAAGCTCACGACGGTGCGGCTGCCCGCGCCCGGGCGGCACGGCGAGCCCCCGTCGACGCGGATCGCGTGGCGGTGCCTGGAGTGCGACGCGCAGTGGACGCGCGAGGACGCCGTCGCCGGCGGCGGGCAGGACCCCGCGGAGGAGCCCGGCGGCTGACGCGGCGGCGGCTGACGGGTGCGGCGCCGGAAGGCCCGCGGGGGCCGGTGGTCCGCGCCTACCATCGACGCATGGCCAAGGACGCAGGCTCGACCGGTTCGCTCCCCATCGAGGTCTACGAGGCCGAGCTGTTCCGGCTGCAGGCCGAGCTCGTCAAGGTGCAGGAGTGGGTCAAGGCGGAGCGGCAGCGCGTCGTGGTCGTGTTCGAGGGGCGCGACGCCGCGGGCAAGGGCGGCACGATCAAGCGCATCACGGAGTACCTCAGCCCGCGCAACGCCCGCATCGTCGCACTGCCCACGCCGACCGAGCGCGAGCGGACCCAGTGGTACTTCCAGCGCTACGTCGAGCACCTGCCCGCGGCGGGGGAGATCACCTTCTTCGACCGGTCCTGGTACAACCGCGCGGGTGTCGAGCGCGTCATGGGCTTCTGCACGCCGCACGAGCACCGCAGGTTCCTGCACCAGTGCCCGATCTTCGAGCGGCTGCTCGTCGAGGACGGCATCCTGCTGCGCAAGTACTGGTTCTCGGTCAGCGACTCCGAGCAGCAGCGCCGGTTCAGGTCACGGCTCAGCGACCCGATGCGGCAGTGGAAGCTGTCACCGATGGACCTCGAGTCCATCACGCGGTGGGAGGACTACTCCCGCGCCAAGGACGAGATGATGGTGCACACCGACATCCCCGAGGCGCCGTGGTATGTGGTGGAGTCCGACTCCAAGAAGCGCGCGCGCCTCAACATGATGGCGCACCTGCTCTCCACCATCCCGTATGCCGAGGTGCCGGCGCCGTCGCTGACGTTGCCCGAGCGCCCGAAGCCCAAGGGCTACGAGCGGCCCCCGCGTGAGCAGACCACCTACGTCCCCGACCACGCCGCCACCCTCGGCTGACCCGCCTCGAGGGGGCGGTCAGAGCCCGAGTGCGGTGCACACCTTCGCGAACTCGACACCCGGGTCACCAGCCGCGACGTCCCAACGGCCGCGGAGGTCGAAGTCGTCGCTGAGGATCGTCGTCTTCTGCCCCACGTCGAGGGTGAAGACGCCGCCGCGCGCGGTCTTGAACCAGGTGTCGATGCCCTGCTTCCGGGTGACCCGGGAGTCGAGGACGCCCGGGGTGCCGAAGCCGCTGCGCCAGGTCATCAGGAGCCGGGTCTGGACGCCGAGGGACGCGGGCGCGTCGGGTGACGCGACGAGGGCGTCACTGGTGTCGACGTGGACGAGCCGGAAGTACTCCAGGTACTGCCCCGACGCCGGGTCGAGGGAGTACCACCGCGCCTGGGTCCGGTGGAACCGTCCGTCGACGCTCCACAGCGGCTGCACGCACCAGTCGTCCGGTCCGGGCTCGGCGCTCCAGCCGTAGGCGAGGTCGCCGTCGCAGGTGATGTCAGGACCGGCAGCTCGGCAGGTCCACGAAGTCCCCTCGTCGGAGCTCTCGACCGGGTTGGGCACGAGCCGCGGGTCCGTGGGCGACACAGTGGGCGGCACCGTGGTGTCCGCCGCGGCTGCTGCAGTGGTGGTCCCGGCCAGTGCCACCGTGCCGGCCGCGATGAGCGCGGCGACGAGGGCGGCCCGGCTGGCGTGATCCTTCATGGTTCTCCTCCTTGATCGGTGACAGGTGCTGCGGGTCGAAGCCTCACCGGCCGGGGACCCTGGTCCAGACGCTCTCGAGGACGAAGCGCTCGTCCGGCTCGGCGGGCCTGCCGTCCACCCGGACGACGTTGCGTGTCGTGAGGGTGTCGCCGGCGACGGACCACTCGATCGCGAGCGAGCCCGCCTGGACCCAACGGCCGAGGGCGTCGTAGACCACCGGTCCCTGGTCACCCACCGCGGGGGACCCGCCGTCGTCCTCGACGACGACCGTCCACCTCGCACGGCGGAAGTCCAGGTAGAGGCGGCTCCTGCCGTCCGTCAGCCCGTTGGCGGCAAGCCACTCGGGGCTGGCGCGGAACCCCTGCGCTCGCGCCTGCACCGTCGTGATGTCGCGGGCCCAGCGACCGTCCGGGATCGTCGGGCCGGTGTAGGTCGAGGCGGCCGTCGACAGCCAGCTCGTCGCGCCGAGCAGGGTTGACCGCGCTGCACATGGGTCCTGGAGGCGGGTGAGGGTGAGGTGCTCGGCCAGGCGTTCGACGGTGTAGGTGCCGGCCGGCTGCCCCAGGCACAGGTCGTGCTGGAACAGCGTGGTCCGCAGCCGGTCGCCGTCGAGCCCACCCTGTGTCCCGGCGCGATCGCGGGTGTACCCGGGTGGGGCGGTGACGGTGAGCCCGCCGCGCGCGTTGAAGTCGAGGGTCCAGCGGCCTGAGGCGTCGGGAGCGCCTGGCAGGGCAGGGACCAGGCCGGCATAACGGCCCGGGGAGACGTGGACCGACGGGGTGGTGGCGGGACGCGGTGGGCCGTCATCGGCGCCCCACCGTGCCGCGACCGCGAGGGCGACCGCGGTGCACGCGACGGCGACGCCCGTGGCCACGGCGGCCCACCGCCGGCCACGGCGCCACCGGCCGCGCTCCAGGACCTGCAGCAGGAGCTGCTCGACGTCCGGGTCGACCCCCTGCGCGGCATTGACGGCCAGCCCCGCGCGGAGCCTGTCCTCAACCGACATCGCTGGCCACCTCCTCGCCGAGGGCCTGCGCGAGCCGGGCGCGGGCGCGGTACAGGTGCTGCTTGACCGTCGACTCGGACACGCGCAGCACCTCCGCGATCTCGGCCACGGGCCGGTCCTCGAAGTAGTGCAGGACGACGGCGGCGCGCTGCATGGGGGCCAGCTGCCGCACGGCTGCGGCCACGTCCGGGTCGGGGTCCGCCGGAGGGGCGGGCACGGCATAGGCCCGCATCTCCCGGAGGGGCCGCGAGCGTTCGCGGGACAGGTGCCGCAGCGCCATGCGGACGGCGACCTTCCGCACCCAGGCCTCGGGCCGTTCGTACGCCGACACGGTCGACCACCTGCCCAGGAGCTTGAGGAAGGCGTCCTGCGTGAGCTCCTCGGCGACGGCACGGTCACGCACGATCAGGAACACCGTGCGCGCGACGGAGGTGAACGAGGCGCGGAACAGCGCCTCGTACTCCCTCCGGTCACTCGCTCTCATGACACGTCCTCTGTGCGGCGACGGACGTCGAGGCTCAGGATGCCGGGCACCGGCGACGCCGTGAACCGCCAGAAGGACCACGTCGCCACCACCTCGTGCCGATCATCACCGTGCGTCTCCTCCCGCGAACCGCGGCCCCTCGGTGGGGCAGCGCTTCACCTGGGACAGGCACGACGAGCGGTCGTGGTTGACACGGTGGCCCGGAAATCTCGTTCGCGTGCGTCCGGCCCGCGTCCGCGCCGTCGGGGCGTGGGGGAGGACGGTTCCCCCAGGCGAACCATCGGATCCGAGGGTGAGTCGCCGGCCGACAACCCGCTCAGGTGCGGCGACGCACGTAGCGGTGCTCGGGGCGCCCGGTGCCGCCGTAGGCGAGGTCGAGGTCGAGCAGCCGCTTCCTGACCAGGGTGGCGAGGTACCGCTGGGCCGTCGGACGGCTGGCGCCGAGGATGGCGGCCACCTCGCTGGCGCCGATCGGCTGTGGCGCCGACGCGACGATGTCGAGCACCTTGGCCATCGTCGGCTGCAGGGACTGGGTGGCCGGTGGCCGGCGCGGCGCGGTGGAGCGCATGCGGTACAGCGCGTCGATCGTCTCCTGGTCGGCCTCCGGCGCCGCCTGGGTGTGCTGTGCCCAGGTGCGGTATGCCTCGAGCTGCTCGCGGAGCGCGGCGAAGGTGAACGGCTTGACGAGGTAGTAGACGGCACCGAGCTGCATCGCCGTGCGGACCGACTCGATGTCCCGGGCGGCGGTCACCAGCAGGAAGTCGGGCACGGGCCCTCCTGAGGCCGTGAGCCGTCGGACCAGGTCGAGCCCGTCGAAGTCGGGCAGGTACATGTCGAGCAGCAGCAGGTCGGGCGCGGTCGAGCCCACCAGCTCCAGCGCCTCCGCGCCGCTGTGCGCCTGCCCCACGACCTCGAAGCCGGGCAGCTTCGCGACGCTCAGCGCGTGGGCGTGCGCCACGTGGTAGTCGTCGTCGACCACCAGCACCCGGATCACGAGGCCACCTCGGCGACCCGCAGCGGGAGCACGACCTCGAAGCGCGCACCAGCGGGGGAGCTGGCGAAGATGGTGCCGCCCGCGCGGGTCACCAACCGGTGCACGAGGGCGAGCCCGACGCCGCGACGCATGGCGCCGCGCGGGTCCTTGGTCGTGAACCCGTCGACGAACACCTCGCGCAGCTGCTCGGGCGGTATGCCGGGGCCGGTGTCCTCGACGACGAGGCGCAGCTGCGCGCCGGCGCCCGCCCCTGCGTCGGGGGCCGGGTCGGTCGTCAGCGTCACCGTGACCGTCCCCCGCGGACTGCGGCCGGCGCTCGCGGGGTCGTCGGCGATCGCGTCGACCGCGTTGTCGACGAGGTTGCCCAGCACGGAGACCAGCGGCAGGTCGCCGACCTGGTCGGCTCGCAGCAGGCTCTCGGGGGCGAGGCGCACGGCGACGTCCCGCTCGGCCGCCACGGTCGCCTTCGCGAGCAGCAGGGCGGCGACCACGGGGGAGCCGATGCGGGTGCGGACCTCCTCGCTGGCATACGTCGTCTCGCTCTGCAGCTGGCTGCTGTAGCGCGTCGCCTCCTCGACCTCCCCGAGCTCGAGGAGCACCGCGAGCACGTGCAGCCGGTTGGAGAACTCGTGCTCCTGCGCCCGCAGTGCCGTCGACAGTCCCTCCATCGAGTCGAGCTGGCGCAGCAGGGCCTCCATCTCGGTGCGGTCCCTGATGGTGACGACCGACCCGGCGTCGCGGCCGGCGACGGTGACCGGCCGGCGGTTGAGGACCAGGAGGTGCTCGTCGGTGACGGCGACGAGGTCCGAGCCCGTGACCTCACCGGTGACGACCCGTCGCACGCGACCCTCGGGCAGGAGCTCCTCGACCCGTTGCCCCAGGCGCGCGTGCTGCAGCCCCAGCAGCCGCCTGGCCTCGTCGTTGAGGACGTTGATGCCGCCGGCCGCGTCCACGCCGAGCACACCCTCGCGGATGCCGTGCAGCATCGCCTCGCGCTCTTGGACGAGCCCGACGATCTCGGCCGGCTCCAGCCCGAAGGTGACCCGCTTGATGGCGCGTGCCAGCAGGAGGGAGGCGCCGACGCCGAGCGCCAGGGCCACCGCGCAGTAGAGCGCGATGTCAGCGAGCTCGGCGTGCAGACGACCGCTCACCTGCGTCTCGAGGATGCCCACCGACACCTCGCCGACGACGCTGCCGTCGGCGGCGACCACCGGCGCCTTGGCGTTCGCCGACCGGCCGAGGCTGCCCTCGTTCATCCCGGTGTGCACCCTGCCGTCGAGGGCGACGACCGGCTCCTCGACGCGCTGCCCGATGAGGGCGGGGTTCGGGTGGGAGTGGCGGGTGCCGGCGCGGTCGATGACCACGACGTATGAGGCGTGGGTGCTCGAGCGGACGCGTTCGGCCAGCGCGGGGATCGAGTTGCCGGGGTCGCCGTCGGCCAGCGCCCGGGCGACCTCGGGGGAGCGGCCCACGGCCTCGGCGATGCCCGCAGCCTGCTCGCGCGCCTGCGCGTCGGCCTGGTTCGCAGCGAGGCGGGAGAACAGGGCGAAGCCCACGGCCAGGGTCACCACGACGATGCCGAGGACCGCGGCGAGGATGCGCGCCGCCAACGTCCGGCCCAGTCGCGGCATACCTCTCCCGTCCTCGCGGTGGCGCCGACGGTGGCGCCCGGCGTCCTCGGTGGCGCCGGGACCAGCATGGCTGAGCAGATTGCACAAAACCATTGCTATCGCGGGTATCGGTCGCAACGTTCACAACGCTTCCGGCTGCCACGGCCCCCTTCCTACGGTGACGCAACTCAACGACGAGAAGGGATCTCCCCATGGCGGCCATCGAGCTGCGGAACGTCACCAAGAAGTTCGCGACATCGGACGGCGGGACGTACACCGCCCTGCAGGACCTGTCGCTGACGGTCGAGGACGGCCAGTTCTGCGCCGTCGTCGGACCCACCGGCTGCGGCAAGTCGACCACCCTCACCCTGGTCTCCGGCCTCGAGCGTCCGTCGAGGGGGGAGGCGTTCGTCCACGGCGAGCCGGTCCGCGGGATCGGCGTCGGCACCGGGTTCGTCTTCCAGCAGGACGCGGTGTTCCCCTGGCGGACGGTGCTGGACAACGTCAGCGCCGGTCCCGTCTACCGCGGGGTGTCGAGGTCGGAGGCGCTCGGCCAGTCGCGGGACTGGCTGCGCCGCGTGGGCCTCAGCGGGTTCGAGGACCGGTACCCGCACCAGCTCTCCGGGGGCATGCGCAAGCGCGTGGCCCTCGCGCAGACGCTCATCAACCAGCCGCGGATCCTGCTCATGGACGAGCCGTTCTCGGCCCTCGATGTGCAGACGCGGGCGATCATGTCGACCGAGCTGCTCCAGCTCTGGGACCAGACCCGCCCGGCCGTCGTCTTCGTCACGCACGACCTGGAGGAGGCGATCGCCCTCGCGGACAAGGTCGTCGTCCTCACCGCCGGCCCCGGCACGGTCAAGGCCGAGTTCGAGATCGACCTGCCGCGCCCGCGGGTCGTGCAGGAGATCCGGTTCGACACGAGGTTCGTGCGGCTGTACGAGCAGATCTGGGAGGCGCTGCGGGCCGAGGTCGAAGAGGCGTACGCCCGCACCACGCGCGCGGTGGCGGTGGCGTCATGATCGACACGGCCCACGACAGCGCCGGCGCGGCGGACAGCGCACTCTCCCAGACGCTTCGGGCGGACCAGGCCCGGACCCCCGCAGCCGACGCCGCCGTGCGGACCGCCTCGTCCCCGCGGCAGGCGGCGCGACGCCGCCGCCTGGTGCTGGCCGGGGCGCGGACGGCCATCGTCGTCGTCGCGCTCACCGCCTGGCAGCTGCTCGTGCACGCCAAGGTCGTCGACCCCTTCTTCTGGGGCGAGCCGTCCGGGGTCTGGGCCGACCTGCGCGACTGGGTGACCGTCGGGACGAGCCAGGGCTCACTCGGCGAGCAGGTCGTGACGACCCTTGAGGAGGCGGTGCTCGGTTTCGTCATCGGCTCGGTGCTCGGCATCGTCCTGGGGATCGCCCTGGGTCGGGTGCAGCTGCTCTCCGAGCTGTTCGCGCCGTTCCTCAAGGCGGCCAACTCGATCCCGCGCATCATCCTCGGCTCGATCTTCACCGTGGCCTTCGGCTTCGGCATCCAGTCCAAGGTGATCCTGGCCGTGGTCCTGGTGTTCTTCGGCGTCTTCTTCAACGCCTTCCAGGGCGCCCGCGAGGTCGACCGCAACCTCATCGCCAACGCACGCCTGCTCGGCGCGACCCGCTGGCAGGTGGCCAGGGACGTCGTCCTGCCGTCGGCGTTCACCTGGATCCTCGCGAGCCTGCACATCAGCTTCGGCTTCGCCCTCATCGGCGCCCTCGTCGGCGAGATCCTCGGCGCCAACAAGGGACTGGGCCTGCTGATCCGCTCCTCGCAGAACAACTTCGACATGAACGGCGTCCTCGCCGGCATGGTCCTCGTCGCCGTCATCGCGCTGACCGCCGAGGGGCTGATCACCGTCCTCGAGCGCCGGCTGCTGCGCTGGCGCCCGCCGCAGGCGCACGGGGGAGCGGCCATCGAGTGACGACGCCGCCGGGAGGGCCGGCACACCTCGACGAACGCATCACCGCACCACGTCATCACTGCGAACCACCCACGTACTGCAACTCAAAGGAGAGTGCATGAACACCAAGCGTCTCGCTGCCGTCGCCACGGCAGCCCTGGCCAGCGTCTCGCTGGCGGCCTGCGCCAACAACGCCTCGGGCAGCACGTCCGGCGGCTCCGCCGGCTCGTCCAGCAGCTCGGCAGGAGGCGCCAAGGACGCCTCGGCACCGACCGTCACCATCATGGTCGGCGGCATGAGCAAGCAGATCTACCTGCCGTTCATGCTCGCCAAGCAGCTCGGCTACTACGACAAGGCCGGCGTCAACGTGAACCTCGTCGACGAGCCCGCCGGCGGCGACGCCACCGAGAACATGCTCGCCGGCCAGGTGCAGGGCGTCGGTGGCTTCTACGACCACAACATCGCCCTGCAGGCGCAGGGCAAGTCGTCCGAGGCCGTCGTCTCCATGCTGCAGATCCCCGGCGAGGTCGAGCTGTGCCGCAGCGATCTCAAGGGCAAGGTCAAGAGCCCGGCCGACTTCAAGGGCCGCCAGCTCGGCATCACCGACACCGGCTCCTCGACCGACTTCCTGACCCAGTACCTCAGCAAGAAGAACGGGGTCGACCCGAGCCAGGAGACCCGTCGCGGCGTGGGCGCCGGCCAGACCTTCATCGCGGCCATGAAGCAGAAGGCGATCGACTGCGGCATGACCACCGAGCCGACGGTGTCCCAGGCGGTCGGCGACGGCACGGCATTCATCCTGCTGGACATGCGCACGGCAGAGGGCTCCAAGGCGGCCCTCGGCGGCACCTACCCGGCGACCTCGCTCTACATGCAGACGAGCTGGGTGGACGCCCACAAGGACACCGTCCAGAAGCTCGTCAACGCCTACGTCTCGACGCTGGCCTGGATCCAGGGTCACTCGGCCGCCGAGATCGCCGACCAGATGCCGGCCGACTACTACAAGGGCGTCGGCAAGGACGCGTACGTCAAGGCGCTGGACAGCGAGAAGGGCATCTTCAACCCCACCGGGCTGATGCCGGCCGACGGACCGTCCACCTGCCTGGCCGTCCTGGGCGAGTTCAACCCCAAGGTCAAGGGCAAGACCATCGACCTGTCCAAGACCTACACCAACGAGTTCGTCCAGGCGGCCAAGCCGCTCGCCTGACCGACTCCCGACTCCCGCCTCCAGGCTCCCGTCTCCCGCACTCCGCGGGAGCGGACCGGGGCGAACCCGACCGCCACGGCCCCCGCCGGCACGACGCCGGCGGGGGCCGTGGTGCGGCCAAGGGAGGCCGCGGGGCTGCGAGGGAAGCCCTGCTCGGGTCAGTGGGCGCCGGCGACGTGGCCCGCGAGGCGGTCGTGCCGCTCCTGGCTGGAGGCGTTCAGACCGGTGATGGTGACGTCCTTGCCCTTGCTGCGGTACTTGCTCGTGACGGCGTCGAGGGTGGCCACCGAGGAGGCGTCCCACACGTGCGAGCGGGACAGGTCGATCACGACGTTGTCCGGGTCGCCGACGTAGTCGAACTGGGTGACCAGGTCGTTGCTCGAGGCGAAGAAGAGCTCGCCCACCACGGCATACACCTTGGTCTGCGGGTCCGGGTGCGCGACCTCGACGACCGAGGTGAAGTGCGCGACCCGGCGGGCGAACAGGACCATCGCCACGAGGACGCCGACGACCACCCCGATCGCCAGGTTGTGGGTGAGGACCACGACCACGACGGTCGACACCATGACCGCGGTCTCGCTGCGCGGCATACGGCGCAGGGTGGCCGGCCGGATGCTGTGCCAGTCGAACGTCCCCACCGAGACCATGACCATCACGGCGACCAGGGCCGCCATCGGGATGGTGCCCACGAGGTCGCCGAGACCGACGACGAGCACGAGGAGGAAGGCGCCCGCGAGGAAGGTGGAGATCCGCGTCCGCGCGCCGGACCCCTTCACGTTGATCATCGTCTGGCCGATCATCGCGCAGCCGCCCATGCCGCCGAAGAAGCCCGTGACGATGTTGGCGGCGCCCTGTCCCCAGGCCTCACGGGTCTTGGAGGAGTGGGTGTCGGTGACGTCGTCGACGAGCTTGGCGGTCATGAGCGACTCCATGAGACCGACGAGGGCCATGCCGAGGGCGTACGGACCGATGACGGACAGGGTGTGCAGGTTCAGGGGCACGTGCGGAAGCGCCAGGCTCGGCAGGCTGTCGGGGAGCCGACCCTCGTCGCCGACCGTGGGGACCGCCAGCGAGGTGCCGACCGTGAATGCCGTGAGGGCCAGGATCGCCACGAGCGGTGCCGGGACGACCGTCGTCAGGCGGGGCAGCAGGACCATCACGGCGATGCCCACCACGACCAGCGGATAAACGGCCCACGGCACCCCCACGAGGTGCGGCAGCTGGGCGAGGAAGATGAGGATGGCCAGCGCGTTGACGAAGCCCACCATCACCGAGCGCGGCACGAAGCGCATGAGGCGCGCGACGCCGAGCAGCCCGAGCGCGACTTGGATGACGCCGGCGAGGAGCACGGTCGCCACCAGGTAGTCGAGCCCGTGCTCCCGCACCACCGGCGCGATCACCAGGGCCACCGCGCCCGTGGCCGCGGAGATCATCGCGGGACGGCCGCCGAGGAACGCGATGGAGACCGCCATCGTGAACGAGGCGAACAGCCCGACCCGCGGGTCGACCCCCGCGATGATCGAGAACGAGATCGCCTCGGGGATGAGGGCCAGGGCGACGACCAGTCCGCCGAGCACCTCGGTGCGCAGCCGGGCGGGGGAGCGCAGGGCGGCGCGCACGGACGTGACCTCCCGCTCGTGCGCGAAGACGGGCTCGGCCACGACGTGGGGTGCGTCGTCAGGGGCCGGGACGGGGGTGGGGGGTGTGGCAGGCACGGAGGTGCTCCAGAGGTGTGCGGAGAGGCGGGGAAGAGGCGGAACGTCGTCGGTCCGGGGTGGACGTCCAGCACGTCGAGGACGTCGGGGACTTCGGAGACGTAGGGGACGTCGGCGGGGTGGGGCGTCAGCGCTGACGCGGGGTGTCGTGCGGTGCCCGGAGCTCCGCGCGCAGCTGGGCGGCAAAGGCCTCCGCGTTGTCGACCCGCTCGCGCAGGACACCCAGCTGGTGCGTCACGAGCGTCTCGTAGGCGGCGAGCCGGTCGAGCAGCGCCGCGCGCGTCCGGGCGGACAGGCGCGGCGAGGCCAGGCGGTCACGCAGCTCGATGAGGTCGCGCATCTCCTCGAGCGAGAAGTCCAGCGGCTTCATCCGCTTGATGAGCAGCAGCCGGGCCACGGCTTCCTCGGTGTAGAGCCGGAAACCGCCCGCCGAACGCTGCGTGCCCGGCAGCAGGCCGACCTCCTCGTAGTGACGGATGGTCCGAAGGCTCAGGCCGGTCCGCTCGGCCACGTCGCCGATCTGCAGCAGAGCGACGTCGGCGTGCGGACCCATGCACTGCACCCTACCCTTACGTGAGGGTAGGGATCAAAAGGTTGGGCGCAGACGCCCCTCCGGTCGCGCGCGCCGGTCCCACCCGTGGAGCTGTTGGACGACGGTGAAGGACGGCGACGATGAGCGGCAACGGCGGGATCCTCGCCACGATCGTGGAACCCGTGGTGATGGCGGCCCGCATGGGCTGGCAGATCCTGTGGCCGCTCATCCTGGGCTTCACCCTGTCCGGGGTGGTGCAGGCGGTGGTTCGCCGTGAGGTGGTGCGCAGGTACCTGGAGGGCGACTCGCCCCGCAACCTCGCCTGGGCGACGGGACTCGGCGCCGCCTCGTCCTCGTGCTCGTATGCCGCCGTCGCCCTGGCCCGCTCCCTGTTCGTCAAGGGTGCGTCGCTGGCGTCGGCGATGGCCTTCGAGATCGCCTCCACGAACCTCGTCCTCGAGCTCGGCATCATCCTCGCGCTGTTCATGGGCTGGCAGTTCACCCTGGCCGAGTTCGTCGGTGGCCCGCTCATGATCGTCCTGGTCGCGGTCGGCTTCCGGCTGTGGCTGCGGGGCCGCATCGTGGACCGGGCCCGTGAGGAGGCCGAGCGTGGCCGGGCCGGTGCGATGGAGGGCCACGCGGGCATGGACATGTCCGTCCAGGGGGAGGGGTCCTGGTGGCGCCGGCTGACCTCCCGTGACGGTCTCACGGCCGTGTCGCACTACTTCGTCATGGACTGGGCCTCCGTCATCCGTGACATCGTCCTGGGCCTGCTCGTGGCAGGGGTCGTGGCCGCCTGGGTACCCGTCTCGTGGCTGCAGGCGTTCTTCCTCACCGACAACCCGCTCCTGGCGTCGCTGTGGGGTCCCGTCGCCGGGCCCCTCGTGGCGGTGGTCAGCTTCGTCTGCTCCGTCGGGAACGTCCCGCTGGCGGCGGTCCTGTGGAACGGCGGCATCAGCTTCGGGGGCGTGGTCAGCTTCATCTTCGCGGACCTGATCATCATCCCGATCCTGATCATCTACCGGCGCTACTACGGCACGGCCGCGGCGCTGCGCATCACCGGAGTGTTCTACCTGGCGATGGTCCTCACCGGGTATGCCGTGGAGCTCCTGTTCCAGGCGCTCGGCCTGGTGCCCGACCAGCGCTCGGCGACGGTGGCCGAGGCGGCGTTCTCGTGGAACTACACGACGTGGCTCAACCTCGTCTTCCTCGCGCTGGCGGCGGTGCTGGTGATCCGGTTCGTGCGCACGGGCGGTGTCCCGATGCTCTCGCAGATGAACGGCTCCGGGGACGGGCAGGAGGACGGCGCCCACCACCACTAGCCGTGGCCAGGGTGGTGGTGGGCACCGTCACGACCTCAGTCGCGCAGCGCGTCGAGCACGGTGGCCAGGTCGGGGCTGTTGCGGCGGTTGTACGGCAGCCGGGACAGGGCCATGCCCATCAGGCAGCTGTCCGTGAGCGCTGCGCCGACCAGTCCGCCGCCGACCGCGGCCGAGACCCACTTGGCCCAGGGCGCCACGACGCTGGCGAGGACGCCGGTCAGCACGATGCCGCCGGCCACGAGCCGCACCTGTCGCTCGAGCTCCCACGTCCGGGCGCCCCGGGTCAGCGGGCCGCCGGCGGACTCCCAGGCCGTGACGCCGCCCGTGAGGACGTGCACGTTGCCGGGCCCGGCCGCGGTGAGCAGGCCCTCGGCCTGGCCGGCCCTCGCGCCCGAACGGCAGATGAGGACCACGTCCTCGTCGAGGTGGCGTCGCAGCTCCTCACGGTGCTCGCGGAGCAGGTCCAGCGGGACGTTGTAGGAGCCCGGGATGTGGGCCGTCGTGAACTCGGCCGGCGTGCGCACGTCGAGCAGGCGAGGAGCGTCGTCGCCCTCGAGCCACTCGCGCAGCGCGGGGGCGTCCAGGGCCGTCGGGCGGCCGGAGGTGGGGGTGGTGGTCGGCGTGGTGGAGGTCATGGGTCCTTCGCGGGGTCGGGTTCTTAAGGGTGGTCGGGTCGGGTGGATGGCAGCGGGGGATGGGGGGAGCGCGGGCTGGATGGCAGCGGGGAATGGGGAAGCCGGGGGATGGGTGGGGCGCCGGATGGATGGGCGCGCCGCAGGGGTGGAGGGCGCCCGCGCCTGACGGCGGCCCGCCGGCTCAGAACAGGCTGGGGACGCTGCGGGCCGCCGTGTACAGCGCGACGGCGACCAGGAGCACGGCGAACGCGCGGGTGAGGTGCCGCGGCGCGACCCGGGCCGCGACACGGCCGCCCACGAGGCTGCCGGCGACCGCAGCCGCGGTGAAGGCGAGGATCACGCCCCAGTCCAGCGACATCCCGCTGCCGGCACGGGCACCGAGCGCCGTGGCGCTGTTGACGGCGATGACGAGCAGCGAGGTCCCCACGGCGACGGGCATGGGGAAGGCCAGGGCGAGCACGAGGGCCGGGACGAGGGCGAAGCCGCCGCCCACGCCGAAGAAGCCGGTGAGCAGGCCGACGGCCGTCGCCGTCACGACGACCTTGGCGACGCGCGGGCAGGCGCACGTGAGGGGGCGCAGGGTCAGCATGGGCTCGGTCGTCGCGTCCTCGACGGCGTCGTCGAACGCGTTCCGACGCAGTGACCGTCGGAGCATGAGGGTCGCGACGACCAGCATGAGGACGGCGAACGCCGACAGGAGCACGGCCGGACGCACGTGGGTCGCCAGTGCCGAGCCGGCGACCGAGCCGGCCGTGCCTAGGGCGCCGAAGGCCAGCCCCTGCCCGAACCTGACGTTGCCGCGGCGGGCGTGGGGCAGAAGCGCGATCAGCGAGGTGATGCCGACGATCAGCAGCGAGCTGGTGGTGGCCTGCCTGGGGTCCTGTCCCAGCAGGTACACGAGGGCGGGGACCGTGAGGATCGAGCCGCCGCCACCCAGTGCGCCCAGGGACAGGCCGATGAGCAGCCCGACGGGCAGGACGAGCGGTGACATGTCAGGACTCCTTGGTGGTGGTGCCGGGGACAGGGGTGGGGGGATGTCCCCTGTCCCCGGCGTGGTGCGCCCACGGGTCCGGCCGGGGGGAGCCGGGTGGGCACGACCGGGCGCGGCGGAGGGGGGTTGCCCTGCCCGGTGGTACGGGCTGCCGAGCGGCTGCGGGGCCGGGCGGCCCCGCAGCGCGGTCAGCGGCTGAACAGGCGGGACAGGAAGCCGCCGCCGGACGCGGCGGCCTTCTCGGCGTCGCTGTGTCCGGCGCAGCGGTCGGCGCGGGGGACGCCGGCCATGACCTGGTCGACGTGCTGGCCGCAGCCGGCCCAGGTGGTCTTGCCGCAGACCTTGCAGTTGACGGGACGGCACATGGTGGTTCTCCTTCGAGGGTGGTGGTGGTGAGGGTTCGTGGGTGGGGACGAGTGGTGGTGGGGCGTGGTGCCCGGTCAGGCGGCCGAGGCCATCGGGAGGCCTGCGGCCGCGGCGTTCTCGCCGAAGCTGTCGTCCACGGCGACCACCGGCACCGAGCGGGCCGCGAGCACGGAGGCTGCGATGGACGCGCGGTAGCCGCCGGCGCAGTGCACCCACACCTCGCCGGCAGGGACCTCGTCGAGGCGCTCCAGCAGCTGGTGCAGGGGGATGTTCACGGCGCCCTCGATGTGGCCCTCGTCGAACTCGTTGACGCGGCGGACGTCGAGGACCTGGACGCGTCGGTGGTGGCGGACCTGTGCCAGGTCGGCGAACACGGCGCGCTCGAAGCTTCCGAGCTCCTCGTCGGTCCAGTCCTCAGGGGCGCCGGTGGCCGCACCCTCGAGCCGGTCGATGCCGATGCGCACCAGCTCCCGCTGGGCCTCGGCGACCTGCTCGGGCGAGTCGCCCAGCAGGGTCAGGGAGGTGCCCCAGGGGATGAGCCAGCCGAGGTAGGTCGCGAACTGGCCGTCGAGGCCGAAGTTGAGCGTCCCCGTCACGTGCCCGGCGGCGAACGCGGTGCGCGTCCGCAGGTCCACGACCCACTCGCCGGCCCGGATGCGGGCCGCGAGGGTCTCCTTGTCGGCGGTCGCAGGCGCGTCGAGGTCGGGTGCGCCGGGGCCGCTGCTGTTGGCCGGTCCCATGTGCACGTAGTAGGCGGGGTACGCGTCGAGCCCGGCGAGGGTGTCCGCGACCCACTTCTCCTCGGCCTGGGTCAGGGCAGGGTTCTGCCGCTTCTCGGCGCCGATGGTCGACGCGGTCGTGTCCCCGGTGGAGCCGGCCGAGCAGAACGAGCCGAAGCCGTGGGTCGGCAGCACGTGGGTGTGCTCGGGGAGCTCGTCCGCGAGCCGGTGGGCCGAGGCGAACTGGTGGTGGACCAGTGCGTCGGTGTGGTCGTGGCCGAGCAGGTCCGGCCGGCCCGTGGCGCCGAAGAGGAGCGAACCGCCGGTGAACACCCCGACCGGGTCGAAGTCCTCGCCCGGCGCGGGCGCGGACTCCAGCGCGTAGGACAGGTGCGTGTAGGTGTGGCCCGGGGTGGCGATGGCCCGTACGCGCAGGGTGGGGGAGACCTCGACGAGGTCGCCGTCGCTGATGGGCGTGCGGTCGTAGCTGACGTCGTCGGCCGCGTTGACGTGGTATGCCGCGCCAGTCGCCCTGGCGAGGGCGAGTCCGCCGGTGACGTAGTCGTTGTGGATGTGCGTCTCGAAGACGTGCGTGATCGTGACGCCCGCCTCCGCTGCGAGGGCGAGGACCCGGTCGATGTCGCGCTGGGGGTCCACGACGACGCCCACCGAGCCGTCGTGCGCGAGGTAGGAGCGGTCGCCGAGGGTCGGGGTGTCGATCGGCACGATGACCGGGGTGCTCACGGTCGTGTCCGTGTTCATGGGATGTCCTTCGGGGTGTGGAGGTTCAGGGTCGGGAGGTCGGGGCCTGGGTCTCAGGCGACCTGCGGCCGGGTGCCCATGACGACGGGGCGCCCCGAGCGGGCCCAGGCGGAGGTGCCGCCGGCGACGGACCAGGCGTCGAACCCGGCACGGCGCAGGTAGTCGGTCATGGCGCCGCTGCGGTTGCCGCTGGCGCAGATGACGTACAGCGGCCGGCTGCGGTCCAGCTCCGAGACGCGCGACGGGAGCTGCCCCATCGGCACGAGGACGGCACCGGGGACGTGGCCCCCGACGTACTCGCCCGGCTCGCGGACGTCGATGACGGTGGCGCCGTCCGCGTGCGCGGCGGCGAAGTTGTCGAGGGCGACCTCGGACATCGGAGAACTCCTTCAGGTGAGGGGGAAGATACCTAGTGGGGTATCCGACGAGACGCAACCGTAGTACCCTCGGGGGTATTCCAGTCAAATCGAGACCGGCGTGTCGAATGCCTCGGACGCGGTGGGTCGCAAGGAGCTGGAGGAGCGGGAATGTTCTCCCGTGGACCTCGGTTACATACCCCAGCCGGTATCGGCCACACACTTCCGACACAGGAGAGAGAGACATGAGCACCCAGACCCTCACCGGTGCCAACTTCGAGACCACCATCACCGGGAACGACATCGTCCTCGTGGACTTCTGGGCCGCCTGGTGTGGCCCGTGCCGCCAGTTCGCGCCCGTCTTCGAGGCCGCCTCGGAGCAGAACCCCGACATCGTCTTCGGCAAGGTCGACACCGAGGCCGAGCAGGCCCTCGCCGCCGCGGCGAGCATCACGTCGATCCCCACCCTGATGGCCTTCCGGGACGGCATCCTGGTCTTCGCCCAGCCCGGCGCCCTGCCCGCGTCCGCGCTGGACCAGGTGATCGCCGGCGTGCGAGGCCTGGACATGGACGACGTCCGCGCCCAGGTCGCCGCCCAGCAGACCGCCTGACGCGACCGGCTCGCCCCACAGACCGAACGACGACGACAAGGAGCACCGACATGGGCTACGCACTGAGCGCAACCGTCACGCAGGCCTTCGCCCCGACCCTCGAGGCCACCCGGGCTGCGCTGGCGGACCAGGGTTTCGGCGTGCTGACCGAGATCGACCTCGCCGCGACCCTCAAGGCCAAGATCGACGTCGACATCGCCCCGCAGGTCATCCTCGGCGCGTGCCGGCCCCCGCTGGCCCACGCCGCGCTCTCGGCGGAGCCGTCCATCGGCCTGCTGCTGCCGTGCAACGTCGTCGTCCGGTCGGTCGACGACGAGACCACCCTCGTCGAGGCCATGGACCCTGAGGTCATGGTCACCCTCACCGACAATGCCGAGCTCGGCGGTGTCGCCGACGACGCGCGCCAGAGGCTCACCGCAGCGCTGGCCTCCCTCACCGACTGAATCCCCCGCACCAACCCAGGAGACCCACCATGGTCACGCTCAACAGCGACGACATGACCCCCGTCATCAACCGCCTGCGCCGCGCGCAGGGCCAGATCGGCGGCGTCATCCGCCTCATCGAGGAGGGCCGCGACTGCAAGGACGTCGTCACGCAGCTGGCTGCCGTGAACCGGGCCCTGGACCGGGCCGGCTTCGCGATCGTCTCCTCGGGCATGCGCGAGTGCCTGACGTCGCCCGACGGCATCAACGCCGAGGACCAGGCGACGATGGAGAAGCTCTTCCTCACCCTCGCCTGACCCGGTGACGTCCCCCGCCGCCCTCGAGGCAGCGCAGGACGGGCCGCGGGCACCCAGGCTCGGGCTGCGCGCCAACGCGGCCCAGTTCACCCTGCTGGTCGCCGTCAACGCCCTCGTGGGCGGCATGCTCGGCCAGGAGCGCACGGTGCTGCCGCTCCTGGCCGGTCAGGTCTTCGGCCTGCACGCCCACACCGCGGCCCTCACGTTCATCGTCGCCTTCGGCCTGTCCAAGGCCGGGGCCAACTACGCCGCCGGTGCGTGGTCCGACCGCCACGGCCGCAAGCCCGTGCTCGTCGCGGGCTGGCTCGTGGCCGTGCCGGTGCCGCTGCTGCTGATCTGGGCCCCCACCTGGTGGTGGGTGGTCGCGGCCAACGTCCTGCTCGGCATCAGCCAGGGCCTGACGTGGTCGACCACCGTCGTCATGAAGATCGACCTCGCCGGCCCCGGCCGCCGCGGGCTGGCCATGGGGCTGAACGAGGCCGCCGGGTACGGCGCGGTGGCTGTGACCGCCCTGGCCACCGGCTGGATCGCGGCCCACGCCGGCCTGCGCCCCGAGCCGTTCCTCCTGGGCATCGCCTTCGCCGCCCTCGGCCTCGGGCTGTCCAGCCTGACCGTGCGCGAGACGCACCACCACGCCCGGCACGAGGCGCTGGCCTCCTCTGCCGTGGCGGACGGCGGAGCACGGCCCGGCCAGAGGACGTCCGAGGGGGCTTCGTCCGACGGGTACCTCTCCGACCGCGAGGTCCTCGCCCGGACCAGCTGGCACGACCGGACGCTGTCCGCGGCGAGCCAGGCCGGGCTGGTCAACAACCTCAACGACGGGCTCGCGTGGGGGCTGTTCCCCGTGCTGTTCGCCGGGCCAGGGCTGTCGGTCGGCCGGATCGGCTGGCTGGCCGCGACGTACCCGGCCGTGTGGGGCCTCGGCCAGGTCGCCACCGGGGCGCTGTCGGACCGCTGGGGCCGACGCGGCTTCATCGTGGCCGGCATGCTCGTGCAGGCGCTGGCCCTCGGACTGGTGGCGGCGGCCGACAGCTTCGGCTGGTGGCTCCTGGCCACGGCGCTGCTCGGGGCCGGGACCGCGATGGTCTACCCCACGCTGCTGGCCGTGATCGGCGACGTCGCCCACCCGGCCTGGCGGGCGCGGTCGGTCGGCGTCTACCGGCTGTGGCGGGACGGCGGCTTCGCCGTGGGGGCGCTGCTCGCGGGCGTGCTCGCGGACCTGTGGGGGATCCGGGCGGCCGTCCTTGCCGTCGCGGTCCTCACCGCCGCGTCCGGCGTCGTGGCCAGGTTCCGGATGGCGCCCTCCATCGGCGGCGCCCGACCCGGCGTCGGCTGACGCGCCCCTTCACGAAGACTTCACGGACGACCTCCTTCATGCCACACACGCGTTCGGTGCACTGGAGGTACCGAACGAAGGAGGCGAGCGCAATGACGCTCCGCAGGATCACCACCACCGCCCTCTCGGTCGCCCTCGCCGGGACGGCCGTCCTCGGGTTCACCCACTCCACCACCGCGCAGGCGGCGGGTGCCGGCACGACCAGCCAGTCGGCCGGCACGACCGGCCTGTCGGCCGGCCAGCTCACCCAGCTCCGCGAGGAGGAACGCATGGCCCGGGACCTGTACACCCGGCTCGCGAGCAGCTCCGGCGAGCAGCTGTTCGTCCGCATCGCGACCGCCGAGCAGCGGCACCTCGACAGCGTCGAGGCCCTGATGCGCGGGCGCGGGATGGACCCGGCTGCGGCGGGCACGAGCGCCGGAACGTATGCCGTGCCGGCCCTCCAGGCCGCCTACGACCGGTGGCTGGCGCGGGGCACCGCGTCGGACCAGGCGGCATACGCGGTCGGGGTGGAGCTGGAGAAGCGGGACATCGCCGACCTGCGGTCCCTGGCCGTGCCCACCGGCGACAGCGCCTACCGGGTGGTCAGCGCCCTGCTGGCCGGTTCCGAGCACCACCTGACGGCGTTCACCAAGGCGGTGAACGGCCAGCTGCCCACCGGGGCAGCGGGTTACGGCCGAATGCAGGCGAGGGGCCAAGGGACCATGGCCCGCGACGGGTCCTGCGCCACCGACGGGACCCCCATGGGCCCCGGCCCCGGTGCCAACGGCAACGGTGGCCGCGGTCAGGGCATGCGCTGGTCAGGCTGACCCACGGCTGGTGCCGGTGACGGCGCCGGCAGGGACAGGGTGAAGGTGGCGCCACGCCCGGGCCCGGGCGAGGCGGCCGTGAGGTCGCCGTCCAGGGCCCGGGCGATGCCGCGGCTGATCGTCAGCCCGATGCCGGTGCCACCGTCGCGGCGCGGGGACCCGGCACCGCCGCGCCAGAACCGCTCGAAGACGCGCTCGAGCTCCTCGGGCGCCAGGCCCCGGCCGGTGTCCGTGACCGTGAGCAGGGCCCGGCCGCCGCTCTCGGCGGCCTCGATCCGCAGCGAGCCGCCACCCGGCATGGCACGCACCGCGTTGTCCACGAGGTTGGTGAGGACCTGCACGAGGCGCTGCTCGTCCCCGCGCACCACCATCGCCGCTGCGGGCAGGTTCGTCGACACGGTGACGTCCGCGGCGGCGAGGGACTGCTCCAGCCGGGAGGTGACCGCCTCGACCACCGACCGCAGGTCGAGGGGCTCCCGACGCACCTCGAGGCGCCCCTCCTGCACGCGCGACAGCTCGCCGAGGTCCGCCGCCAGGCGGCGCATCCGCGCCACCTCGGCCTCGAGCTCGGCGTACACCTCCGGGCCCGGTGTGAAGACGCCGTCGGAGAGCCCCTCCAGCTGGCCCTCCATGACCGTGAGGGGCGTGCGCAGCTCGTGCGCGATGTCCCCGAGCAGTCGGACACGACGGGCCTCGGTCTCGGCGAGGGCCGCACCGAGCGCGTTGACGTCCCGGGCGAGCGGGACGAGGTCGGGCTCGGACGGTTCCGGCACGCGGTGGTCGTAGTCGCCCCGGGCGATCCGCCGGGTGGCGTCGCGGACGTGCTCGACCGGCCGCAGCAGGCGCCTGCCGATCACCGCGGCCGCCACTGCCGCGACCACGAGGCTGGCCACCGCCCCCACCACCATGGCGAGGTCCACGGCCGAGACGAAGCTGCTCAGCAGCTCGCCCCGGGCCGAGCCGCGCGCCATGCCCTGCATGCCGGCGACCCGGTTCTCGAAGAGGGCGGAGGCCGTGAGGCGGACGACGACGAAGGTCGTGGCCGCCCCTGCCAGGGCCACGACGGCGTAGGACAGGAACAGCCGGCTGGACAGGCTCCTCACGACGCACCTCCGAGGAAGCGGTAGCCGACACCGCGCACCGTGCCGATGTAGCGCGGGTCGTCGGCGTCGTCACCGAGGCGGTGCCGCAGGCTCCGGACGTGCACGTCGACGACACGCTCGTCCCCGACGTGGCCCGGGCCCCACACCTGCTCCAGCACCTGCCTGCGGGAGAACACCTGCCGGGGGTGCCGTGCCAACAGGAGCAGCAGGTCGAACTCCAGGGCCGACAGCCGGACCTGCGCGCCGTCCCGCACCACCTCCCGGCGCTGCTCGTCCACCGTGAGCCCGTCGAACGCCAGGACGGCGGGCTCGTCCGCCGGGAGCCGCGGTCGACGCAGGACGGCACGGACCCTGGCGACGACCTCGCGCGGGCTGAAGGGCTTGGTGACGTAGTCGTCGGCACCGAGCCCGAGCCCGACCAGCCGGTCCACCTCCTCCGCGCGTGCGGTCACCAGCAGGACGTAGACGTCGCCGGCCGCCCGTAGGCGGCGCAGCACCTCGAGCCCGTCGAGGTCGGGGAGCCCGATGTCCAGCAGCACGGCGACGGGGGTGGCGGCGACGGTGGCGGCGCCCGGACCGTGCTCGAAGAAGGTCAGGGCCGACGTGCCGTCCGACGCCTCGTCGACGAGGAACCCCTCACGCTCGAGGTAGGCGCGCAGCACCTTCCGGATCCCCGGCTCGTCGTCCACGACGAGCACACGCTGCGGCCCCATGCCCGTATCGTCGCGGACGCCCGGCGCCCGCGTCACCCGTCCCGGTGGTCGTCCGTGCGGTCGGTCTGCTCCTCGAGCAGGTCCACGAGCCGGTCGAGCACCGGCAGGGCGCGCCCCAGGACCTCCTGGTCCGCGACGGGCAGCGCCTCGACGGCGGCCGCGAGTGCCGTGCCGTTGACCTGCCGCCAGGAGGCCACGTGGGCCGCGCCGGCAGGCGTGAGCGAGTACTCCACCGCGCGCTTGTCCGCCGTGCTGGCGGCGCGCTGCAGCATGCCCGCCGTGGCCAGCGTGTTGGCCAGGGTGCTCACCGAGTTCGGGGCCAGGCGCAGCGCCAGCGCGAGCTCACCGGGCCGCGACCCGGGGCGCTCCTCCACCACGCTGAGCAGCTCGAGCTGGGCGACGCTGAGCGGCAGTGTCGGGAGCTTCGCGCGGGCGGCACGGCGCATGGCGCGGCGCAGGCGGGCCACGAGGTCCGCGAAGGTCGCGGTCAGGTCCGGGCCCGCTGCAGTCATGGCGTCAGGCTCCCACGCCGTCCGGCGCTCCGGGCGACGTGCCCGGGTGCCGGGACCCGGCCGTCAGCGCGAGGAGCAGGCAGACAGCGGCCAGGGCTCCCAGGGCCAGTGGCGCCCCGGGCCATCCGCGCGCCTCGCCGATCCGGACCCCCAGCGCGGCGAGCGCGACCCCCACCGAGGTCCCCAGCGCGCGGGCGACGTTGATCATGCCGCCCGTCACGGCCGACGCCTCGGGCGGGATCGCGGTCATGACCATGGCGTTGTTGGCCGGGAGGACCAGGCCCAGGCTCGCCCCGCTCAGGACCAGCAGGGCGGCGACGAGCGCGGGGGAGGACCAGGTGAGGCACTGCAGCACCGCGCTCGCCGCGGCGACGAGCGCCCCGAGGCGCACACGCGTCGCGTTGTCCATCGCCCGGCCGACGCGCGCCCCGAAGAGGGCGGTCAGGGCGAAGCCGACGGGCAGGCAGGTCAGGACGAGCCCGCCGCGGCCCACGCCCGTGCCCCATTCGTGGAACACCTGCGGGTACAGGACCAGGGGGGCGAAGAGCGCGAGATAGCCGAGGAGGGCGCCGACGAGCCCGGCACCGATCCCGGACTCGCGAACCCGCGTGGGGGAGACGAGAGGTGCCTCCACCCGCTGCTCCACCTGCCAGAACGCGGTCGTGGTCGCGACGGCCGCCACGGCGGCGACGCCCACGGCGAGCCACAACGGGTGGGGCTCGGCGAGCTGGGCGAGCACCCACAGCGCCAGCACCGTGCTCGCCCCGAGCAGGGCTGCGCCCTTGAGGTCGCCGCGCTCCCGCCGGCTCAGGTCGCGGCTGCGCGGCAGCAGCAGCAGGCCGGTGACGATGGCCACGGCGCCGATGGGCACGTTGACCCAGAACACCCACCGCCAGCCGAGGCCCTCGATGAGCACACCGCCGAGGGCCGGGCCGGCGGCGAGCCCCAGGGCCTGGGCGGCGGCCTGCACGCTCAGGGCGGCGCGGACGCGGCTGCGGTCGACGCTGCGCACCACCAGGGCGACGCTGTTGGCCTGCAGCAGCGCAGCGGCCAGGCCCTGGACCGCCCGGGCGGCGACCAGCCACCCCAGGGTCGGGGCGAAACCGCAGGCGGCCGAGGCCAGGGTGAACAGGCCGAAGCCGTAGACGTACAGCAGCTTGCGGCCCCGGGCGTCGGACCACCGGCCCACCGGGACGAGCGCCACCGCCAGCACCCCGAGGTAGGCCAGCGACACCCACTGGACCTGCGCCAGGGGCGCGCCGAAGTCCGCCCCCATCCGGGGGAAGGCGAGGGCGACGATGCTGGCGTCGAGCTGGCCCATGAACGCGCCGAGGCAGACCGCCAGCACGGCCGCCCACGGGGCCCGCGGGTGCTCGCGGACCCAGTCGGGTCGGGCCACCTCCGTGCCCAGACGCCTGCGGAACCGTCGCCACGCTGCTGCCACGAGGTCAGTCTGTCACAGACAGATCTATCCGGGGAAGTGTCTCTGCCGCCCTCCGCGAGGGGCTGCCGCGACGGCAGTCAGGCCCGCGCGGCCGGGGGCAGCTGCGCGGCCGGGGGCAGCTGCGCGGCTGGAGGCAGCTGCACGGCGTCGGCCTCGGGCCATGCCGCCGGGTCGGGTCCGAGGCGGCCCAGCTCGCGCACCTGCTCGCGGCACCACACCGACACCTCACGCCGGCCGGTCAGGACGTCGTCGGCGAACACCCGCCACGGCACCCACTCGGTGTCGGCGACCTCGTCGGCCAGTGGCGCCAGCGACCGGTCGGCGAGCTCACCGGCATACACGGGGCACCACTCGTCCTCGACGACGCCGTCCATCTCCGCGCGGTAGGTGAACCGGGGGAGGACCAGGCGCAGGGACACCGGCTCGGTGCCCAGCTCGTCGCGCGCCCGCCGCACCACCGCCTGGGGCAGCGGTTCGCCGGGGGCGGGGTGCCCGCAGACGGTGTTGGTCCACAGGCCCGGGAAGGTCGCCTTCCCGAGGGCGCGACGGGTGACGAGCAGGGCCCCCGTGGAGTCGAAGAGGTATGCCGAGAACGCCAGGTGCCGGGGCGTCGAGCCGTGGTGCACGGCCGCCTTGGGCATCGTGCCGACGGCATTCCCGCGCTCGTCGAGCAGGACCACGAGCTCGGTCACGCCGCCCGCCCGAGCTCGTTGACGGCGGCCGAGAACACCCACGGCGCGGCCGCGGCGGCCGGGACCAGCACCCGGCGGGCCACGCGCGGACGGGTCGCCTGGCGCAGCGCCCCGGTCAGCACCGAGCAGCGCCACGTGGCCGCGAGCCACCCGCGCTCGTACTGCGCGGGGTGTCCGGACACGAGCGCGGCCACCGCGGCGCGGGCCTGGGCGAGGCCGAGGGAGATGCCCTCGCCGGTGAGGGCGTCGACGTAGCCGGCGGCGTCGCCCACGAGCAGCACCCGGCCGGCCGTGCGGCGGCGGCTGCGCTGCCGCAGCGGCCCGGCGCCGGCGACGGGGGAGACGGCCTCACGTCCGGCGAGCCGCTCGATCAGGGGCGGAAAGCCGGCGAGGTGCTCGGCGAACGTCGCCCGGCGGTCGCTCAGCACCGCGACGCCCACCACGTCGTCGGCGACCGGCGTCACGTACGCCTCGGCGTGGGCGCCCCAAAGGACGTCCACGTGGTCGGACCACGGCGCGACCCGGAAGTGCTGCCGCTGCCCGAACCGCGGCCGCCCGCCCGCCGGGTGGTCGAGCCCGAGCAGGCGCCGGGTCGGGGAGTGCAGGCCGTCGGCGGCGAGGACGTGGCGGGCGGTGAGGGCCGGCCCCGCGACGCCGTGGGGGCCGTGGGTGCGCACCTCGACGCGGTCGGCGTACTGCTCGAGGCGGTCGACGGCGAGGGGCAGCACCTCGACCCCTGCGCGGGCGACCTGCGCCGAGAGGCGGTCGTGCAGCTCGGTGCGCCGGACCCCGAGACCGGTGCCGGCGCGGAAGTCGGCGACGGCGCTCGCCGTCGGGCCGAGGTAGCGGATGCCACGGAACGGGTGTCCGTCCGGCGCGACGCCCAGGTCGGCCAGGGCCGACACCCCACCGGGCATCAAGCCCTCCCCGCAGGCCTTGTCGACGGGGCCGCTGCGCGGTTCCAGGACCTGCACCGCAAGGCCGTTCCGCGCGGCATACAGTGCACAGCCGAGGCCCACCGGCCCGCCGCCCACGACGAGCACGTCCACCGGCCCGCTGCCGCTCATGCGGGGGCCTGCTGCGGGTGCAACGCCCGCTCCTCCACGCGGATGCGCACCGTCAGCAGTGCCGCGTTCAGCACCGTGAACGCCACGGCCGTCACCCAGGCGCTGTGCACCAGGGGGAGGGCGAACCCCTCGACGACGACCGCCACGTAGTTCGGGTGGCGCAGGACCCGGTAGGGGCCGCCGCTGACGAGCGGCAGGCCGGGCACCACGATGACCCGGGTGTTCCACTGCGACCCGAGGGTGGCGATGCACCACCAGCGCAGGGCCTGCGACGCCAGGGCGAGGACGAGCATGGGCCAGCCCAGGGCCGGCACGAACGGCCGGTCCGCGACCACGACCTCGACGAGCGCGCCCACGAGCAGGGCCGTGTGCAGCGCCACCATCGCGGGGAAGTGGCCGCGCCCGAACTCCACCCCGCCGCGGCGGAACGCCCAGTCGGCGTGCCGGCGGGAGACGACGAGCTCCGCCACGCGCTCGAGGCCGACCGCGACGACGAGGGCTGCGTACAGCAGCTGGGAGGTGTCCACGGCGACCTCAGCCCACGGCCCGCAGGAGCACCATCTCGAGGCAGAACCCGGGTCCCATGGCCATGAGCATGCCGTACGACCCGGGAGCCGGCGGCCGCTCGCGCAGGGTGTCCGCGAGGACGTGCAGGACCGAGGCGGACGAGAGGTTGCCGATCCGGTCCAGCGACCGCCAGGTGACGCCGAGTGCGTCGTCCGGCACCTCGAGGGCGTCCTCCATGGCCTCGAGCACCTTCGGGCCGCCGGGATGCGCCACCCAGAAGCCGACGTCCGCCCGGGTGAGACCGTGGTCGGCGAGAAAGCCGTCGACGTCGGCCCGCAGGTGGGTGCGCACCAGCTCGGGCACCTCGACGCCGAGGACGATGCGCAGCCCGGTGGCTCCGACGTCCCAGCCCATCGCGCGCTCGCTGTCCGGGTAGAGGCGGCTGCGCGTCGACAGCACCCGCACGTCGGGCCGGGCGCCGGCGACGGAGGTCGCGGTCCCGGTGGTCGGGCCGCCCTCGTCGTCGTCCTCGTCCTCGCCCTCGGCCGCGGTGTCGGCGGCGGCCCGTGCCGCTGCTCGGGCAGCGCCGAGCAGCACGACGGCCGCGGCGCCGTCCCCGAACAGCCCACTGGCCACGAGGTTCGCGGTCGAGGTGTCGTCGTGCTGGACGGTGAGGCTGCACAGCTCGACCGACAGCAGCACCGCGACGTCGTCCGGGTGGCCGAGCAGGTGGTCGTGCACGCGCGCCACGCCGGCGGCCCCGGCGACGCAGCCCAGCCCGACGACCGGCACGCGCTTCACGTCGGGCCGCAGGCCGATCCGGGCGGCGATGCGCGCGTCGAGGGACGGCACGGCCAGCCCGGTCACGGTCGTGGAGAGGATGAGGTCGACGTCGGCGGGGGTGAGGTCGGCGTCCTTCAGGGCGTCGACGACGGCCTGAGCCCCGAGCTCGACGGCCGCCGCGATGAACGCGTCGTTGCTCTGGCCGAAGTCGCGCAACGCGGCATACCGCTCCAGGGGGAGCGCCAGATGCCGCTGGCTGACGCCGGCGTTGGCGTGGATCCGCTCGAGGAGGGCGCGGTCCACGCCCTTGGCGCCGAGCATGTCGGCGAGGGCGGCGGTGACCTCGGCCTGCGGGTACCGGTGGTCGGGGAGCACTCCGGCGACTGAGGCGATGCGGGTCACCGCACGAGCCTAGGCACAGCGGGGACCCCTGCGCCTCATGAGGGGCGTCGTGATCGGCGCCACGGTCGGTGCTCACCGACGGGCGCGGTCCTGCGCGTGCCCTCCGCGCCTAGGGTGGGCCCGTGCCCGAGCGACCAGGACGCAACGCGTCAGCTCCCGCGTCCTCCGCTCCCGTCCTCGGGCTGGTGCGGGCGTGCCACCCCGGCCCGACGGTCGCCGTCACGGTGCTGACCGCGCTGCTCGCGGTTGCGCTGGGGCTGCCGAGGTCGGCCCTGCTGCTCGTGACGGGGGCGGTCCTCGCCGGGCAGCTCACCATCGGGTGGTCCAACGACGTCATCGACGCAGCGCGGGACCGCGTCGTCGGGCGGCCGGACAAGCCTTTGGCCAGCGGGGAGGTGGCGGAGCCGATGGTGCGGACCGCCATCGGCGTCGCTGCCGTGGCCTGCGTCGGGCTCTCGCTCGCGTGCGGCTGGCGCTCGGCGGTCGTGCACCTCGGCCTCGGGGTGGCGTCCGGCTGGGCATACAACCTCGGGCTCAAGCGCACCGCGTGGTCCGCGGTGCCGTATGCCGTGGCCTTCGGGGCGCTGCCGGCGGTCGTGTCCCTGGCGGGGCCCGGACGGGAGTGGCCGCCGCCGTGGATGGTCCTCACCGGCGCGCTGCTCGGTGTGGGGGCCCACCTGCTGAACGCGCTTCCGGACCTCGCCGACGACGCCGTGACCGGCGTGCACGGCCTGCCACAGCGGCTGGGGGCGCGGCGGGTCCGCGTGGTGGCCGCGGTCGTGCTGCTGGCCGGTTCGGTGGTGGCGACGTTCGGGCCGGCGGGGGGTGCGCCGGCGTGGGCAGTGGTCGGCCTGGGCCTGTGTGTCGTCCTCGCGGTCGCGACCGTGGTCCTGCGCGGGAGGTGGCCCTTCGTGGCGGCAGTGGGCATCGCGCTGGTCGACGTGGTGGTCCTGGTCCTGCGCTGAGGGCGCGGCCACCGGACGCACGCCGCGCGACCACCCGACCCGCCCTCGCAAGACAACGGTTGCCCGGCATACCTCGGGTTGTTGTCCCGCGGGTTGCCGCGCAACCGTTGTCTTGCGGGCTGGGGACGTGGCGGCGTCCCCCGGTGCGTACCCTTGCGGTTACGTAACGGAGTGGGTACGCTCACGACCATGGACGCGGTGATGCAGGCGCTGGCCGACCCCAGCCGCAGGACGGTGCTCGACATCCTGCGCGACCACCCGGCGACGGCCGGGGAGCTGGCCGACGCGCTGCCGATCGCGAGGCCCGGCGTCTCGCGGCACCTGCGGGTTCTCCGCGAGGCGGGGCTGGTCGACGTGCGCCAGGAGGCGCAGCGACGCATCTACAGCCTTCGTCCCGAGGCGCTCGCGCCGGTGGACGAGTGGCTCGAGGGCTACCGGGTCCTGTGGCAGCACCGGCTCGACGCACTGCACACCGAGATCGCACGAGGGAAGAGGGCACGACGATGACCATCCTGGGGACGACGAGGGCGCTGGACGACACCCGAGGGGCGGTGCGGGTCGAGGACGTCTTCGACACCGACGTCGACGACCTCTGGGCGGCCTGCACCCAGCCCGAGCGGCTCGCGCGCTGGATCGCGGAGGTCTCCGGCGACCTGCGCGAGGGAGGGACGGCGCACGCCGTCTTCACCAGCACGTGGACCGGCGCGGTCACCATCGAGGTCTGCGAGGCGCCCTCCCACCTGCTGCTCACGACAGCCCCGGGCACCGACGAGGAGGGACAGGTCGAGGCCTGGCTCACCCCCGAGGGCGGCCGGACGCGACTGGTGGTCGAGGAGCGCGGCCTGCCCGTGGGCGCCCTGCACTTCTACGGCGCCGGGTGGCAGGTCCACCTCGAGGACCTCGCCCGCTCGCTGGCCAGCGGCGGGTCGGCGCATCCCGGCGGCTGGTCCTCCGAGGAGGCGGCCCCGGACTGGCACGCGCGCTGGCAGGAGCTCACCCCGGCATACGAGGACGCCGCGCAGGCCTGACGCGGGCGACTGGAGGACCTCCGGCACTGACGCCGCCGGCCGACACCACGGCACGGTGGTCGCGTGGAGAGGGGTGCCCGGACGGGCCGAGCCGTGCGGCCGCAGCTGCGCGCACTGCTGACGGTGGTGCTGTCCGCGGCGCTGCTCACGGCGTGCGCCACGACGCAGCCGCCCTCGTCCCCGCCGGCCACGGGGACGCGCGCCACGACCCCGACGTCGCCGCAGCCCAAGGGCCCCACGACCCGACCCTCACCTAGGACGACACCCACGCGGCCGCCGTCCACGACGACGGCCACCACCCCGCGGACCGGCAGCACCACGCCCCGACCGTCGACGGCACCCCCCGTCCGAGCTGGGCAGCCGGCCTGGGTCGCCGTCTCCGTCGCCACGCTGTGGAGCACGCCGTCGTCCCCGCGCGCGGTCGACGCGCCGGCCCTGCGGGCGCCTGCCGACGTCCGGGGGTGGCTCGCCGCGATGACGCTCGCAGACCGCAGGGGCCTGCAGGGTCGCGCGGAGACGCAGTCACTGCTCGGGGACCGGCTCCTGGTCACCGCCGTGAGCGGCTCCTGGGCGTCGGTCGTCGCGCCCGACCAGCCGACGCCCAAGGACGCTCGGGGCTACCCGGGCTGGGTCCCCGTGCGCCAGCTGAGCGCGGTGGCCCCACGCTCGGGCACGCAGGCCGCCACCGTGGTGGCGCGGACGGCGTGGCTGCGCGGCGACACGGCTGCCGCCGCCCGGGTCGTCGAGGTGAGCTTCGGCACCTGGCTGCCCGTGCTCGGCACCGCCGGCGGCCTCGTGCAGGTGGCCCTCCCGGGCGGTGTGGTGCGGCGGGTCGACCCCACGGCCGTGGTGCGGACGAGCACCGACGGTCGTGCGCTGCCGGCCACCGGCGCGTCCGTCGTGGCCTCGGCGCGGGGGTTCACCGGGCTGCCGTACCTGTGGGCGGGACGGTCCGGCTTCGGGTTCGACTGCTCGGGGCTGACGTCCCTGGTCTACCGGGTCCACGGCGTGCGGATCCCGCGCGACGCGGACGCGCAGGCACTCGCGGGTCGTCGTGTCGCGTCCACGTCCACGGTGCCCGGGGACCTGCTCTTCTACGCCACCTCCAGCGGCTACGTGCACCACGTGGCGATGTATGCCGGGTCCGGCCTCATGGTCCAGTCGCCCGCCACCGGGCAGAGCGTCCAGACCATCCCCGTCGCGACCCCCGCGTATGCCGTGCAGCAGGCCGGGGCCCGCCGCTACCTGCCCTGACGGCGACCCCACCGGAAGTACGCCAGGGGCACGAGTCCGAACGAGTTTGCTGCGGCGACCGCCAGGGCCCAGCGCCACTTGGGCCCGCGCACCTGCTCGGCCGGCCGGCGCGCGAGGTCGACGAGGGCGGCCACCTTCAGCGCCGCCTCGACCGCGCCCGCGACCACCACGAACCGCCGGGTGCCCGGGCTGAGCTCGTCCCACTTCCTCGTCCTGGCCACGACACCACGATGCGCCGGGTGGCCTCGCGCGGGCAAGGTCCCCGCGGTGGTGTCGGCAGGTGTCGGCGGGCGTCGGCACGTGTCGGCACGTGTCGGCCCGTCGCGCGCGCCACATCCGCGCCACGCCCGTAGGGTCGCAGGATGAAGGTCGTCGTCGTCGGTGGGACCGGCCACATCGGAACGTTCCTCGTCCCGCGCCTGGTGCGCGCCGGCCACGAGGTTGTCGTCCTCAGCCGCGGCACCCGGGAGCCCTACGCCTCCGCGCCCGAGTGGCAGCAGGTCGAGCGGATCGCGGTCGACCGTGAGGCCGAGGACGGCGACGGGTCGTTCCCCGGCCGGGTCGCGGACCTGGGGGCCGACGCGGTCGTCGACCTCGTCTGCTTCACGGTCGAGTCCGCCTCGGCCCTGGTCGAGCGGCTGCGCGGGGAGGTCGGGCACCTGGTGCACTGCGGATCGGTGTGGCGCTACGGCCCGAGCCGCAAGCTGCCGATCCGCGAGGACGGTGCGGCAGCAGGACCGCCGACCGACGAGTACGGCGTCGCCAAGGACGCCATCGCCCGGATGCTCGAGGAGGAGACGCGCACCGGCGGGCTGGTCACGACCTCGCTGCACCCCGGGCACATCACGGGCCCCGGGTGGGCGCCGATCGGGCCGCTGGGCAACCTCGACCCCGGCGTCTGGCGCACCCTGTCCGCCGGTGAGCCGCTCGCCGTCCCCGGCAGCGGCGCCGAGCTGCTGCACCACGTCCACGCCGACGACGTCGCCCAGGCGTTCGAGCTCGCGGTGACGCACCGCGACGCCGCGGCGGGGGAGTCCTTCAACGTCGTCGCACCCAGTGCCCTGACCGTGCGCGGGTACGCCGAGATCGCCGCGGGCTGGTTCGGGCAGGAGGTGGCCGTGCAGCCGCAGACGTGGGAGGAGTTCCGCGCGGGCACGACCGACGAGCACGCCGACACCAGCTGGGCCCACCTGAACCGCAGCCAGTACCTGGCCATCGACAAGGCGCGCGGCCTGCTCGGCTGGACGCCGCGGTACGAGCCCGAGGACGCCGCGCTGGAGGCGGTGCGCTGGCTGGTCGAGCACGGGCAGCTCGAGGTCAGCAACCCCTTGCGGGAGAACAACTCCAACCACCTGGTCAGCGGCTGAGGACGCCAGCCGTCTCCAGCAGCATGGCGTGCGTGAACGCCTGCGGCAGGTTGCCCCGCAGCTGCCGTTGCTGGACGTCGTACTCCTCGGCATACAGCCCGGGAGGGCCGCACGCGGCCCGGTTTCGCTCGAACCAGCGCACCGCCTCGACGTCGTCACCCTGGTGGTGCAGCGCCAGCGCCATCATCAGCCCGCACATGGTGAACGCCCCCTGGCTCACCCCGAGCCGGTGGTCACCGTCGTCCCCATCGAAGAAGCGGTACAGGTAGCCGTCCTCGACGAGCTCGCGGCCCACGACCTCGAGCGTGCGCCGCGTCCGCGGGTCGTCCGCGGGCAGCGCGCCGCGCACCGGCGGCAGCAGCAGGGCGGCATCGGGACCGGTCACGTCCTGCGCGCGCTGCCACGACCCGTCCGGCGCGAGACAGCGCTGCGTGGTGTGGTGCAGGACCTTCGTGGCGAGCTGGTCCCACCGGGACGCCTCCGCGCGTGGGGCCTCGCGTGCCACCGCGCGCAGGCCGGCCACGCACGCGAGGCGCGAGTGCGTCCACCAGTGGTCGTCCAGCTCCCAGATGCCGGCGTCGGGCTGGTCCCAGGCCGTCTCCACGTGCCGCACCAGTGCCTGCACCGCGCGCCAGCCGTCGCCGTCGAGCCGGTCGAGGCAGGCCGCGCGCGCATACATCTGCAGCAGCTCCCCGAACTCGTCGAGCTGGGTCTGCCCGCGCACCCAGTTGCCCACCACGTCGCAGCCACCGGGGTAGCCGGGCAGGTCCAGGCGCCGCTCGTGCGGGAGGCCGGTGCCGTCCACCCGGTATGCCGGGCGCAGCGCGCCGCCGTCGAGGACGCGCTCGGTCGCGAACCGGACCGCGCTGTCGAGCAGCTCGGGTCGGCCGACAGCGCTCGACCCCATGGCGACGTAGGCCTGGTCGCGGAGCCAGACGTAGCGGTAGTCGTAGGAGTTGGACTCGTCGGCCTTCTCGGGCAGGCCGAGCGTGGCAGCGGCGACCATCCCGCCCTCAGGGTGCGTCATGCCGCACAGGACGGCGTAGGCGTGCCGGGCGTCCCGCGGGGCGGCCGTGTGCCCGAACGCGTCTGGCACACGGTCGTGCCATGCCGCCGTCGTCCGGTCCCACAGCTCGTCCGCGGAGGGAACGGGGCCGTCGTGGATCCGTCCGATCTCTAGGACGAGGTCGTGGTGCTCCCCGGGCGCGACGGACAGGTGCGCCCGCAGGCGTCCGTCGGCGTCCACGACTGCGTCCGGCGCTCCGCGCCAGCGCATGCGGTGCTCGCCCACGGTGGCCGTCCAGCTGCCGTCGTCGTGACGGCGCAGGTCACGCCACGGCTCCTTCCCGAAGCCCGCCCGCAGGTCCAGCACGACCCGGACGTCGGCCCGGTCGGCCACGGCGTCGACCCGGCGCAGCAGCACCACGGTGTCCGGGTCGCCGGGGTAGGCCAGGGCCTCACGGCACTCGATCTCGGTGCTGGGGGTCACCCAGCGGTCCCGCCAGACCAGGGTGCCTGGCTCGTAGTAGCCGCCCCACACGCACGGCTCGACCGGCGTCACGGCATACCCGCCGTCGCCCCCGACGAGGGAGGCGAGGACCGCGTCGCTGTCCCACCGCGGTGCACACAGCCAGACCACGTCGCCGCGCGGGCCGACCAGGGCGCCCCGGTGGCCGTCGGCGAGCAGGGCGTAGTCGCGCAGCGAGTGGGGCGGGAACTCGGCCCACAGCGGCGGGCCGTCGGGCGTGCTCACGAGGCCACCCGCAGCCGCTCGACGGCGTCCTCGTCCACGGTCAGCCCGTGCCCGGCCCGGTCCGGCGCCGGCCGGACGCTGCCGCCGCAGGGGTCGAGCGTGCCGTCGAACACCGCGTCCTCGAACCGGACGTGGTCGTGGAACCACTCCAGGTGCCGCACGTTCGGTGTCGCAGCGGCGACCGGCGCGTGCAGGTGCGGGGCGCAGTGGGCCGAGACGTCCAGGTGGTGGGCCGCGGCGACCGCGGCGGCCCGGAGCCACTCGGTCCAGCCGCCGCAGCGGGTGGCGTCGACCTGGAGGCAGTCGACGGCGCCCGCCCGGCACATCGTCTCGAAGTAGCCGATGTCGGTGCCGTACTCGCCCGCGGCGACGTCGGCGTCGACGAGCTGCCGCACCAGGGCCAGTCCCGCGAGGTCGTCGGAGGACACCGGTTCTTCGAACCACGTGACGGCAGCCCCGGCGGACTGGGCAGCCTCGAACGTGCGCACCGCCTGTTTCGCGGAGTACGCGCCGTTGGCGTCGACGTAGAGCTCGGTCGCGTCGCCGATCGTGTCCCGGGCCAGGCGCATGCGCTCCACGTCCCGGGCGTGGTCGGCACCGCCGGGCCGCCCGATCTTGACCTTCACGCGGGGGATTCGCTGGCCGCGCACCCACCTGTCGAGCTGGTCTGCGAGGCGGTCGTCGTCGTAGCTGGTGAAGCCGCCGCTGCCGTAGACGTCCACCTCGTCGTGCACCCGCCCCAGCAGATCCGGGACGGCAACCCCGAGCAGCCGCGCGTGGAGGTCCCAGAGAGCGACGTCCACCGCCGACACGGCATACCCGACGGCGCCCGCGCGGGTGGAGTTGCGGGCGGCCCGCACCATCGCGAGCCACGAGCCGGGCACCCCGTATGCCGGGCGCCCCAGGACGACCGGCGCGAGCAGCTCGTCGACGATCGCGGCGCACGCGGCGGGGCCGTACGTCCACCCGGTGCCCGTCACGCCCGCGGCGTGGGCACGGACGAGGACCATCGTGGTGGCGTCCCAACGGGCAGTGCCGTCGGTCTCCTCGTCGGCGTCGACCGGCAGCCGGAGGGCCACCGCCTCCAGGCCCTCGACCGCCGGGCCGGGGCCGGCCACCTGTGGGGCCGTGGCCTCGCGGCCGGGCACGACCTTGTGGTGGGTGGGGCTCACGAGTGACCTCCCGGGAGGACCTCCTTGGCCTTGGTGCGGATGCCCTCACGCAGGACACCCCAGCGGTCCTCGTCGCCGTGCAGCAGCGCTGCCGCGGAGTTCTTCACCTGCTCGAAGGTGGCGTGCGGCGGGATGGGCGGGACGTCGGGGTCGGTGTGCACGTCGAGCAGCGTCGGCCGGTCGGCGGCCAGGGCCTGCTCCCACGCGGGCCCGAGCTCGTCGGGGGAGGTGATGGTGCGGGCCGCGAGGCCCAGGCTGGCGGCGAAGGCCGCGTAGTCGACGTCGGGCAGCGTCTGGGACTCGGGGAACTTGGGGGAGCCGCCCATGGCGCGCATCTCCCACGTCACCTGGTTGAGGTCGTTGTTGTGCAGGACGGCGACGACGAGCCGCGGGTCGGACCAGTGCTCCCAGTAGCGCTTGACCGTGATGAGCTCGGCCAGCCCGTTCATCTGCATCGCGCCGTCCCCGGCGAAGACGATGACCGGCCGGTCGGGGCAGGCGAACTTCGCGCCGATGCCGTACGGCACGCCCGGCCCCATGGTCGCCAGCGTCCCGGAGAGCGAGCCCCGCATGTCGTCCCGGAACCGCAGCTGCCGGGCGTACCAGTTGGCCGACGAGCCGCTGTCGGCGGCGACGATCGCGTTCGAGGGGAGCCGGGTGGACAGCTCGGAGAACAGCTTCATCGGGTTCACCGGCTCGGCGGGGACCTCGGCCTCCTTCGCCATCGTCTCCCACCACGACGCGACGCCCTTCTCGATGTCCTCGCGCCACGAGCCGCGCTCGCGCGGCTTCAGCATCGGGACGAGGGCGCGCAGGGTCGTCGCGGCGTCGCCGACCAGGTTGAGCTCGGTCGGGTAGCGCATGCCGATCCGCCCGGCGTCGACGTCGATCTGCACGGCACGGACCTTGCCCAGCTCGGGGAGGAACTGGGTGTACGGGAAGCTCGAGCCGACGATGAGCAGCGTGTCGCAGTCCTGCATCAGGTCGTAGCTCGGACGTGTGCCGAGCAGCCCGATCGATCCCGTGACGAACGGGAGGTCGTCGGACAGGACGTCCTTGCCCAGCAACGGCTTCGCGACCCCGGCCTGCAGCAGCTCGGCCACCTGGGTGACCTCCGCCCGTGCGCCGCGCGCACCCTGGCCGACGAGCATCGCGACCTTCTCGCCGGAGTTCAGGATGTCGGCCGCCTCCTGCAGCGCCGAGTCGTCGGGCGCGACCGTCGGCCACCGGACGCCGAGCGAGGACGGCACCATCTTGAACTCGTGGCTCGGCGGCGTGTACTCGAGCTCCTGCACGTCCGAGGGGATGATGATCGCGGTCGGTGCGTGCGCCGACATGGCCGTCCGGATGGCGCGGTCGAGGACGTTCGGGAGCTGCTCGGGCACGTTGACCGTCTCGACGAAGTCGGACGCGACGTCCTTGTAGAGCGTCGCGAGGTCGACCTCCTGCTGGTACGAGCCGCCCATCGCCGAGCGCGCGGTCTGGCCGACGATCGCCACGACCGGGACGTGGTCGAGCTTGGCGTCGTAGAGGCCGTTGAGCAGGTGGATGGCCCCGGGGCCCGACGTGGCGGTGCAGACCCCGAGGCGCCCCGAGAACTTGGCGTAGCCGACGGCCTCGAACGCGGCCATCTCCTCGTGCCGGGCCTGGACGAACGCGGGGGCGTCGTCGGCCCGCGCCCACGCGGCGAGCAGCCCGTTGATGCCGTCCCCGGCATACCCGAAGACGTGGTCGACCCCCCACTCGCGCAGCCGGGCGAGGACGTGGTCGGCAGTGGTCTGGCTCATGGGTACCTCCTGTGGCGTGGACGGGGGACGAGGGCGTAGGTGGCGAGGGCGGACGTGAAGGCGCTCAGCGCGCTCGCCAGGGCGACCGGGCGGTGACGGGGTGAGGCGCCGGCGAGGGCTGCCATCGACAGACCGTGTACCCCGTCGACGGCGGCGGTACGCCTGCCGACGCGGGGCAGCTCGCTCGCCGGCGCCAGGCACAGGACGACGCCCTGCACCACGAGGCGCGCGCCCAGGACCCGGGTCACCGGCACCTCGGCAGGTGCGGGCGGTCGTCCGGCGACGAGCTCCAGGAGGCGCCGGGTGGCGAGCAGGTATGCCGCGCCCTGGACGACCGACAGCACGCCCAGGCCCCGGAGCGGAAGAGGCGAGCTGGTCTCCATCAGGAGCTCCGGCGCGCCCAGGCCCCCAGGCCGGCGGTGACGACAGCCGCTCCGACGGCGCCGAGCAGGCCGTGGTGGTGGGAGGCCCACAGCTGCACGGAGCGGTCCTTGGACTTGCCGTCGAAGATGCCGTGCGTGCCGAAGTCCTTGCCGTCGCGGCCGTCGGCAGGGTTCCAGAGGTTCACGGGCTGGTCGGGGTCGCGTGGCTGGTCGGTCTGCTGCGAGTCGTAGCCGGTGCGGCCGAGGTAGCGGTCCAGGAGCCCGGGGACGATGGCGTTGGCCGCGAGGGTCGCGGCGGTGCTGGAGCCGACCCAGTACTCGCGTCGGCGGGGGTGGTGGGCGGCGTACACGACGGCGCGCGCCGCGACCTCAGGCTGGTAGATCGGCGGCACGGGCTGGGCGTGCCGTGGCAGGCGGGACAGCACCCAGCCGAACTGCGGGGTGTTCACCGCCGGCATCTGCACCATGGTCACCCGCACGTGGCTGCGCTCGTGGAGCAGCTCGCAGCGCAGCGACTCGTTGAAGCCCTGGATGGCGTGCTTGGCACCGCAGTACGCGCTCTGCAGCGGGATGCCGCGGTAGGCGAGGGCCGAGCCGACCTGGACGATCGTCCCGCGGTCGCGGGCACGCATGCGCTTCAGGGCGGACATCGTGCCGTGGACGAAGCCGAGGTACGACACCTCGGTGACCCGCCGGAACTCGTCCGCGGTGATCTCGTGGAACGGCGCGAAGACGGACGTGAACGCCACGTTCACCCACACGTCGATCGGCCCGAGCCGGGCCTCGACCGTCTCCGCAGCCTCCTCGACGGCTGCAGCGTCCGCGACGTCGACCGACAGGGTCAGTGGGTGCCCGCCGGCTGCCTCGACCTCGCGGGCGACCCCCTCGAGGCCGTCCTGCCCGCGGGCGAGGAGGGCGACGCGTGCGCCCTCTGCCGCGAAGGCGATGGCTGTGGCCCGGCCGATCCCCGCCGTGGCGCCGGTGACGACGACTGTCTGCGATGAGGACATGTCTTCGATGCAACGGCAACGATGCGCGAGTCGCAAGTCGAATTGCAACGATTGCGCCTGCGCAACGACTGCATCATGATGAGGATCTTCCACGGCCGGACCGGCCGGTCGTGGACGTCGCGGGAGGGAGACCCCATGAGCACGTCCGCACGCGCGCTCCGGACTCGTCGGCGGCCCGCACCGAGGGCCGCCGAGCTTGATGCTGCCATGGGGGCCGCTCGGGCCTTCGTGGCGGTCACCGTCGAGGGGTCCGACACCGACCTCACTCCCGCACAGGTCCGCATGCTCGTGCTCACCCGAGCCCACCCCGACTGCAACCTCAGCGCCCTGGCCGAGTGGATGGACATCCACCCGTCCAACGCGACGCGCGTGTGCGACCGCCTGGTGCGCGGCGGCCTGATGCAGCGCCTCGAGGACCCCAGCGACCGCCGTCACGTGCGGCTGGTTCTCACACCTGCCGGGCACCACGTCCTCGACGGGATCATGCAGCGCCGCCGCCGAGCGCTGCGACGCGTGCTGCAGCGCATGGAACCTGCCGACCGGGCCGACCTCACCCGCGGCCTCCTCGCCTTCGCCGAGGCGGCGGGGGAGGTGCACGACGACGGCCTCTGGCCGATCGGCAGGACCTGACCTCCCGTACCGGGTTGCGCCGGACCCGGCACGGGTAGTTCCCAGGAGCTACCGGCGCAGGACAGGAGACCCCGATGGCAGCGAACCCCACGACGGCGACGACCCGGTCGACGGACACGACGGCGGCGACGTACGAGGCCCTCGAGCGGGACCTGCGGCGGGAGGTCGACGGGGAGGTGAGGTTCGACGCCGGGAGCCGCGCGGCATACTCCACGGACGGGTCGAACTTCCGCCGGGTGCCCATCGGGGTGGTAGTCCCGCGGACCGTGGCGGCCGGTGCCGCCGCGGTGGCCGTCTGCCGCCGGCACGACGTGCCCCTGCTGTCCCGGGGCGGCGGCACGAGCCTGGCCGGCCAGTGCACGAACACCGCCGTCGTCGTCGACTGGTCCAAGTACTGCAACGCCCTGCTCGAGGTCGACCGCGAGGCGCGCACCTGCGTCGTCGAGCCGGGTATCGTGCTCGACCGGCTCAACGCCGACCTGGCCGAGCACCACCTGCGCTTCGGTCCCGAGCCGGCCACGCACATGAACTGCACGCTCGGCGGCATGATCGGCAACAACTCCTGCGGCGCGACGGCCCAGCGCACCGGCAAGGTCGTCGACAACGTCGTGGCGCTCGAGGTCCTGCTCTACGACGGCACCCGGTTCTGGTGCGGTGAGACGAGCGAGGAGGAGTACGCCGAGATCGAGCGGCACGGCGACCTGCGCGCCTCCGTCTACCGGCGCGCCCGCGCCCTCGCCGCCGACCACGCCGACCTCATCCGCGAGCGGTTCCCCGACATCCCGCGGCGCGTCTCGGGGTACAACCTCGACAGCCTCCTGCCGGAGAACAACCTGAACATGGCGAAGGCGCTCGTCGGCAGCGAGTCGACCCTCGTCACGGTGCTGCGCGCCAAGCTGCGGCTCGTGCCCGTCGTGGAGCACAAGACCCTCGTGGTGCTGGGGTTCCGCGACATCGTCGCCGCGGCCAGGGCGGTCCCCGCCATCGTCGAGCACGAGCCGATCGCGCTCGAGGGCCTGGACCACAAGCTGTTGGTGGACAACAAGATCAAGCACCTCAACGCCAAGGCGCTGCGCGAGCTGCCCGAGGGGACGGGCTACCTCATGGTGCAGTTCGGCGGCGCCACGACCGAGGAGGCCGACCAGCGGGCGCAGGGCATGCTCGACGCGCTCGGGGACACCGAGCACGACCCCCAGGTCAAGTTCCTCGACGACCCCGACGCCGAGCACGAGCTGTGGCTCGTGCGCGAGTCCGGGCTGGCCGCGACCGCGCACGTCCCGCACCACGCGGACACCTTCGAGGGCTGGGAGGACTCCGCGGTCGCGCCCGAGCGGCTCGGCGACTACCTCCACGACCTGAAGAAGCTGTTCGAGGAGTTCGGCTACGAGGGGGAGACGGGCCCCAGCCTCTACGGCCACTTCGGCCAGGGGTGCGTGCACACGCGGATCCCCTTCGGGCTGTACACCGACGAGGGGGTGGCGAAGTACCGGCGCTTCATGGAGCGGGCCGCGCACCTCGTCAGCGACTACGGCGGCTCGCTCTCCGGTGAGCACGGCGACGGGCAGAGCCGGGGCGAGCTGCTGCCCATCATGTTCGGGCCCGAGGTGGTGGGCCTCTTCGAGGACTTCAAGGACATCTTCGACCCGCGGAACCGGATGAACCCGGGAAAGGTCGTCCGCGCGCGCCGGCTCGACCAGGACCTGCGGCTCGGGGGCGAGTGGGTGCCCCGGCCGATGGGCCGACCGGAGTTCGCCTACCCGAACGACGGCGGGTCGTTCGTCGACGCCGCCAACCGCTGCGTCGGGGTCGGCAAGTGCCGGCAGCACGGCCACCAGGCGGGTTCGGTGATGTGCCCGTCGTACCAGGCGACCGGCGAGGAGGAGCACTCCACGCGAGGGCGCGCGCGGCTGCTCTTCGAGATGCTCGACGGGCACCGCGACGGCACGATCCGCGACGGGTGGCGTTCCACGGCGGTGCGTGACGCGCTCGACCTCTGCCTGTCGTGCAAGGGGTGCAAGAGCGACTGCCCGGCCAACGTCGACATGGCGACCTACAAGGCCGAGTTCCTCTCCCACCACTACCGGCACCGCCTGCGCCCGCGGTCCCACTACACCCTCGGCTGGCTCCCGCTCGCGGCGTATGCCGTGCACCGCGCCGGGCTCGCGCGTGTCGCCAACGCCGTGGGCGGGTCCCGCGTGGCGCCACTGCTGGAGCGGCTGGCCGGGCTCGACGCCCGCCAGGTGCCCCGGTTCGCGCAGCGGTCGTTCCAGGACGGCTGGGCGCAGCAGGCTCGCACGAAGGCCGAAGGCGAGGAGCGGGGGAGCCGTGGCCGGGTCGTCCTGTGGCCGGACACCTTCACCAACCACTTCCACCCCTGGATCGCCGACGCGGCCGTCGAGGTGATGGGGGCGGCCGGGTGGGAGGTCGTCGTCCCGAGCGAGCCGCTGTGCTGTGGTCTGACCTGGATCTCCACCGGGCAGCTCGGTCCGGCGCGCCGGGCCCTGTCCCGGACGGCGTCGGCGCTCTGGCCGGACATCCGCGACGGCGCCCTGGTCGTCGGCCTCGAGCCCAGCTGCACGACGGTGTTCCGCAGCGACGGCCCCGAGCTGCTCCCCGACAACCGGGAGGTGGCGCGACTGCGCGACGCGACCGTCACGCTGGCGGAGCTGCTGGGGAAGCACTCACCGGGCTGGGAGGCGCCGAGGTGGTGGCCGGACGGCTCCGGGGACGCGGACCGGGACCGCGACGCCCACGGCGACAGGGACGGCGGCACGCGACCCGTCGACGGTGCCGCACAGGTGCACTGCCACCAGCACGCCGTGCTGGGGTGGGACACCGACGCGTCACTGCTCTCGGACATGGGACTGGACGTCCCGGCGCTGGAGTCCGGCTGCTGCGGGCTGGCCGGGAACTTCGGGTTCGAGCGCGGCCACTTCGAGACGAGCCGGAAGGTCGCCGAGAACGGCCTGCTGCCCGCGCTCGACCGGCTGCCCGAGGAGGCCCTCGTCCTGGCCGACGGGTTCAGCTGCCGCACCCAGGTGGCGGAGCTCGCCGGCGGCCGGCAGGCCCATCACCTCGCCGAGCTCCTCGCCGAGGCCCAGCGACGACAGCGTGGGCGCGAGGGCGCCGATGCGGTTTCGGTCCCGGACCGCTCGGGTAGGACGACGCATACGCCCCGGCACGCCACCACGGCCGCCGGAGCACCAGGCACTTCAACGGAAGGCGAACCCATGCCAGGTCCCCACGACGCCGTCACCGCGCTCGTCCACGAGCAGCACGGGCACGTCACGACCCTCGTGCGGGCCGTGCAGGACGGGCACGGGCAGGAGCGCGCCGGCGCCTACCGGTCGTTCCAGCACTACCTGGCGGCGCACGAGGCGGTCGAGGAGCTCGTGCTGCACCCGTCGCTCATGGCCGTGGCCGACGGGACCACCGTGGCCAAGGACCGGGTCGACGAGGAGCACCAGGCCAGCGCGCTCGTCCAGCAGCTCGAGCAGTTCGACGTGGACACACCGCAGTTCGAGGAGACCTTCGCCGAGCTGGCCGACGCGGTCACGCGGCACGCCGAGGCCGAGGAGCACCAGGAGCTCACGATGCTGCTGCCGCGCGTCGACGACGAGGTCGCGGGGCGCATGGTGGCGGGACTGCACGCCGTGGCCGAGGTGGCCGACACGCTGCGCGGGGGAGGTTTCGACGGCACCCGTGGGTTCGCGGCCACGCGGTCGGCGGCCAAGGACGAGGTGACCCGTCGCGGGCTCGCCGTGGACGGTGCCGGCAGGAGCTGACCGCTCGCGCGGACGACCGGTCAGGCGCTGGCCGCGTGACCGGTCGTCGGAGCGGAACGCAGGTGGGTGCGGTCGTCGTGCAGCAGCGTGACCACGTCGACGAGGCTCTCCACCGGGTGGTCGGGGTGGGCGAAGTGCGGGTCGCCGATGGCGTCGGTGATGAACGCGGCGACGTCGCGCAGCTTGGCGTTGCGGCGCTGGGAGTAGCCGCAGAGCATCCGGAAGGCGGTCTCCTCGTCGACGCAGAAGGCGAGCATGAGGGCCCCCTTGGCCTGCTCGATCGTGGCCCGGTAGGCCGAGGACGCCTCCACTGCCTCGGACTGCCAGCGGGAGATGTCGCCGGTGATGTCGAGGAGGAAGCCGTCGACGCGGAAGACGCCGGGGATGGACAGGTCCGCCACGGTGTGCGCAACGAGGCGTACGCGTCGACCGGATCGCTGCCCGGCTCGCATCCGGTAGGCGTGCGACGCCGACCCGGGCTGCGTGAGGTGCTCCTCGAGCCAGGTGCGGGCCGACGGGCGGTCATTCGGGTCCACGCACTCGAGCAGGTCCTCGGTGGTGAAGGGACAGTGCGGGGGCAGACCGTGCAGCGCCAGCCACTGCTCGTCGACGTCCCAGACGTCGAGGGCGGTGTCGTAGCGGTAGGGGAACGCGGTGGGGGCCGTGCTCGTGATGGGATCGGTCAGGGTCATGGCGAGCCTCCGGGGGACGATCGCGAGGCCGTGGTTTGACCACTTCGACCATAGACCCGTGCGGGCGGGGGTGTCACCATCTCGCAGGTCAGCGCCGTCCGGGACCGCCACCAGAGGGGCTGGGCGGGGACTGGCGTGCCGGGCTACACCTGGAGCAGCTGCTCGCCGCCCCGGAGGCGGTCGACAGGGGCGCCCACGCTGTCCCCGAGCAGCGTCGCGCGCACCCAGTCGGCGGCGAGGCCGTCGAAGACCGCGTGCCGCCTGAGCATGGCGTGCTTGCCCTCCCGCACCGTGACGAACCCGACCCGCGCGCTGCCCGAGAGCCGGCGGGCGACGGCCCGGGCGTTGGCCAGGCTGGCGATGCGGTCCGAGTCGCCGTGGACGAACAGCACGTCCCGCCCCGGCGCCGGTGGCACCGCCTCCTGCGGGTACACCCAGGAGGCCAGGGCCACGACCGACCGCACCTGGGGAGCGGCCGCCGACAGCAGCGCAGCGCGACCGCCGAGGCTGTGCCCCACGAGGGCGACGGGCAGGTCCGCGCCATACCGCTCCCGCACCTGGCCCAGCGCCCATCGCACGTCGTCGACGGGGGTGGTGTGGGTGTCCCAGCCGCGGGCCGAGTTGAGGAGACGGAACACCGCCAGGCGTCCGCGCCCGGCCTGGGCAAGGCGTCCCGCGATGGGCACCATGCGCAGCACCGACAGCTGGGTGGGGCTCACCCGCATGGCCTGGCCCCGGCTGGCGCCGCCGTGCAGGACGAGGGCGACCGCCTCGGGCCGCGCCGGCGTGCGCGTCTCGACGAGTCGTGAGTACACCTCCATGGTCACCCAGCCTGCCCCGGCCCGACGCGCGGCGCAGGGTGGGCGGGCAACGCGTGGCCGACACGTGACGCGGGACGGGCCCGGACCAGTCGGTCCGGGCCCGTCCCGTCCACACGGGTCGTGGGGGAGTCGGCGGTCAGGAGCCGACGCTCCCGCCCGAGGAGCCGGTCGAGCCGGTGGAGCCCGTCGGCGACTCGTAGGTGGACCCGTACGTGCCGGAGGACCCGTACGTGCCCGAGGTGTCCGAGGAGCCCGAGGAGCCCGAGGACGCGCTGCCCGCGGCGTCCTGGGCGGTCTCCTTGACCTGCTGGGCCTTGTCGGCGCCCTCCTGGCGGACCTCCTCGACGCCGGACTGGGCCTGGTCCTTGACGGCACCGGCCGCCTGCGCAGCCGGCTCCTTGAGGTTCTGGCCGGCCTCCTGGGCCACCGACTTGGCCTCCTCGACGAGCGGCTGCGCCTGCTCGCGGGCGTTGCGTGCGAGCTCCTGCTCCTTCTCGCTCGCCGGCAGGAGCGAGCCGACGATCCAGCCGATGCCGAGGGCCACGGCGCCGGCCGCGAGCGGGTTGCCGCGGGCGCGCTGCGCAGCGCGGTGGGGGACCTCGGTGGTGGCCTGCACCGCGTGCTGCGCGGTGTCGGCGCCACTGCTGCCCATGTCCTTGGCGCCGCCGGCGACGTCGTGGGCAGTGCCCATGACGCTGTCCTTGAGGGACGCCACGCGGCCCTTGGCACGCCCGACGGTGCGGTGGGCCACCTGGGAGGGGCTGACCGAGTTGCCGAGCGTGTCCACGTCGGCGGCGAGGCGACCGCGGGTGCGGTCGATCTCCCGGCGGATCGCGTCCGGGTCGTCGGTCGACGTCGTGGACGGCACGGTGGTCGTGCTCGTCTCGTAGGTGTGGGTGGTCTCATAGGGCTGCGTCATGGCGTCTGGTGTCCTTTCAGGGCGTCGGGGATGTCCTTGACCGTGTCCGTCGTGCGGGGCAGTCCGGGGGCCTGCTTGAGCTGTCCACGGCCCACGGCGGCCAGTACCGCGGCGATGACCGCCCAGATGACGGCGACCACCAGGCCGGACCAGCCGCGGCCGATGGCGTTCCCGAGCCCCCACCAGACGGCGACGGACAGGAACACGAGGGCGAGCTGGCCCGCCACGCCGGCGCCGGCGAGCATGCCCGCGCCCTTGCCGGCGCGGGTCGCGCTCTCCTTGGCCTCGGCCTTGGCGAGGGCGACCTCCTGCCGCACCAGCGTCGAGAGGTCCTGGCTGATGTCGGAGACGAGCGCACCGAGCGAGCGCAGCGACTCCTCGCGGGTCGACTGCTGCTCGGTCACGGGAGCACCTCGTTGTCGCGCGGCGCGCCGACCGGTCCGCGCACGG